>CAIJLX010000036.1 GCA_903821695.1 uncultured Alphaproteobacteria bacterium | reverse complement strand
GCGAAGACGCATTGAAAATATGTTCCAGAAAATCAAGGAAAATAGACGGCTTGCACTGAGGGTCGACAAACTCGATTCCACTTTCATGGCATTCCTTGCCCTTGCCTTTATAAAACTTGAGGTTTGTTAACAGTGCCTAATCATTTCTGGTCAGGATAATTACGGATCCCACCGGGTCCTTCGCGATAACATTTAGCAGATGGTATGTTCCTTCTGCGCAAGTTTTAAAATTCTCTAAAAGGGATGATGATGGAAATCGTAACGATGACGATTACGTTCCTCGCTATGAGTTATGGCATTTATCGCATAACTCGGCGGCCGAAATTCCCGAAAAGGAAGCGGATCAATCGGCAGCTTTTCGTAAAAGACGGCACAATTTATTTGCCGTCTGGACTGAACGAGCGGCTTCGGGAAGTTCATGAGTTGGGAGAAGAACTTCCTTCTTTACCCCGATTCATTCTAGTGATCACAGGATGTGGACACTGGACGAACGATGAGTATGAGATGAGGTATTTTCTGGGAGACGTCTTTTTCGTTGCCGAGGCAATGGTCGCATACATATGCGCCCACGAATTAGACGGACGCACAAAAGCCAGGGCGATTAAATCGTACCATCAGGCGATGGCAAACATCGAAGACAAAAATATTCGGATGGCCGTCGTAGGACGGCTGAAAGAAATTTTTCCAGAATGAAAAAACAAAAAGCGGGCTGATACATTTGTATCATGCCCGCTTTTTTATTAGCCTCAGGAAATATTTACAATCCTATCCATCAGCTCATCGTTGAATGCTTTCAACGTGTGGCCGATGAAGGGCATGAGCAATAGCATCGCGATGAAGACGGCGATGATTTTGGGGACGAAGGAAATCGTAGCTTCCTGCATTTGGGTGAGGGCTTGGAAGAGTGAGATGACTAGACCCACGCCGAGCGCGACCAGCATTAGCGGGCCTGATACTTTGAGCATGATGTAAATGGAATCGCGGCCGATCTGTAAAATTTCAGCGGGTTCCATTTATTTTATACCGGCATTTTGATGATATCTTGGTAAGCAGAAATCACGCGGTCACGGATGGAGGTGATGGTACGCAAGGTTAGTTCTGCGTTGTTGATCGCAATCGATAAATCGGTCGGGCTTACTTTATTTGAGAGCGAGGCAACACCGGCGGCTTCACCGCGATATTGCGTATTCACCGCATCGTTCACATTTTTTTCGAGAACTTGCCAGAAACCAGGCACAGCCGATTGAGCAGAGCTCAGCGTATCAGCTCCCGCCGTGCCACCGCTATTGGCAGTGCGTTGTGCACTTTGATAGGCATTTAGAGCTTGTGATAGGCTGACATCCACCATAGGACCCCCCTTATACCGTTTTAACGCATAAGATCAATAGTGCGCGAGAACATTGTGCGCGACGTATCAACCACACTTAAATTTGCTTCATAACTACGCTGTGCTTCCTTCAGATCCGCCGTTTCAATTAGCGTTTTTACGTTCGGATATTTCACATAGCCATCTTTATTTGCCGCCGGATGATAAGGCATATAGCGCATTTCAAATGGCGAAGGGTCACTATTATATTTTACCACCTTCACCACTGGAACGCCCATTTCTTTATCGAGCACGTTCTTAAACGTCACGGTCTGGCGACGATACGGGTCTTCGTCAGCTGTGCGGCCGGTCGATTGCGCATTGGCGATATTTTGCGCGATAATTCGCAGGCGAGCGCTTTGTGCTGCAAGGCCAGAGCCCGCTATATTCGTTGCATTTCTGATATCATCCGCCGCCATCGAAATACCCTAATATTAAGCGTTTGCACCGGTTGCGAGCTTCACCAAGCCGACCATTTTCTTATACAGCGCACTGGTTTGCTGGAAATTACCATCGTTTTCGGAAAGCTTCTGCATCTGCTCTTCAAGCACCACATTATTGCCGTTAATGGTGGTCTCAAAGCTTCGCTTCTTTTTCACTTCCTGAAAATTACTCTGCAGCGCCGGCTGAACATGCCCCGGGTTGGTTATCGCCATGCCGAGCTTCGCTTCATGATGCGTCAGCACCTTCGCAAAATCGACCGGTTTTAAATCCTTGGCGATATAACCCGGCGTATTCACGTTCGCGATGTTTTGCGCAAGCACACCCTGGCGCTCCGCAATATAGCGCATCCGCTCCGCCAGACCATGAAACAACGTCAATTTGCTATAATCCATAAACCTCACTATCCTCAAAACCCACTCTAAAGTCACGTGCAATTTGCATACCAATACCATATATTGTGTAAGCTATTGGAATTGGGACACTATCTGTGGGGGAAGAAGTTGCCACCCTATTTTTAAGCACTGTAATAATTTTTTAACATTTATGGGCTAGGATAAAGCATCGAAAATAGTAGGGTAAAATATGACCATCAAAAAAACAGCGGTACTTGGTGAGCTGCTCGTCAGTTGCGGTATTTTGACCGAAAAGGAAAGAGTACTGGCCGTTGGAAGGGAAAGAGAATTTGTTATAAACAATATTTCTGAACCAGAAAAATCAGCCTTTATAAAGGCGTGTGAATCAAATCCTGAGCACACATTAACCGCCTATGATTTGGCTAAGCAAGCAAAGTTTGACCCGAATAAACTACCTGATGAAACCCCTCGATTTACAGCTGCAGCGGAGCAGCTAATTAAGGAAGGCATTATTACTAGCGTTAATCGCGATCAATTTAAGACTCTTTGTGAATTACTGAGTGCGTTACAGGCCATTGGGCGGGCAGAAGGGATCATCGCTACCTTTCAAGATAAAGGGATCGCCAAAGACAAACTAAGGGCAATTCAAGAAACCTATAGTAGTGCGGCAGCTGCAGGATTGAATGATTTACGTCCAGAACCGTTCATTGCAAAATCACCCTTCAAAGTTACGAAAGAATCACAGGCCGTTACAGGCATGTTAAAATGCTTTGTTGACGTTGCTGCACTAGCGATGGATGAAAACCCAAAGGTTTGTAAAATGCCCACCGTAAAAAAAGCGGTCGATGCTGCTGCGGCTTTGCAGTATTTGCTTAAAAAAGAACTGTTAGAAGAACTTAAAAAAACAGGAAAAGCACCGGATGCAATAGAAGATTTAAGCAAAGAATTGAAAGAGGTAAAACTATCCGAAATTGGTGAGAAAAAAGGTTTCCTTTATAACCTTCTTTGCCAAGGCGTTTCCTTTGTAGTGCGCACTGCAGGCTTGCAATGTTGGGGCCAGAAAATTGCCGATAGCGGGTATAAAACGGATACCACTAGTTATGTGGAATCTATTGCAAAAGGTACACGTACCGTAATAGATAACGTTTCTGCTGCTGATGGATCAAATAGCGGAAAACCAATCTGGTATGACAAAGCTATGGATTGGCTAAAAGATAGAGCAGAATGGGCTGGTCTTGGTAAAAATACCGCTGAGGCAATATTCAAAACAGAAGTTTCCTCTAAAGCCCGCTAATCACCGCTGGTAATACGTCCCTACTCCCATAATCCGCCCGCCTTCTTCTCCTTGCACGAGGATAGCCAGGGCGTCTTCATCGAAGCGATCGAGCGGGAAGCGGTAGAAATTTGTGCGTTGGTTCCATTTGCCTAGCAAAACTAAGCGGCGGACAATGTTATAGCTGGGGACGTCTTTGCCGACATTTTCGCCACCTTCGATGTTCGTGCGATAGCCTTTGGCGAATGTGACTAGCCAGACATCGAGATACATCGGCATGTTGCGGACATCGACATTATCATCCAGGCCTGAAACCTTCACCGTAATCTCATTTTTCTCTTTATCGATGCGGATTTGGACGGGGATATCATCCATCTGGGCATAGGCTTTGGTCATGATTTTGCCCATGGCTTTGCGCTGGCTGCCGATACAGGTAGCCAGGCCATCGACCACCGCCTGGGGGGTGAAATAGGAGTCAATTCCATAGTGTGTGTTATAGATTTTTTGCCGTTTATCGCTTTGTTCTAGGCCAAATCCGTCTTTCCAGCCCAAATGGTCCCAATAGGTGACGTGGAAAGTTAGAGGCAAAACATCCTTACGGCCGACCAATTCCCCCATTAACGCCTCCGCTGGGGGGCAAGCGGCACAACCTTCAGACGTATACAGCTCGACCACAATCGGCCGGGCGGTAAGGCTAAGAGGGAGAAGCAAAAAACACAAGAAAATTATGCGGCGCAGCATGAAAATACTATAGTGATTGTATGCGTTGCAGCAACGATTTTTTCAGAAAAGCCGCTAAATTTCAGGTATTGTAGGACTATGAAGGTTTTGGATTTTTACGCAGAAGTTTCGCATTTTCAACCAAGCCGATTCTGGCAACAATTCCGCACACGCATTCACGCGATCGACCTTCGGCCACTTTATGCTGGGGCGCTTCGTATATTGGTCAAATTGCTCTATCGCATCGATTATCACAACATGGATGTAATCCCCAAACAAGGCGGGGCTATTCTGATTTGCAATCATGTGTCCTATATGGATGGCATCGTGATTAACACAGCCGTTGACCGGCCGGTGCGCTATATTATCGATGAAACGATTTATCACCTGCCCGGCGTGCATTATTTCATGCAGCTTAATAATGCGGTGCCTATCGCGCCACGGCGTGATTCGGTGGAAAAAGCATTGGATATCGTCGCGGAAGGCCTGAAAAACGGCGATTTATTCTGTATTTTCCCGGAAGGACAAATCACCTTCACCGGCAATCTTTCGCGCTTTCGTTTTGGCGTAGAATGGATGCTCAAACGTACCCCAGTGCCGGTCATCCCGATGGCGCTAAACGGGCTGTGGGGCAGCATGCTAAGCCGCAAAGACCGTGGCAAACTCTATCGTTTTATCCCCCGCAGCTTTCGTCGCCAGATCACCTTACGTTGCGGAACGCCAATGGAAGGCGACAAAGTAACCATAAGCCACATGCAACACGCCATTATGGACCTCATGAATCGTTCAAAATAGACTGTGACAGCCCATTTCAGCTATTGCCTTGCAATCACAATAGAACAGGTATAACAAATCGCACTGACGTAAAAACAGTGTCATTATGAGTCTTAAGACTAAGAATACGAAACCCGACATATTAGACGAAGCCCTGATCCGCTGCAAATCGGTGATGTGGTATATGTTCGCCTTTAGCTTCACCAGCAACATGCTCATGCTTGCGATGCCGATTTACAGCATGCAAATTATGGACCGGGTGATGAGCAGCGGCAGCGAAGCGACCTTGGTGTTTTTAACCTTGCTGATTATCGTGATGTTCGCTGTGATGTCACTCATCGGCGCCGCGCGCTCATTCGCCATGATCCGTGTGGGTGAGTGGCTGGATAGACAGCTTGCACCCAAATTAATGACCATGACCTTAGCGACTGCTGCCCAGCGTGGCGGTGTTGTTTCTGGCGCACAAAATCAGCGCGATTTGAGCGTGATTAAAAACTTTATCACCGGTGCACCGCTGGCCACATTGATGGATGTGCCATGGACACCAATTTTCTTGATCGTTATTTTTATGATGCACCCGGTTCAAGGGTTGATTGCGTTAGTAGGCTGCTTCATTTTATTAGGCCTTGCTGTACTGAACGAATCAATCGTCAGCAAAACAATGTCAGCGGCGAACGAAAACTCCGTACGCACCTTGGGCGTTGCTGAAATCGCGACGAGGAATGCGGAAGTGGTGGAAGCCATGGGCATGACCAACTCCGTCGTACAATCCTGGAATAAGCGCAATATTGAAGTTTCCGAGCTGCAAATGCTCGCAAGCAACCGCTCGAACGTGATCATGTCGATCACCAAATTCTTCCGTATGTTTATCCAGATTTTAGTGCTGGGCGGCGGTGCGTTTCTGGCGCTGGAGCATCAAATTACGCCTGGCGCGATCATCGCCTGCTCAATCTTGATCAGCCGTGCACTTGGACCTTTCGAAGCTGCGATCGGCACTTGGAAAGCGTGGACAGATTGCCAAAAATCCTATGAGCGCCTCAAGCAAAATATCGAGAAAGCCCCTGCCCGTTTTGAAGGCATTTTACTGCCAGAACCAAAAGGCCAACTGACTGTTGAGCGTTTGGTCTATGCACCTCCTGGCTCGAACAAACCCACGATTAAAGGCATCACTTTCGGCGTGGTTCCGGGTGATATTTTGGGCATTATCGGCTCCAGCGCTTCCGGCAAAACCACCTTGGCGAAATTGATGGTTGGCGTATGGAAACCCACTTCCGGCAACGTGCGTTTAGATGGCGCGGATGTCTATAACTGGAACCGCGAGCAGTTCGGCAAATATGTCGGTTATGTGCCCCAGGATGTGGAGTTGTTCGACGGCAGCGTACGTCAAAATATCGGCCGTATGCAAGCCGATGTGCCGGATGAATTGGTGATTGATGCCGCGAAACTCGCTGGCGCCCATGAAATGATTTTACGCTTTAACGATGGTTACGATACGCAAATTGGTATCGGTGGGATGAATCTTTCTGCCGGTCAGCGCCAACGTGTGGCATTGGCCCGTGCCTTCTTCGGCAGCCCACGTTTGATGATTTTGGATGAGCCGAATGCAAACTTGGATAGTGCAGGTGAAGCAGCGCTTGTAACTGCGATTAACAATGCGAAGAAAAAAGGCATTACGGCGATTATTATTTCCCACCGCCCAAGCATTCTGAATGCGGTTGATAAAATTTTGGTGATGAATGATGGCGTAGTCGAAGATTTCGGCAGCGCGGCGGAAATCGCCGCGAAATTCGCCCGCGCGCAAGCGGTTGCTTCCGGCGCGCCAACCGCCCAAATTGCGGCGACCAATGTAACGCCAGAGCCACCAAAATCTGCAGGAAATATTGCAAATGGATGAGTTCAGCAAAAAACATCTTCCGGGTTTTGTACGCAAAACCATGGATAAAATGCAGTCAGAAGGACAAGTCACGCGCTATACCAATATGGCGGACCGTACCGTTAAATTGATGGTGCAGAATGATTTTGAAAGCGGCAATGAAGTGCTCGATGCAGCGCGTGGACCGATTCGCGTCGGTCTCTGGATTATCTTTATCTTCTTTGGCGTTTTTGGTTTGTGGTCGGCGATTGCGCCACTTGAAACAGCAGCCGTTGCACCTGGCTCTGTGGTGCTGAACTCCAACAAAAAAACCATTCAGCATTTAGAGGGCGGCATTATCGCCGAAATTCTGGTGCATGAAGGTGAATTCGTGCAAGCAAACCAGCCTTTGATCCGCCTTGACCCAACTAACGCCAAAGCGCGCTATGATATTCTCGTATCACAAGTGCGTACATTGCGTGCGAATGAAATGCGGTTGCTCGCCGAGCGTGAAGAAAGCATGGTGGTTGATTTCAATGATCCTTTGTTTGAAGACAGACAGAACCCGGAAGTTAAATCCATCCTGTTCACTCAAATGCAGTTATTCGAAGGCCGCAATAAAGCTGTTGAAGGCCAAGTGGGCGTCTTAAAACAAAAGGCGAATCAATCGAATGAAGAAATTAAAGGCCTCGAAGCACAAGTTCGTGCTGCAAGAGATCAGATTTCCCTATTACAGCAAGAAATCGCAACCGTACGTACATTGGTAGATAAAGGCCAAGCGTTGCGCCCTCGCTTGCTAGCATTGGAACGCCAAGCTTCAGAACTGGCCGGCCGCCAGGGTGAATATCAAGCGGCGATTGCTCGCTCAAAACAAACCATCGCCCAGGCAGAGGTGGAAATATTAAACGTAAAAATCCAACGCCGTAACGATGTGGAAAAAGAACTGCACGATGTGCAGAGTCAATATGCGGATTTCAATGAACGCCTGAAAGCGGCGGAAGATGTAAAAAACCGTCTCGATATTATTGCGCCACAATCAGGTGTGGTGACAAGCCTTGCGTTTCACACCAAAGGCGGGGTGATCCAGCCTGGTGTAGCGATTATGGAGATCGTACCGAAGGACGATAAACTGATCGTCGAAGCAAAAGTGAGCTTGAATGATATTAACATCGTGCATCCGGGCCTTGCGGCGCGCATCCGCCTTTCCTCTTATAAAGCCCGTCGCGTGCCGCTTATTGATGGCAAAGTGATCTCGATCTCGGCTGACCGCGTTACGGAACGAAACCCAGCACCGGGCAGTGCCCCTTATTATCTGGCGCGCATCGAAGTCGATGACGATGAGCTCAAAAACCGAATCCACGAACATGTGGAGCTCTACCCCGGTATGCCTGCTGACGTTTTGATCGTTACCGGCAGCAGAACTCTTCTGAGCTATCTGTTCACGCCAATCAGTGACAGCATGTTCAGAGCCTTCCGCGAGAAATAGGCTTGCCCACTTTCCAAAGACTCCTGCTTAGCCTTCTAGCGGTCCTTTTACTTATCGAAGAATGGCTCTGGTCTATTTTGACCGCCCTCGGTTCCTGGCTCACCCGGGTGCTGCATCTGGAAAAGCTCGAAAACTGGCTCCGCAAAGCACCTCCTAAGCTTGCGCTAATTTCCTTCATCATCCCCATTCTTATCGTGTCGCCTATCAATCTCTTGGGCTTCGGGCTCATAGGCCATGGCTTCATCATCCGCGGGTTAATGGTGGAGCTGCTAGCCAAATTGCTCGGCACTTTATTGATTGCCCGAGTATTCAAACTCACCCGCCCGCAATTGCTAACCTTCCCTTGGTTTGCCTGGATTTATTATATCATTTTAGGCTGGCTTAGCTGGGCCCACCAACGCGTTGCCGCCACTGCTGTCTATAAACTCGCCAAACGGCTAAAAGAGAGCTGGAGAAAGCAGCACTAACTATCTGCCAGGTGTTGGGCTCGCGCCACCACCGCCGCTACGTTGGCCCGGCAGGCCGCCGCCTTCGCTATTAAAACGGCCTAAATTGCCCAGCAATTGCTGCCAGATGGTGATGTGGTTACCCTCAGTCGGAGTTTTTTCTTTCGAGATCGCAATATCCTGCTGATCTTTCTCCGTAAATTTCTGGATCGATTGCACCACACCCTGCTTATCAAACACGATAGCCGTTGCCCCTTGGTCTATAATTTTAGGCTTAAAGAACGCTACCGATTCCTTGCGGGTGCTGATGTAATACCAGGTTTCATCGCCAAATGTGGAATAAGAGGACGGCGAACCTAGCAGTTCGAGCACATCTTTATTGGTGGTGGTGCCGATGATAATCTTGCCAAATTCCGCGTTTGTGCGCATATAGCCGCTATCTTCCTCCTGCCCCACGCAAGCGGGGATGAGCACTAGAAGGATGAGCATTACAGATAATTTATTCAAAAAACTTGACATCGCGCTATTTATAAGGATTATGTGCCGCCTCAAGGCGTGGTGGAATTGTCGCCACGATAAATGCAAACCGCCTCATAAGTAAAGGGAATTTACCATGGCAGTACCAAAGAGGAAGACATCGAAATCCGTACGCAACATGCGTCGTTCACACCATGCGCTCAAACGCATCAATCTGGTGGAAGATAAAACGACCGGCGAGTTCAAGCTGCCACACCACATGACTGCAGAAGGCACCTACAATGGTCGCAATATGCTCGTGGATGCTGCTGAACCGCAAACTGCTGCATAATTTGATTTCCCAATCATCTTAAAATAGCACCCTTTGTGTCGGCTGCTGCCAATCGCACCATCATCATCGCTCTCGACGCAGAAGGCGGCGACCACGGCCCCAGTACTATCATTGCCGGTGCAGAACAGGCACGCATCCGCTATCCAGATGTACGTTTTCAATTATTTGGTCGCCCAGAAAAGATTGCAGCGGCACTAACTCCCTTCCCTGGATTAAAGCAAATTGCTGAAATCTGCCCGTCTACGACCGTCATTTCCGCCCATGAAAAACCAAGTCTCGCCATCCGCCAAAGCAAAACCTCTAGCATGGGGCTTGCGATTCAGGCAGTAAAAGACGGCACCGCTCATGGTATCGTTTCTGCCGGCAACACCGGCGCCCTAATGGCAATGGCAAAAATTGCCTTGCGCACTTTGCCCGGCATCGACCGCCCGGCGATTGCATCATTGCTGCCGACCCAGGCAGGTGATGTTGTAATGCTCGATTTAGGCGCCAACACAGTCTGCAACGCCAATAACCTATTTGAATTTGCAGTGATGGGTGAAGCATTTGCCCGTGCGGTACTCGGCATTGCAACACCCAGAATCGGCTTGCTCAATATCGGCTCGGAAGATGGCAAAGGTCATGAAGAAGTTAAAGCCGCCGCTGAATTACTCAAAAACTGTACCTTGCCTATGTCATTCACCGGCTTTGTTGAAGGCAATGACATCACTAAAGGTGTGGTCGATGTAGTCGTAACCGATGGTTTCACAGGCAACGTTGCACTCAAATCGATCGAAGGCATCGGCGAACTTTGCGCCCGCTTTATTAAAGATGCGTTCCACAGCTCCATTTTCGCGAAAATCGGCTTCTTCCTGGCGAAACCTGCGCTTACGATGTTGTTTAGCCGCATTAATCCGCAGCAATATAATGGTGCAATGCTGCTGGGCTTAAACGGGATTGTTGTAAAAAGCCACGGCCGGGCAGATGCTTTTGGCTTTGCTAATGCGATCGGCGTCGCGCATAATCTGGCTTCGTATGGCGTGAATGAAAAAATCACCGCCGATGTTAAGCAATATCACGAAAGCACTGCAGCCGTAAAATGACACAGCGTTCGGTTATTCTGGGAACAGGCAGTTATCTGCCTGAAAAAATCCTCACCAACCATGATCTCACCAAATTGGTCGAGACCACCGAAGAATGGATTTTCACCCGCACCGGCATAAACCAACGCCACATTGCAGCCAAAGGCGAACTCACCTCACACCTCGCGATCAAAGCCGCCGAAAACGCAATCGCCGCGGCCAACATCGACAAAGCCACGATTGATCTAGTCATCGTCGCGACCACAACACCCGATATTCCTTTTCCTTCCGTCGCCACCAAAGTGCAAGCCGGCCTCGGCCTCAAACAAGGTGCAGCGTTAGATGTACAGGCTGTGTGCGCTGGCTTTGTCTATGCCATGGCAACCGCAGACAGCATGCTCAAAAATGGCTTGGCTACTACCGCTCTCGTCATCGGCGCTGATACACTTTCACGTATCGTCGATTGGAGTGATCGCGGCACCTGTATCCTGTTTGGCGATGGCGCCGGAGCAGTTATCCTGCAATCACAACAATCCGACCGTGGCATTCTAAGCAGCCACCTCTCCTCCGACGGCACCACCGGCGATTTACTCTATGCCGCCCCTACCATCCATATGCAGGGCAAAGAAGTGTTCAAAAACGCTGTGCTCCACATGACCGGCAGTAGCCGCGAAGCCCTCGCTCGGGCAAAACTTCAAGCAACCGATATTAATTGGGTCATCCCCCATCAAGCGAACCAACGCATCCTGGAAGCGACCGTCGATAAAATGGAAGTCTCCAAAGATCGCTTAATCAGCACCGTCGCCAACCACGGCAACACTTCTGCCGCCTCGATCCCCTTGGCTTTAGATGTCGCGGCGCGTGATAAACGGCTAAAACCGGGCCAAAACCTCCTCATTACCGCCATTGGCGGGGGGTTGGCTTGGGGTTCTTGCGTAATTCGCTGGTAGCTTAATCAAATTTTAACCGGTTTCTGGTAGTTTCGCAGAATGGATAACTCTGCGACCAGCAATAATTTCTACGATCACATCAGAGAATTATGCGAAAAGATTGCGCCCCAAAATGGTGTGCATGGCCCTGCAGCCAAAGGAACAGGCATTGCCGGTGCAGAAGAAATAACCGGGATACCAATGCTATCCCAAATTTATCGGGGATATGAATTTACCTATGAGGATGCAGAGAAACTTCTAAGAACCGCTTTCCCTGACGATGAGGCAGCTCAAAATCACTACCGCGAAATGACGCGTTACCCAGAACCACCTGCCGAATTAGTGCTTGAACGAATTGCGAAAGATTTAGGACTTCCTGAACCTCTTCCGCCGTTAAAAGAATTTTTTGCGGCCGGGCTGCGTATTTCTCAGAAAAAAGCTGACGAGTTCAGCACCAAAAAAGCTCCTGATTTGCTCGGCGGACGCACCGTCTGTTATAAAAAGGCCGCAGATAGCCTCCTTGAAGAAATGGGGTTTGGTGGGCTTAATGAAGGTTTCGTTGCTGAAGCGTCTAAAGAAATACAATTTTATGCAAAGCGTAAAACAGAAATAGGTGCTGCCATTTATGCCATGCGGCATTTTCCAAAGGCTGTCAGTTTTTCGGAAGAGATCACTTTTCCAGACATTGCTACGAAAATTGGAAAAAGCATCTCGGCAGTTAGCTCCTATACCAACCGCAAGATCCCACCGAGAGAAACAGTGCATGACCTCATCGCTTTTTTTCAGAGGGAAATTGGCAATCTGGTAGTAACCACTCGCGGCCTAGAAGCACCGCCATCTGGCGCTTGGGATGAGGGCGACTTCTATAAAATTGCCGAGAAAATGGCTAAGCTTTATCCCGAGCATTGTAAAAAACCGGAAAGAACCACGGCAGAAGCGGATGTCATCGAATGGGGAAATTGTCTGGATGCGTTGATAAAGGTGCTGGGGATATTGGAAAAAAATCTCGTAACAGATACCGGTGTCACCCAAACCACGATTAATAGTTATCGAAGAGCAGATACCGTAAGTGGGCCTAATCATGCAGCAAAGAAAGCTTTGCAGGAAGCCTTAGGCTGCGAAAGTGATGATCAATTTCTAGGCACTGTTAACAAACCTGTATTTTTATGATAGAGGTTATGGCGTAAGGGAGATTTTTGCCATGAACAAGCGCTTATATCCTGTGTCTCGCGAGGTTTTCGATCTTGAAATTCGTCCGATTATTGAGGCGGTGACAAAGCCCTTTGGCGGTCGTCCGCCGAAGATTGATCACTACACCTGCTTTT
>CAIJLX010000035.1 GCA_903821695.1 uncultured Alphaproteobacteria bacterium | reverse complement strand
GCGAAGACGCATTGAAAATATGTTCCAGAAAATCAAGGAAAATAGACGGCTTGCACTGAGGGTCGACAAACTCGATTCCACTTTCATGGCATTCCTTGCCCTTGCCTTTATAAAACTTGAGGTTTGTTAACAGTGCCTAATGACAAGACGCACGGCAAAAGGACGCCCCGCCATGGATATTACTAGGCCTATTATGGAGGATGTAAATATATTCGGAGATCTACGCGACGAGTTGCGTGTATGTGTAAGTGAATTGAGAGACGAGACTAATTTAAGATTTTTCCCTTTAATGGCTGCTCCCTATATCGAAAAAGATGGAAAGGAATGGAAGGTGGGGGCAATCATTGATTTTGCTCCCAGATATGACGTACCTCTCGATCTGCAAAAGATTTTTTATGATCTGGCAATGGATGTCTACGCGCAGTTGGATTTTAATCGCGTACAGCAATGGTCGGAGAAATGCGGTTTTGGCCGGATGAAGCCAGTGATGCTTGATGGCGACCTCGGGAATTCTCTCAGGCTTCCGACACTAGATGATTTGAAAGCAGGAGCGATAATTGGGGAGGATCCAGGAAAAGATACCATCCGCGGATCCCGTCAAGGATTCGAGTTAGTAGAGAGATATACTAGCAAAATCGCAGCTGAAAGAGTAGCGCATGAAATCGCTAAAATCGTTTCGTTTGTCTATAATATTGAAGTTGGCAAAGGCAGAGAAGCGGCGATTGTATAATGGAAGCTAGTTAAAACCACCCCAACCCTCTAAGCAACTTCCACGTAATGCTTTCCTGCAGCGCATTATAGCTGGCGTCGATGACGTTGGGGGAGACGCCGATGGTGCACCAATGTTCGCCGTTGGCGTCGGCGCTTTCGATCCATACACGGGTGAGTGCGTCGGTGCCGTGGGATGGGATGATCCGCACTTTATAATCGACCAATCGCATTTCTTTGAGGGATTTATATTTGGTCGAGAGGGCTTTGCGCAGCGCTTTATCGAGCGCGTTTACTGGGCCGTTTCCTTCCGCCACGGTCATCATGCTTTTGCCGGCGACTTTTACTTTTAGGGTCGCTTCGGAAAGGGTGACTAACTTGCCCTTGGCGTTATAGCGGCGTTCATCGATCACGCGGAAGCTTTGCAGATCATAAAAATTCGGTACATCGCCCAACATGCGGCGGGCCAATAATTCAAAACTCGCATCGGCGCCATCATAGGCATAACCACTGGCCTCGCGTTGTTTCACTTCCTCGACCAGCCTGGTGATGCCAGCACTTTTCGCATCAAAAGGAATACCGATTTGTTTTAAACGAGCGACGATATTCGCCCTGCCCGCTTGATCGGAAACCAGAATGTTGCGCACATTCCCCACCAGCTCCGGCTTGATATGTTCATACGAATCCGGGTGCTTCGCCACCGCCGAAACATGCAGCCCACCTTTATGCGCAAACGCCGATGCACCGACATAGGCCGCATAGGGATTAGGCGCACGGTTCAACCGCTCCTGAATAGCCCGCGAGATATGCGTCAGCTGATCCAATTTCGCATTGGTTTTAAAACCCATTTTGAGCATCAAGGTTGGGATGATCGAAGTCAGATTCGCATTGCCGCAACGCTCACCAACACCATTCACCGTACCCTGCACCTGCCGCACACCTGCCCGCACGGCGGCGAGCGAATTGGCGACGGCTTGCTCGGTATCGTTATGGCAATGAATGCCCAGATGTTTGCCCGGAATATGCTTCACCACTTTGCCGACAATTTCTTCAATCTCATGCGGCATAGTGCCACCATTCGTATCGCACAACACAATCCAGTGAGCGCCCGCTTTATAAGCAGCTTCTACTACTTTGAGCGCATAAGCAGGGTTCGCTTTATAGCCATCGAAAAAATGCTCCGAATCAAACACCGCCTCGCGTTTTTGCTTCACGATATGGGCGATGCTTTCCGAGATCATTTTTACGTTTTCCTCGAGCGTAATTTCGAGCGCATGGGTCACATGATAATCCCACGACTTGCCAACAATGCAGACCGATTTCGTGCCGACATTGAGCAGCGTATTCAACCCCGGATCATTCGCCGCACTGGTGGTCGGCCGGCGAGTCATCCCGAATGCCGTATACACACTATGTTTCACTTCCGGCAATTTGGCGAAGAATTCGTCGTCCGTAGGGTTTGCGCCGGGCCAGCCGCCTTCTATATAATCAATCCCTAATTTATCCAGCTGTTGGGCGATAAATTGCTTATCGAGCACCGAAAAATCGATACCTTGCGTCTGCGCACCATCACGCAGAGTAGAATCATAAATATACACACGATCTGTCATAGGAAGTCACTGAATTTAGCGGATTTTTAGGGGTTTTGCAAGACCCGCCACTAATGGGCCACATGAAGCTATTTTAGTGGAAATAGATTCTAAGATTTTATTAAATTACAAGTCTTTGCCAAAAAATATAACATATGTGTCAACAGGATATAGGCATAGCATATAGGCGGCCCAAATAGTCCAAAAACTAATAATGCTCCTCCCATCACATCCTTTATC
>CAIJLX010000034.1 GCA_903821695.1 uncultured Alphaproteobacteria bacterium | reverse complement strand
GCGAAGACGCATTGAAAATATGTTCCAGAAAATCAAGGAAAATAGACGGCTTGCACTGAGGGTCGACAAACTCGATTCCACTTTCATGGCATTCCTTGCCCTTGCCTTTATAAAACTTGAGGTTTGTTAACAGTGCCTAGTGTTTGCGATGAAAGCCGCACAGGCCGGTGCGAAGCTGATCACGTTGCCAGAAAATGTGCTCGCGATGGTCGCCCACACCGACGAAATTTTCAAAATGCCGCTAACCGAAATGCATACGACCTATATCCACGCGCTGCATGAAATTTCGGAAGAATATAAATGTTCTATTCTGGCGGGCACATTGCCTTTTCCTGTGCCTGGTGATGATAAGCAGCTCTATAACCGCGCCTATATGATCGCGCATCGGGGCGTTGCGGTATATGATAAAATCCATCTCTGTGACATCACCTTGCCGGATGGCCAAGCATTACAGGAATCGCGGCGTTATAAAGGCGGCGATAAATTAGTCGTTGCAGAGACGGAAGCCGGTAAAGTGGGACTCACCACTTGTTATGATGTGCGCTTTCCACAATTATTCCGCACACTTGCGCAAAAAGGTGCGGAAATTATCGCCGTGCCTTCCGCTTTCACTAAAACAACCGGCGAGGCGCATTGGCACACATTATTGCGCGCGCGCGCCATTGAAAATGGATGCTATATTATTGCGCCAGCACAAGTGGGCAATCATCCGGGTGGTCGCCAGACTTTAGGACACTCTCTGATTGTAGATCCATGGGGTACGGTGCTCGCCGATGGAGGCACCGATGTTGGCATTGTCTACGCCGAATATAATCGGGAGTTCCAGCACAGTATTCGACAAAAAATCCCTTCATTACAGCATGATAGGCCTCTACTTGCATAATCGTCTCTAGCTTGTATAATGCCCAACCTTTTAGGAGCATCTTTATGGCCACGCTGAAAAAGAAACCACTTTATAAGAGCCTGTATGTTCAGGTTATCGCCGCTATCACCATTGGTGTATTGCTCGGCCATTTTTATCCGCAAAGCGGTGTTGCGATGAAGCCATTGGGCGATGGCTTTATTAAGCTCATCAAAATGATTATCGCGCCCATTATTTTCTGTACGATTGTGACTGGAATTGCGGGCATGGATAATATGCGCCAGGTTGGACGCGTTGCGTTTAAGGCGTTTGTTTATTTTACCGTTGTCACGCTTTTCGCACTGACCATCGGCCTTGTGATTGTGAACGGCTATCAACCAGGCAAGGGCATGAATATTGACCCTACAACGCTAGATTCAAGTGAAGTCGATGTTTACACCAGTGGCGCGAAAAAAATAGCAGGCTTCTCTGAATTCGCGCTGCATGTAATTCCAAGCAGCGTGGTGGATGCATTTGCTAAAGGTGAAATCCTGCAAGTATTGTTCTTCTCGCTCTTGTTTGCGGCCGCCCTTAGCATGATGGGCGAAAAAGGAAAAAGCATTACCGCCGGTATCGAAAAATTCTCACATGTATTGTTCGGCATAGTGGGTTTGATTATGAAAGTGGCGCCCATCGGCGCATTTGGTGCTATGGCCTTCACCATCGGTCAATATGGCATTGGTTCGGTCGCGCAATTGCTCAAACTGATGCTTGGTTTTTATGCCACCTGCGCGATCTTCGTTTTTGTTATTTTAGGTGCATTGATGCGTATGATGCGCCTCAGCATCTGGCAATTGCTGAAATATATCAAAGAAGAATTATTCATCGTGCTTGGTACCTCTTCTTCCGAGTCCGTATTGCCGCGGATCATGGATAAAATGACGGAGCTTGGCTGCAAAAAATCCGTTGTCGGCATGGTTATTCCAACCGGTTATTCGTTTAACCTTTCAGGTACCGCGATTTACCTCACCATGGCAGCAATCTTCATCGCACAGGCGACTAATACGCCGATGACACTTGCGGAAGAAATCGGCTTGCTGGGTATTTTGCTAATCACCTCTAAAGGTGCAGCGGGTGTTACCGGCAGCGGGTTTATCGTTCTTGCTGCAACCCTTTCCACCACCGGGAATATTCCTGTGGCGGGCTTGGCATTGATTTTGGGAATTGACCGTTTCATGTCTGAAGCGCGCGCGATTACCAACTTAATCAGCAATGCTGTGGCAACCGTAGCGGTTGCCAAATGGGAAGGTGCGTTCGACGAAAAACGCGCACGCGATATTCTTTCCGGTAAAAAAATTGCACAATTAGATAGTGATATAAAAGAGTAAGTATGAAACGCGCATTGGTATTTCCAGGACAGGGCTCCCAAACTGTTGGCATGGGCAAAGAGGTTTATGACGCGTTCCAAGAAGCGCGTGACGTATTTGCAGAAGTAGACGAGGTGCTGGGCCAGCATTTGACCAAGCTCATCTTCGAAGGCCCGCTTGATACCCTTACCTTGACCGAAAATACTCAGCCCGCATTAATGGCAACTTCGATCGCCATTTTTCGCTGCCTGCTCAAACAAGGTAATCTAAAACTCAAAGATTTTACCCAATATGTCGCTGGTCATTCGCTGGGCGAATATACGGCTCTCTGCGCTTCTGGTGCGTTGTCACTAGCTGATACCGCCCGCTTGTTGCGGATTCGCGGTAAAGCGATGCAAGAAGCTGTGCCGCAAGGCAAAGGTGGCATGGGTGTATTGCTTGGGGTTGATCTCGATGTTGCCAAACAAATCGCGACTAGAGCCGCACAGAACGATGTGTGCCAAGTCGCTAACGATAATTCACCAGGCCAGGTTGTTATTTCCGGCTCGGCCGTCGCCATTGCGCGCGCAGCGCCCGTTGCAGCGGAACTAGGTGCAAAACGCCTGATGCCACTTAATGTATCGGCACCGTTCCATTCCATATTGATGCAGCCCGCTGCTGAAAAAATGCAACAAGCGCTCGCTGAAGTGCAAATGAACGCCCCGGAAGTGCCGTTGATTACCAACGTGACAGCAGAAAAAGAAAGCGATCCAGTCGCTCTCAAAAAGCTGCTGGTTGACCAAGTAACCGGTATGGTGCGCTGGCGCGAATCGATGCTTTATATGGAATATCGTGGCATTGGCCAGGTGGTGGAAGTAGGTGCGGGTAAAGTGCTGGCGGGGCTCGCGAAACGCTGCTCTGAGCATCTCGATACTTTCTCAGTCAATTCACCACGCGATATCGAAGGCTTTCTCGAGCAATTACAAAAAGAAGAATCTTAAGCCGTCGGAATCAGCATAATTTTTTGCTTCTTCGCGCCGACGAGCAGTTTGCCATTTTTCAATTCTAACGCTGCTTTGCCAAACACCTCAAAGCGCCAGCCATGCATGCATTTCATATCCGATTGCAGCAGTACTTCTTCATCCAGCGCTGCAATTTTATCAATATCATCACTACGGGCGATCAGTTTTTGTGTCACCAAATTGGTTTCGCATTGCGCCTTCAGCACCACTTTGAGCAATTCAACCAGTGCTGGCGAAGGATGAATCGGCGGCTCTTTTTTAATCTCAATCACCTCATCGCTATCGCGCGCAGCGGCAAGCAATCCAATCAACACCTCGCCCAAACGGCCACCTACATTCATATTCGCGAGGCGGCGCATATTCTTTAAATCATCGATAGATTTGGGATCAACCGCGGCTACTTCCAGCAAAATTTCATCCCGCAAAATCCGCTGCCGCGGCACGTTTTCAAGCTTCGCTTTTTCTTCACGCCAAGCGGCAATTGCTTTAACTGCACGCAGGAATTTTTGGCTACCGCCACGGGTTTTAATCCGCCGCCATGAATCTTCCGGCGTATTTTCATATTCTTCCGGATCGAGCAATTTTTTCATCTCTTCGTCAATCCAGTGGATTCGCTCTTTCTTTTCTAAATCAGCCGAGAGTTTTTCGTACACATCGCAGAGATAAGTTACATCCGTAAGGGCATATTCAATTTGTGCATCCGAAAGTGGACGGCGCATCCAATCGGTAAAACGTGAGGATTTATCGACTTCGACTTTGCAGATTTTTTTGACCAACGTCGCATAGCTTGCCGATTCACCATAGCCCAATACTTCTGCTGCAACCTGCGTATCAAATACCGATTTTGGCGTGGTGCCGGTGGCGTAATAAAACAGCTCAATATCCTGGGACGCGGAGTGGAACACTTTCACCACTTTTGGATCAGCCAGCAAATTATAAAGTGGTGTTAAATCAATATCTTTTGCCAGCGGATCAATCGCAAATGCGATGTCACCGGCGGCGATTTGGACAAGGCACAGAATCGGGAAATAGGTCCGCTCACGCATGAATTCAGTATCGATCGCGATATAGGGCGCGGAAGAGACGGAGGCAATTTGTACGGCCAGCGTTTCGGAATCGGTAACAACCGAAGGATGTGGTTTAGTTTTCGTCACGCACTGTTCTTAGTGGCCATTGCATGTCGCATAAAGGCTTTTTTTATGGTGGACGATTTTTGTACCAGCCCAAGGCCGATTTGGCGGGCCAATTTGGCCGTTTTTAAGTTATTGGAAAAGAGGCGGTTCAGCCCATCGGTTGCTGCAATCATCTTTAAATTATCGAATTTTCGCTCGCGGTTATAGGTTTTGAGAACGTCTTCCGTGCCCATATCGAGCCCCACATCCCGCCGATCCGCCAATAAGCGGCTTAGGCCTGCGATATCTTTCATCGATTGGTTAAAGCCCTGGCCGGCGATGGGGTGGATAAAATGCGCGGCATCACCCACCAGCGCCAGGCGCTCACCATATAGGCGGGTGGCGAAGGAAAGGCTAAGCGGATATTGCCAGCGCGGGCTGGCGAGCGTGAGTTTGCCCAGATAATCAGTAAAACGTTCCGTAACCGCAGCCGTGAAAGCAGCATCGTCCATAGCCATAAAATGTGGCGCGAGATCGCTACGCTCAGACCAAACGATGGCAGAATGGAACCCACCCGTCATGGGCAAGATCGCAAATGGCCCGGAAGGCAGAAATTTCTCGATAGCGATATTTTCATGATTTTTTTCATGGGCAAGGGCACAAATGATCGCTGTTTGCTCATAATCATGCTTGCGCACGGTAATGCCTGCTTTTTCGCGCAAGGTAGAATTGCGGCCCTCAGCGACGATGAGCAATTTCCCTTTTAACTGCTCGCCATTTGAAAGGGTGAGGGTGGTGAAATGCGAATCGGCATCCGCTTTTTCGACGCTCATGTTTTCAAGCACAGTGATGAGTGGATTTTCCTGCACCGCTTTGATCAGCGCGTTTCTAAAATAGAAATTCTCGATGATATAGCCCATTTCATTTACGCCCACATCTTCGTGGTCGTAATGCAGGAACAAAGGTGAGTCACCATCTACAATGCGGATATCTTTAATCGGTTCGGCATGGGGTTTCATGTCTTTCCATACGTCCCATTTTTTGAGCAAAATTTTATTGCCAAGGCTTAAGAAACTGGTGCGGCCGTCGAAGCCACGTTGTTGGTGAAGCTCATGCGTGCCTTTTTCGACAATGGTCGAAGGGATGTCTTCATGCGCGAGCGCAATCGCCTGCACCAAACCTGCAAGGCCGCCACCGGCGATGATGATATCGTTGGTAGGAGTAGTCACTAGCTAGCCATGCTCTCCGCTTTTTCGTCGCTATGCAAGCCGAGCAATTTTAATTTGCGGTGCAAGGCGGAGCGTTCCATCCCAATAAAAAGGGAGGTTTTAGAAATATTGCCGCCGAAGCGATTCACTTGTGCGGTGAGGTAATGCTTCTCAAACAATTCGCGTGCTTCGCGCAGCGGCATTGCAATCATGTTCGTGGTGAGTTCGTTGGTTGCAGCGAGTGCATCATTGCTAAATACTTCTTGTGGCAACATAGCGGCATTGATCGGCGTTTCGGCATCGCCCTGCGCCATGATGAGCAACCATTCGACGAGATTTTTTAGCTGGCGGACGTTGCCGGGCCAGTCATAGGCTTGCAATACGGCCAATGCTTCCGGTGCAATTCTGCGCGCGGGTAGGCCGTTAATTTCCGAGGCGCGTTGCATGAAATATTCGCTGAGGGCAGGAATATCATCGCGGCGATCTTTGAGGGCAGGTACTTTGAAAGGCACTACGTTGATGCGGTAGTATAAATCTTGGCGGAGTGAGCCAAGTTTGATTTCGGAAAGCACATCTTTGGAAGAAGTCGCAATAATCCGCACATCAAGTTTTACCGGATGAGTGCCGCCAACGCGTTCAAAACATTGCTCCTGCAACACGCGCAATAATTTCGCCTGTGAGCTGAGCGGCATTTCGGCGATTTCGTCGATAAACAATGTGCCGCCGGCTGCGCGCTCTAGCACACCGACTTTGCGAGGCGCCGAATGGATGTCGCCGCTATCTTCCGTGCCGAACAATTCATTATCGATTTGGTCAGGCGAATGGCTGGCAGGATTTAAAATAACGAAAGGCTGTTGTTTACGAGTCGATTTTTCGTGAATCATCCGCGCGACAACTTCTTTGCCCGCACCCGATGGGCCAGTGATGAATACGCGGCTATTGGTGGGCGCTACTTTTTCGATGCTATTTTTGAGCGATTGGATGGTGCTAGAGTGTCCGGTCAATTGGCTTGATGGTGCTGCTTTAGTACGCAGCTCTTCGATTTCGCGTTTCATCTGCGCGGATTCGATGGCGCGCTTTGTGATCAATAACAGGCGATCCTGCTTGAATGGTTTTTCGATATAGTCATATGCGCCCATGCGGATCGAGGTGACGGCGGTTTCGATGTTGCCATGACCGCTGATCATGATGACGGGGACGTTGGGATATTTTTTGCAGAGAATTTCTAAAACGCCGAGACCATCGAGCGCGCTATCTTTAAGCCAAATGTCGAGGATGACTGCTTGGGGTAATTTTTCAGCAACGGCGGCGAGCGCTTCGGTGCTGTTTTTGACGCTGCGTGTGGCGAAGCCTTCGTCGCCCAAAATGTCGGTGATGAGTCCGCGGATATCCGCTTCGTCATCGACCACTAATATATCAGATTTAAACTGTGCTGATGCCATGGAGATTTTACTGTTTATTTACCCAAGTGTATTTCTGAAATCATGAAGTGAATCGTTACACAAGCCCCGGAAACCGCCCCATTCTTATCCAGAATATTCGATAATACAAGCCTCGCGTTATGGTCATCCAACACTTTCTTAACAATTGCGAGGCCAAGGCCCGCGCCTTTGGGGCGCGTGGTGACATAGGGCTCGGTCAGCGTATCCATCAAATCTGGCGGGAAACCCAGGCCGTTGTCGCGTATTGCCAATGTAATTTGTTGCGGTTCTTGGGTTAAAGAAAGTGCAATTGTGGGTGCAGTTTCGGCATTTGTTTTCAATCGTGTTTCAATGCTTTCTGAAGCATTTTTTAATAAATTTGTTAACACTTGGGTGATCTGCCCATGGTCGCATACGATCATTACCGGTTGCGGCGGAGGCGTGAACGAAAGCGTAATATTCGGTGTCGCATAGCCTTGGGTAAATACCGCATCTTCAATTAATGTGGTTAGGTTGTGAGGTTGGAAATTCGGTGCGGGCATGCGCGCAAATTGCACAAACTCTTCCACCATCCGCCCAATATCGCCGACATGGCGCATAATGGTATCCGTATAACGCACGAAGGTCTCTGGCTCGGTAATAATTTCTTTCAAATATTTCCGCTTTAATCGTTCCGCTGCCAATTGAATCGGTGTCAGCGGATTTTTAATTTCATGCGCAATGCGGCGTGCCACATCAGACCAAGCCGCTGTACGTTGCGCCTTTTGTAGTTCCGTAATATCATCGAAGGTAATGATGTAACCCTGTTCCATTACCACACGCACGAGCAATGTGAGTTTGCGAGTTTCACGTTGGAGAGTGACTTCGCGGCGGAATTCTTTTTCGGGGAATTTTTCTGCTTCTAAAACTAAAGGTAAGAATTCGGGCAATACTTCTTCTAGCGGTAAACCTTCGAGTGCTTCGCGTTTTAAACCCAGCAATTGGCGGGCGGAGCGGTTGCTTAAATCGACGATCTTTTCTTGATTCAATGCAACAACACCTGCTGAAACACCCGCCAACACTGCTTCGCTAAACCTACGGCGTGCATCGATTTGTTCGTTACTTTCAATCAGCTGATTACGCTGATGCTGTAACTGCCCGGCCATCTCGTTAAAGGCCACAGAGAGCGTGCCAATTTCATCACGCGGGGTAGAGAAGGTTTGTACGCGTGCGGTAAAGTCGCCATGTTTAAGGCGCTCTGTTGCACGTGCAAGATAGGCGATGGGGCGCACTAAAGTGCTGGCAAAGGTGAGGCCGATCCAGAGGGCGATTAAGATTAATACAAGTGCGACGACTAAATAGAGCAATAAAAATTGTAATTGGATGGCGCCGATATTGGCTTTCAAGCGCCGATATTGGTTCACCGAGCCGCGCGTGTTTTCCATATGGCTGATAATATTGCTATCGACATAACGGCCGATCAGCAAATAGGTATCTACGAAATTTTCGAGCCGTACAAACGCACGCACGCGGTCTTCTTGTTCGTCGGTAAGAATAATCACCTCGCCTTTATCCGCACGCGCGCGTTCTTCGGGGGTAATATCGGTTAGTGCGAATTCGAGGGCATAACTAAAATTGGTGCGGGCCAAGATTTTGCTCGGCCTTCCGGCGTGGAATACAATGGCTTCCGGCACTTTACGGATGCCGGCGATTACGGGCACCATGCGGTTAAAAAGGGCAGGGTTTTGGGAGAGGGTGAATGCTTCGCGGTTTAAATCATTGGCCATCAAAATCGCATCGGCGCGAATAATTTGTTTGTGTTCAGCAAGATAACTTTCAGCAACTTTGACCGATTCTTCGAGTGCAACACCGACTTGTTTGTTGAACCAATTTTGAATACCCATTTGGAAGAAGGTAATAGAAAAGGTTGCAACCAAAATGGTCGGAATCGCGGTGATACAGGTGAATAATAATACGAGCCGTGCATGCAGCCGCGAGCTTCGGCTGCGCCAGATCTCGATCAATTGGCGGGTGACGACGGTGCCGAGCGCTAACACCAACACGAAATTGAACATGATGAGCGCAGCGGCGGTTTTGCTTTCGCGCTGCAAGGCATAATCATTTTGAGTGAGGATGATGAAGGTGACTAGGCTTGAAATGCCTGAGACGATGGTCAGTAAAATCGCCCCGAAGCGTTTCACTTCGCGCTCATCAATTCATATTGCTCGATTTTTTTGCGCAGTGTGTTGCGATTAATGCCCAATAATTTCGCGGCCTGAATTTGATTGCGGCGGGTGACTTTCAATGTTTCCTTAATCAGCACCCGTTCGACTTCATCAATCACGCGGTTATAAAGGCCTGATGGCGGCAGGTGACCTTCATGCGCAGCGAAATACGCACGAATATGTTTGCGCGCAGAACCAGAGAGCGATGCAGGACGTTTTTGTGTCATGGGAGGGGAAAGATTGCCTATTTATTAGGCAGAGTCAATCACGAATAAACGAGATCCAAAAATTCTTTGCGCGTACGAGGATCGCTGCGGAAAAGGCCAATCATCCGGCTGGTTTTCATCAACACATCTTTTTTATGCACGCCGCGCGTTGACATACATTGATGTTGCGCCTCAATAATAATCGCCACACCTTTTGGTTGTAATACTTTCTCAATTGTCGTCGCAATTTGTGCCGTTAATGTTTCTTGAATTTGCAAACGTTTGGCATAAGCATCTACCACGCGCGCGAGTTTGCTAATGCCGACTACGCGGTTGCGCGGAATATAACCAATATGCACTCTGCCCAAAATCGGCACCATGTGATGTTCGCAATAGGATTCGAGTGTAATATTCGTCAGCACGATCATTTCGTCATAGCCTTCAACTTCTTCAAACGTACGGCGCAGATATTGCTCGGGATCTACTTTATATCCCGCGAAAAATTCATCATACGAACGCACGACGCGGTCTGGTGTGCCGAGCAAACCTTCGCGCTCTGGGTTATCGCCCGTATAGGCAAGCAATGTACGAACGGCGGCTTCTGCTTCCGCTTTTGTCGGGCGTTTTATTTTTGCGGTTTTGACTTTTTTCATTCGTTTATAAAAATTTCTACGCGGCGGTTGGCTTTTTCTTTAACGCCATCCGCGGTTTCAGTGAGGGGTGTATCTTCGCCATGCGCGCTAATGGTGATGTTGCCTTTGGTGAGTCCCTTAGCAATCAACCGGTTCTTCACTGCGATCGCGCGCATTTCTGAAAGCTTCGCATTATATTCCATATCGCCGGAGCGATCAGCATAGCCATCCAAGCGAATCGTATAATCCGTGTCATCGCTTAGTTCATTATATACATCACCAATCACCGCATCACCTTCTTTGGTGACTTGAGTGCTGTTTAAATCGAAGAACACAACATAGGATGTAGTTACTTGTTCTGCAGGATTCGGTGTTGGGACAAAATCCGTTTTATCTTCCACGACTGCTGGAATAGCGGGCGCAACGGCGGTTAATGTATTGAGCGCATCATAAAATTCATCGCGGCAGGAAGCGATATCGGCCTGTTGCCAATTTTCTTCCTGTTGTTCTACCCAGCAATCGAAATTGAACAAAGCTTTGGCGGCAACGGCTGATTTTTCTTGAATATTTTTTTCGGTGAGTGCGGCGGTTAGTTGCTGACGCGCATCTTGCATTGTTGGCAATAATTCATGCGGCAGATCCCATTTTTCTAATAATTCCGGTTCAACGGCGTGGTTATAGGCTGCTTTCAAACCCTTCTCGGCGAAATATTGTGAGCTATCCCAATCATATTGATCAGCTTCGGATTGTGAGAATTCGCGATATTGTTGTGCAAGTGCGATGAAATAAGGGCTGCCTTTGGGCTCCACACGCTTTAATTCATCCAGCGAAACGCAGGCGACAAGCGTAGGTAATAACAACATCAAGGCAAAAAATCGTTTCACGAATCTATATTTAGCATATGGTGGTGGTGTATGGAACAGGAAATTCAGGACATCATCATCCGTGCGCTGCATGAAGATATTGGTCGTGGCGATGTAACGGTGAGCGCGACCATTCCCGCTGACGCACGCGGAAGTTTTAAGTTTGTTGCGCGTGAAAAAATGGTGGTGTGCGGTTCCGAAATTGCATCACATGTGTTTGGGCAGCTTTCACCGGAAATACATTTTCATGGATTGATCAAAGATGGTGCGATGGTGAATCCTGGCACAGTGATTGCAACTGTGGAAGGCCCAACAGCATCCATTTTAACCGGGGAACGTGTCGCGTTAAATTTGTGGCAACGCATGAGCGGAATTGCGACAATCACACATTCCTATGTTGAGGCGGTACAAGGCACAAAGGCAATTATCCGCGATACTCGCAAGACGATGCCGGGTTTGCGCGTGCTCGATAAATATGCGGTACGAATGGGTGGCGGGCAGAACCACCGGATGCGACTCGATGACGCCGTGTTGATTAAGGATAATCACATCGCCGCCTGTGGCAGTGTAACTGCGGCGATACAAAAAGCGCGTAGCCAAAATCTGCCGGTGATGGTTGAGTGTGATACGCTGCAACAAGTGGAAGAAGCATTGAAGGCAGGAGTGGATTCTATTTTGCTGGATAACATGTCGCCGGAAATGTTGCGACAAGCGGTGGCGGTTGTGAAAGGCCGAGTAAAATTGGAAGCATCAGGCGGCGTCACCTTAAAAAATGTCCGCGCGATTGCGGAAACCGGTGTGGATTATATCGCGATCGGTGCGCTCACCCATTCTGCTAGAGCAGTTGATATCGGTCTGGATTTCTAATACACCACCCCCATGCCGCATACACATCTTTCCCCCATCGAAGAAATCATCGCCGACGCCAAAGCCGGGCGGATGTTTATTTTGGTCGATGACGAAGACCGTGAAAACGAGGGCGATTTAGTTATCCCTGCCGAAAAAGCCGATGCCAAAGCCGTCAACTTCATGGCCAAACACGGTCGCGGACTCATTTGCCTGGCGATGACGCGCGAGCGCGTCAGTAAATTGCGTCTGCCGTTAATGTCCGCGCAAAACCAAACACGGCATCAAACTGCATTCACCGTATCGATCGAAGCACGTGAAGGCATCACCACCGGTATTTCGGCAGCTGATCGTGCACGCACGATTGCAGTCGCAATTGATCCGACAAAAAATGCGGAAGATATTATTACGCCGGGACATATATTCCCACTTGTCGCGCGTGATGGTGGTGTGTTGGTGCGGGCAGGGCATACGGAAGCCGCAGTCGATATCGCGCGGCTCGCAGGTGCGAATCCGGCGGGTGTGATTTGTGAAATTATGAATGAAGATGGCAGCATGGCACGTTTGCCTGATCTGGTGCCATTTGCCAAAGAACATCAACTCAAAATCGCGACGATTGCAGATTTAATTTCCTATCGCCGCCGCACCGAAAGCCTGATTAAGCGCATCAAAACCACTAGCATCAAATCAGCCGAAGGTGTGTTTGAAGTACATGTATATGCCAATACCTTAACCGGCGAAGAACATCTCGCGTTGGTCAAAGGCACACTCAACAGCGACACCACCGTGCGTATGCACCGGATGGATCCATTCACCGATGTATTGGGCGATATTTCCCAAAACAAAGCAGGGCAGTTACCGCGCGCGATGAAAAAAATTGCCGAAAAAGGCAGCGGTGTGATTGTGCTGATCAATAATTATCAGCCGAATCTTTTTTCCTCGATCCTAGAACAACACGAACAAAAATCCGCCAGCGGCCTACGCGACTACGGCATTGGCGCACAAATATTGCTCGATTTAGGCGTCAAAAAAATGACCCTCCTCTCCAACACCGAACGCTCCGTGATTGGCTTGGAAGGCTATGGATTGGAAATTAAAAACACCGAAGGGTTTTAGCTGTAATACAGCGTACTTAGCTTCTCAAATAACTCAGCTTTCGATAGATTTTTTGGCACTGGCGGGTGGAAAGTGACCGTTACCATTCCTGGCTTCTTGATGAAGCTGTTTTTGGGCCAGACTAGCCCGGCATTGTGGGAGACGGGGATGATGGGGGCGGTGCAATTTTCGTAGAGTGCGAAGATACCAGCTTGGATTTTTCCGCGCTGGCCATAGGCAATGCGGGTGCCTTCGGGGAATACCAATACGTTTCTGCCGGCGGCGAGGGCGGCTTTTGCTTTGTCGGTGATTTGGTTTAGCGCGGAGACACCGGCTTTGCGATCAATCGCGGCGAAACCGATATAACGCATATAGGCACCAAAAATAGGAATGCGCAGTAATTCGATTTTTACCACCATCATCGGCAATTGCAAAATGGTGGGGAATAAAAATGTTTCCCACGCGGATTGATGTTGGCAGGCGAAAATTGTGGCCTCACTAGGGATGTTTTCCTTACCTTTAATCTCATATCGTATGCCGCAAACCACGCGCGCTAAGATGACGGCGCCTTTAAGCCAGATGAAGGCGATGGTTTTTGAAAATTCCGGTTTAAGCCAGCGCAGTGGCGTTAGCAATGTGGGGAAAATGATGAGCCACAAAGTTAGCAAAATATAAAACGCTACCGCACGAAATCCGTTTACGATGGTTGCCATAAGCCCGCCTGCCGGAGCAACACGGCAATAAATTTATGATACTCGGTGAGCGATAATTTGAGATCTTCCTTCGGCGATAATTGCGCGCTCGCTGGATGCACCGGGTGCTGCAATATTTCGATGTGTGGCATAAAATGATGGAATTCTAGCTGGCTGCGCGGCATGTGGTAATAAGCGGTGACCAGGCGGATGGAGCGGATGTTAT
The DNA here is from genome assembly GCA_903821695.1 of uncultured Alphaproteobacteria bacterium. Classification (GTDB taxonomy): domain Bacteria; phylum Pseudomonadota; class Alphaproteobacteria; order Rickettsiales; family CAIJLX01; genus CAIJLX01. The sequence goes on along the minus strand of CAIJLX010000034.1, from coordinate 10,532 downwards.
TTTCGGTTGTCCAACGGTTAGTTTCCTCGGCATTGCCTTTCGTATTTTCGGCAGTACGGCCTAATGTGATGCGAGATTTGAGCGCCTCATCCGGAATTAAGCTGCTATAATTACTGGCGCGCAGAATATCTTCCACCGTCACGCCTTGGCCAACGCCGCTGATAAATAATTTATCGCCGACGCCTTCTTCCAACAGGCGAATTCCTTCGCGTACGCGATTATCACCACCTGTTAGTACAACAATTGCGTTGCTATGGATATTATTGCTCGGCGCGCTCTGGTGATTGAGCTGATAGAGGAAAAGCCCAAAGCCCACCGCCCACACCAAAGCAAGGGTCGCAAGGAGCATTAAGGCATAGGCCAGCAATTTTTTGATGGTGAAAATCATTTGTTTCGCGTATCACTATAGCGATATAAATATGCAAAATCCATGATTCTTACCTGTAGCAAATGTTCGACTCAGTTCACTGTGAGTGCAGCCGCACTGGGCACAGCGGGCCGTAAAGTAAAATGCAGCAAGTGTGCCCACACCTGGCACCAAGCGCCGGAAGCCGCAACACCAAGTGCAGTGCAGGTGGCAGCACCAGCACCAGCCGCAGCACCAACGCCTACGCCGGCTGCGCCACCAGTAGCCCCTGCTGCTGCTCCGGCACCATCACCAACGTCACTCTCGCCGGATTCACCAGCACCACTCACTTCGCTTTCACCAGATTCGCCGCCACCTTCTCCGCTGGATAGAGAGCCGGTGGTTTCGCCTGCTTTTGCTGAAAAAACAGTAGTTGTGGTCAAAAAACAGGCGGGGCCAGCGCTCAAATTATTTACCGCATTTTCGTTATTATTAATGGTCGCCAGTGGTGCACTCGCAGGTTTGCCAAGGCTCAAAATGCCGGCGTTGGTGCCGGTGAAAGAGGCGATTGGGCTTGCCGATACCTCTGATTTTATATTCCAAAAAATTGCGTTTCAGGCGACGCCTTCTTCCAGCCCTGGAAAAATGAAGCTCACTTTCACGGGCCAAGTAAAAAATACGCGAACCGAAAAGCGTTTCTCGCCGCCCGTCACAGTGACGTTATATGATCGCGCTGGCCGCGAAGTGCGGTCGCTCGAATATCAATTCCCTGTCACGCAAGTGGATGGCGGCAAGACATTAGATTTCGAGCCTAAAATTAATAACATCCCAGATTCACTCAGCCGCGTCATGCTTGATCTGGGCAATCCTATTGAACAATTACTAAGGTAAATCAGAATGAACGAAAATATCCATTCCATGAGTCGGGATAAAATCGAAGTGCTGTTTTCTGAAAACATCATCAAAGCCCGCATCGAAATGCTCGCCAAAGAAATTTCCGAAAGCAGCCGCAAAACAGAAGGCGATCTGCTGGTGATCTCGCTCCTCAAAGGCGCCTTTATTTTTACCGCCGATATGATCCGAGCATTGCATCGCCATAAAGTGAAACTGCAACTCGATTTCATGACCCTCGCGAGCTATGGCAAAGCCAAAGAAAGCACCGGCAGCGTCGTCATCCACAGCGACCTCAAAGAACCGGTCCGTGACCGCAAAATCCTATTGTTAGATGATATTCTAGAATCCGGCCGTACCTTGGCATTCGCGAGCCAATTGCTTAAAGAACGCGGCGCGCGCAGTGTCTCTATCTGCGTTCTCATGGAAAAACCCGGCAAACTAGTCCACGACGTCCGCCCGGAACATGTCGGCTTCATCGTTCCCGATAAATTCGTGGTCGGTTATGGTTTGGATTACGCAAACTATTACCGCGAGCTGCCGTATATCGCAGCTGTGATGGATGGGAAAAAGAGATAGTAAATTCCGCCATCCCGGCGAAGGCCGGGATCCACGATCTTTCTTCGCGTGGCCTGCCATGGATCCCGGCCTTCGCCGGGATGACAATACTTATTAGCTCTCTAAAATCCGGGTCAGCAGGCGGATATCTTCAGCGATAATCCGATCCTGTGAGATCAGTTCTTCTACTTTGCGAACAGCGTGCAACACGGTGGTGTGGTCTTTGCCACCAAATTGACGGCCGATTTCTGGCAGCGATGATGTAGTGAGTTTTTTCGAGAGATACATTGCCATCTGGCGTGGACGCGCGACTTGGCGGGCACGGCGAGCGGAATGCATATCGGAAATGCGGATATTGCAATGCTCGGCGACACGCTTTTGGATGTCTTCGATCGTGACTGCCCGTGATTTCGCGCGCAATAGGTCGCTCAGGATATCTTGGGTGCTTTCGAGGGTGATTTGGCGGCCGATCAAGTGCGAGTGCGCAACTACTTTATTGAGAGCGCCTTCCAGCTCGCGGATGTTGGATGGGATTTTGCGAGCCAAGAATTCCAATACGTCTTTCGGTACGGAAACTTTGATCTGCTCGCATTTCATCTGCAATACGCCAAGACGCAGTTCATATGTAGTAGCGTTAATGTCAGCGACCAAGCCCCAACCGAGGCGTGAACGGACGCGCTCTTCCATTTCTTCGAGGTCGGAAGGTGAGCGATCGCAAGAGATGACCAATTGTTTGTTTTGGTCGATCAGCGCGTTGAAGGTGTGGAAAAATTCTTCCTGGGTGGAATCTTTGCCGCAAATGAATTGTACATCGTCGATCATCAACACATCCACGCCGCGGAATTGTTCCTTGAACGTCATGATGTCGCGTTGGCGCAGCGCAGAAATGAATTGATACATGAATTTCTCAGCCGAGAGATACATCACTTTGCGCTTTGGGTTGTGCGCGCGGATGTGCCAGCCGATAGCATGCATTAAGTGTGTTTTACCAAGGCCTACGCCACCATAAAGGAACAGTGGGTTGCAACCTGGGATGACTTCTGGCGATTCGGCGACGCGCTGTGCGGCGGCGAATGCGAGTTCGTTGGATTTATCAACCACGAAACTTGAGAAGCGATAGCGTGGGTCGAGCACAGCCCCGGATGGCATGTCGTCGAGATCTTGTTTCGCGGGCAGAACGGTTGGTAGCAATAATTTTTCTTCGACCGGTTTTTGCTGCAAGGTGGTGACATTGGTTGTCGCGGGCTTCACGCGCACATCGAGATGCATCAATTGTGGCATTTCTTGTTTGCATGCGGCGAGAATTTCGTTGAGGTAATGGCTCATCACCCATTCGCGGATGAAACGGGTAGGAACATGGATGGACACCATATTGCCTTCGACTTCAGCAAGCACCAGATGTTGCAACCAGCTGCGATAAACCGCTTCGCCGCAACTAAATTTCAGCCTTGCTTGTACACGCACCCAGAGGGATTGATATTGGGTGGCGAGTTCTGAATTCATGCGTTGCTCCGTGGAAGTTCTGCTGCCAGCCAGTTGGTGAAACCGCCAAGCACGTTAAAACATTGTGTGTAACCAAGTTGCGCCATTGCGCGCGCCGCATCTGCCGAGCGGCCACCACTGCGGCATACGAAATAAACCGGTGTGGTGCGATCAGGAAGTGCTGCAAGCAATTGCGCTTCGAATTGTGGGTTTAGTGCCATGCCGGGCTGTGTGCGCCAGGAAAGCGTGATAGGTTTTTTATTAAAAGAGGATAAATCCGCGATGCCGGTTTCTTGCCACTCACCCGCTGTGCGGACATCCACCAGCACAGCATTTTGTTGTACTTCGAGGGCGCTCCAGGCTTCCTGTGTGGTTGCTTCTCCGATAGATTGGGAGAAAGGATTACTGGATGCGGAAAGAGTCATTTCCTGCTTGCCTTCTAAATAAAATGTTTCTGTTTTATCGCGCTTCATTCGTGGCCGGGAAAACCGGAAATGAAATGCGATAGAGAACTCTTAGAGAGAAAAAAAATGGGCGACAACCGATTTTATTTCCACAGGCAAATAATTTTCCGTTGACAGTGAATACAACTACGCCAGGACGCGGAAATAAAAAATATCAACGACCCAAAAGTTTTTTTTATCCACAAGCTTATGCACAAACCCAAGCAATTCTGCGGGCCTCAAAAATAAGCTACTGGTTTTGCTTGCACTTCTTGCGTGATGAAATTACACCCAAAGGATGAACCTTGTCGTCGCGCGGATTTTTTTTCTGATTTTGGTCTGGTGGATTTGCTCACACATCGCAGAACCGTTTTTCATCATTATGGGCGCTTTAAGTGTGTGGCTCACCTGGAAAATTGCAGAGCGGATGGAATTAATCAGCAAAGAATCTTTTTTTCATCACCCAAAGGAAGGTTTGCAGTATCTTGGGTGGCTCATCAGAGAAATGGCGCGCTCTGCATTTCGCGTAACACGCATCTTATGGCAAGTGAAACCGCGCATTACGCCGCGCTTATTCACTGTCGAAAGTAAATTGAAGCAAGATCTCGCATTATCGCTCTACGGTAATTCAATTACACTCACGCCGGGTACTGTCTGCGTTAAAATCACCGGCAAAAAATTACAAGTGCATGCGCTAGAAAAAGCAAGCATCGCCGATATAAAATCCGGCGTGATGGAAAAACAAGTGGCGAAGGTAATCAAATGATGTGGATTATTGTAGCGCTATTGTTGATTGCATTATCGCTCACTGTATTGCGGATGATTTTAGGACCGACGATGATTGATCGCGTGCTGGCGGTGAATGTATTTGGCACCATGATTGTTCTGCTGGTTGTGCTGCTATGTTATTTGCTGAGTGATTATAACTATCTCGATATCGCGTTGGCTTATGGCTTGCTCAATTTCATCGCGACCGCTGCGTTGCTGCGTTATATTAAGTCGGGGCAGTTTTATGACTGATATATTACATTATATTGGCTTCGGGTTTTTATTCGTCGGCGTATTTTTTGTGTTTACCGGCGCGATGGGATTATTCCGGATGCCAGAATGCATCACGCGGATTCATGCAGCCGGGGTGGCGGATGTATTCGGTGCTTGCTTGATGTTGGTCGGCGTTGGTTTTTTAAGTCTCTCTTGGGCGGTTGCCGGAAAATTATTATTGCTGGCGCTGTTATTGGTGGTCACAAGCCCGACTGCCTGCCATGCGCTGTTGCAACTGGCGTTTGAAGATCCGGAAATTAAAAAACGTTGGCAGCGTGGGGGCAAAGTAGAGTGATGGATTATCTATTACTCATCGAAATAACGTTGCTCGTGCTGTTGATCGTAACGGCGATCGCGGTGGTGGAAGCAGCAAACACACTAACCAGCGTTATCATGCTTTGTATTTTTAGCCTGCTAATGGCAGCGCTCTATATTATTATGGGCGCGCCAGATGTGGCGATAACGGAAGCAACCATCGGGGCAGGGGCAAGCACATTAATATTACTCGCCGCGTTATTATTACTCGGCGAAAAAGAAAAGCCAGCCGAGCGGCCATGGCTTGCCTTGCTTATAGTCGTACCGATGTTTTTATTGCTGTGTTATGCGTTGGTCGATATGCCCGATTATGGCGCAACGAACGCTCCGGCACATCAACATGTCGCAAAATATTACATCGAGAAAACAAAGATCGAAATTGGCATCCCCAATATTGTCACCGCTGTACTTGCCAGCTATCGTGGCTTTGATACACTGGGTGAAGTAACAGTTATTTTAACCGCAGGGCTTGCCGTGTTTGTATTAATTGGCAGAGAAAAGACAAAACCATGAAAATGAAAAAGGTTGTTGTCTCCGGTATGATCGGAAATGCGCTGGAGTGGTATGATTACGCGCTCTATGGCCATTTCGCTGCCATCATCAGCGTGCTCTATTTCCCCTCTGAGAGCGTGTATATTTCGATGATCTCGACTTTCGGCGTATTCGCTGCCGGTTTTTTAATGCGTCCCGTCGGTGCAATATTCTTCGGTTTTATCGGCGATCGATATGGTCGCAAGGCAGCTCTCTCGCTGGCTATTTTAATGATGGCCATTCCAACGGGCTGTATCGGTATTCTGCCAACCTATGCGCAAATTGGTATTTGGGCGCCCATTCTGCTGACCATCATTCGTTTGCTGCAAGGTCTTTCGCTGGGCGGTGAATTTAGCGGGGCAATCACGTTTGTGGCTGAACATGCACCCGCTAATAAGCGCGGCTTTGCTGCCTGCAGCGCCATCTTCAGCGCGGCAGTGGGTACATTGATGGGTTCTTTGGTTGCGGCGGGTCTTTCGCAAATGATGTCGCCGGAATTTTTTGCCGTCTGGGGCTGGCGCATTCCATTCGTTGTTGGATTGATGATTGGTTTAGTCGGCATGTATATCCGCACCCAACTCGATGAAAGCCCGCATTACGAAGAAGCGAAAGCAAAAGGCAAACTTTCCAAAACACCGTTGCGCACGGCATTCAAGCAATATCCGGTGGAAATGCTACAGGCAGTGGGTATTTATCTCACCGTTACCGTTCCGTTTTATGTGTTGGTAGTATTCTTCAACAGCTTTACCTCGAAAATTCTCGGCTATAGCGTCAGTGACTCCTTGCTGATGAATAGCAGCGCGATGCTAATGCTGATGGCAACTATTCCATTCTCCGGATATTACTGCGACAAAGTCGGCCGTAAACCGATTTTGATTGCGGGGGCCATCGGCTTTGCCGTGTTTTCCTATCCGATCTTCCTATTCCTCACCACAGGCGGATTCTGGGGCGCACTTTTCGCGCAAGTCGCATTCGCGTTGCTGGTTGGTATCTTCACCGGCCCGATTCCCGCCGTGTTAGTCGAAATGTTCCCAACCAGCATACGTTATACCGGAATGTCGCTTGCCTATAATGTGAGCGCCACCGTCTTCGGCGGTACCGCACCGATAGTTTCCACCTGGCTAGTCAAAGAAACCGGCAACAAGGCAATCGTTGCGTTTTACATTATGCTCTGTGCAGTGATTACCTTGTTCACGTTGTATTTCTTCAAAGATAGATACAAAGCGAAGTTAAGATAGATCGTCACTTCGAACGGAGTGAGAAGTCTGAGGACGGTAGACAGATTTCTCACTCCGTTCGAAATGACGTGTACTTTTATAATCCATATTTCGTGTTAATATAGCTATACACCGCAGTGCGTTCACCCGAGGTTAGCTCTCGGTTGTAGCAGAGGATTTCGGCGATTTGTCCGTTGAAATAATTGCTGCCATCGGTGCCGATGCGTAATGTTCCGGTTAGGCTTGCCATTGTGCCGCTGGTGCTGCCGGAGAGGGCGCTGGTGCCGCCGACATAGACTTCTGAGGTTCCGGCAGAGCGCTTCACAAATTCGGTAACTTTCCAATTGCCGGTGATGCCAGCCGGGGCCGTGCCATATATCCGCCCTGTACTTTGGTTGGCGAAATCCCAGAAAATATCATCAAACGGGCTGCTTTTCCATTTATTGACGATCTGCACATTCGCATTCGCGCCTGCGTTGATAAACAGCGTGGACGCCGCTTTATCCACCACATATTTCTGCACCAGAAAAATAGTTCCCGAAATGCTGCCCATAAACTGGGATGGATTCACGCTAGTCAGCATCAGCTGATCGTTTGTGCCATCAAACGTTGCCGCTTGGCGGCCATTAATGGCGCTGGCGGTCACTACCGGCTGGTTCGCGGTGGTAAGGTTCGCGACGTTAATCAGCGGGCTTACCTGGCGGCCTAATACGGATTGAATGTTGGCGCCGCCAGCTGCCGGTAAGCTGCTGGAATTTAAAGCACAATTTGGTGTTGAGGGGTCGAACCAATATTTAATGTCGCTATAAGCCGGTGGGCGGTTTTCAGCATAGCTTGCATCGCCCATCAATTGGTTTGCCGCGCGGTTGCCGATCGCGATTTGGGCAGTGGCATCATAATGGATGATATCGGCGTTATAGCTAAGGTCATCGGTCTGGGTGATAAAGATATTCGTGCCAGCCGCTTGCACCGCATTTTGCGCATCGCGCACATTATCCTGATAATAATAGGAGTTACGGTCATTATAGCCCAATTGCGCAATCACAAACGGGATATTGTTATTCCCGTCCGCCCCATAAGCCCCATAGCTCGAGCGTAGATTGGTAATTAAGCTAGTCAAATTGGTCTGATAATTCGCTGAAGGCGCAGAAGAAGCACTCAACGCATCATTTTCACCCTGCACCCACACAAACCCTGCAATATAAAACCGCACGCCGACCAATGCTGCAATCGCCGCATTAATTTTGGTAATCATATTGGTGTATTGGGTGGAAGCCGTCGGCAACCAATCGACATTCAGCGACGTATTCGTCACTGCATGCTTGATCAAATACATCTGCGGCGCCGAGCTACGAGCCAAAAACTGCGTACAAAGGCTCAATTCCGGCCCAAATGTCAGCAAATCCGCCCCCTGATTGGTCGAACCCGCCACCAAATTGACGAAACTAGAGCCATTCCAAATCAGCGTATTCGCAATAGTACCCTGATAATTCGAAGGCGCCGACGCAATCGTCCCCACCCCCACCGCATTACTCTGCCCAATCAAAATCACCACCGGCAACGGCTTTTTGCGCTTAGAACTAACAATAATCTGCGATTTATTCATGTTTCCCCCGAGGTTTCCAATTCAACCGGGCATCGTATGGGGGGTTTCCTAGTCCGGAAGTGGGGAAGTTTAGAGGCGTTGGCTTGAAAAGGGTTCTTGGCGAATTTGTTCCAAGGCATTGCGAAGACCCTGAGCAAGTTCTTTCATACAAGCATCTGGATTTTTGCTTTGAGTAGTCAGCATGTTGTAAATTCCCATATCAAGCGTAATGCATGTGAGGAAACGTCCAAGAATATTGGTTGATATTCCGGAGATTGGATATTTGTTAGGTATTTGTGCTCTTTCCTCTTCGGTAAAAGGAATAATAATCGTCTCACGTGTGGGCGCTTTTACACCTGGTGTATTTGTGGTTCGATCGCGTGTTACATCTTTCTCTGCAGTATGTGTGGCAGGGTAATAATAGAAAAGTAAATGCTGTTCGGCTTCTCTTCTTGGTTCGACATAATCCGCAACCATATCAAGCAGCCTTTGATGGGTGAAACGATGCTCGCCTTCTTTTGGTATAGAAGAAAGCATATTAGGATGTTCCGAATTCAAGAAATCTTCGAGTGTTCTAGCCATTGCAACAACGCGTCCGCTGATGGCATTCAGCGGTTGCTTCAAATTATGTGTCGCTTTGCTTATTTCTTGCCTGCATTCATTGCTTTCAGGCGAAGGGTGATTTTGCTTTATAACATGTACGATTTCTGGGAAATCTAAAACTCTAATTTGATTTGCACACTGAGCAAATTCAAATTGGATGCGCTTAAACTCATCCATAAAGAACGCACCTAAAATGCGAATATTGATGGGTTCTTCGGGTTCTTGTGAATCTGGGTTTGGTGATGGAGTTCCCTTGCTAACGGCCTCAAATTCATAGTGTTTTATCAATGCCCAAATTTTTAACATATCTTTCACGCGGGTTTGCGTTCTTTGCATTACAGAAGTTAAAGGTGCATATATTTCGCCAATTTTTTTGCCTTCATTTTCAAGTGGAATACCCGCATAATCTTCTGATTCTGGTGTAGGGAGCTTCTCTAAGGCGATACGCGCATAAGGCTCCAGCGCTTTTTCAAATTTATTCAAGACGATATCAATCACTCGCATGCTGTAGATAAGGTCTGGAATAAGCTTGGCATCTTTTTCTGGTTCTTGCTGCGGGGAAGTGGGTGCCGCTCCGGCGATATGATGCGGATCATCTTTGCTAAGAAATTCCACCCGCCTTGGATCGCGTGCGGCTAGCTTGCTATTAAATTTGATAACGTTTTCAGATAGTTGTCTTGGAATTGAGCTAATCAGTAATTTTACAACTTCCTGGTTTTGCCTGTTTTCATATTTGATTGCTTGCTCCAAAACCTGGTTGCCATCGGTGGTGCTGGCTTTGCCATTATCAAAATCCGTAATAACCGACGCGATATTTAGCCCTTTATGTATCGCAAACTTCAAGAATTCGACGGCTTCATCTGCTCTTTCGAACAGCAAAATATTGCGGCCTGGGTGTTTTCGTTGCCGCATTTCGTAATAACGCATCGTTCGTTGGTCTTCTTCGTCATCTACAAATACGAGCAGCGGTTCATGTAGGGTTTTAGCGGCTTGACGCTCGGTAAGCCAGACTTCCCATTTTTTTCGCTGTTCTGTGAATGGGTTAGCAGTATTTGTAGGGTCACTCATGGCTCTAAATATGACCCAAAAACCTTAATAAAACGTTAGCATTTTGGCCATTTCCAGATGCATAAAATTTATCTAAAAATACTGGTTGCAATTCAAAAAAGGCCCCGCTATAAGTCGCCCCCTCTGTTTTATAAGGGAGTTGTTTTGGAATAAGCGGGTGTAGTTCAATGGTAGAACTCCAGCCTTCCAAGCTGGTTGTGAGGGTTCGATTCCCTTCACCCGCTCCATTTCGAAGCAGAGACCGAGTCACTGAAGTAGGTGCCTCAACTAACATTGTGAATCTCTTTTAACCCACCAGGCGAGTGTAAAGGTCATGGCGAAGGCAAAATTTGAGCGGACGAAGCCGCATTGTAATATTGGAACCATTGGTCACGTGGATCATGGTAAGACATCGTTGACAGCGGCAATCACGAAAGTGTTGTCGAAATCTGGCGGCGCGGAATTCCGTGCAT
>CAIJLX010000033.1 GCA_903821695.1 uncultured Alphaproteobacteria bacterium | reverse complement strand
GCGAAGACGCATTGAAAATATGTTCCAGAAAATCAAGGAAAATAGACGGCTTGCACTGAGGGTCGACAAACTCGATTCCACTTTCATGGCATTCCTTGCCCTTGCCTTTATCAAACTTGAGGTTTGTTAACAGTGCCTAAACGTACCGAACGAAATCCAGAGTTAGATACACTATTTGCGCAAGAGCGTAGGATCATTATAAATTCCCTGACAAAGATAATTGGTGAGGGCGCAGAAGCAAATCAAAGTGGAGAAACTTTATCACTGGGGCGAACAACAATCAGGCCAACAGAATTTGGCGCTGAAACTATAAGCTTTAGAGTAAGTGTGCGCCCAGATATGGTCGACCATAGTGGGAAAACAATATACAAAGAACAGGACATTGCTAAATGGGGAGATTTATTCCGCCAATTGGGATTTCAACAAGGAGATGCCCGCGATTATCATAGTGGGACTATACCGAAAGATTTTTTTATGCCTGAAAAAATTGCACCTTTTTCTCCAGAAGCCGCACTTAAAGAAGTGGGACAAATAACCGTCAAGGTAAACAGAGAAGATCTTTTGCAAAGACTAGATATTACTAACATAGAAATGGGCACAATGAAGACAGAGGCGATAAAACATAACAACAAGATGGATCGCGCTCAAGAATTGGGCGTAAGTTATGTAAAATATCTCGAACAACGTGGCCAAAGTACTCTAAGTAGATAACGCACAAACCAACTTCCCTCACACTGCACTTTCAAAACCCGTTGCAAAACGGATTGCTGCATGCTATCAAGCGCTGCCTTCTTCCGGGGGCTCCCAGTCTAAACCCTTATAACACAAGGCCTTAACGCATGTCAAAACAAGCTAGTGCTGCCCTGCTTTCCCGTCGATACGCTAAAGCGTTATTCGAACTGGCTTCAGGCGCGAATGCTGTCGATGCGATCTTGAAAAATATTGACGGCCTGAAAGTGGCTGCGAAAAGCCCAAGCATGCAAGTGTTAATGCATAATCCGTTGATCGGAACTATCGCGCAGCGCAAAGCAGTTGATGCACTCAAAAGCACGCTGAATTTGCAGCCATTGGTGCAGCAATTTTTAAATACATTGGTGTTAAACCGTCGCCTGGCTGTTTTGCCGGAAGCACTTGCTCACTTTGTTGAGCTGGCGCGCGCGGCTCGTGGTGAATCACTGGTTGTTATCACTAGCGCGAAACCGCTGGATGAAAAATCTCGCGCGGCATTGCGTGCGAAACTGGAACAAAAATTAGGAAAAATTGCCATGGATGAGCGGGTGGATGCCTCTTTGCTCGCAGGCGTGGTTATTCAAAAAGGCTCGCATTTGCTTGATGCCTCTTTGAAGGGCCGTTTAAACACATTAAAAGTCGCATTAAGTTAGGAGAAGAAGATGGAAATTCGTGCTGCGGAAATTACCGATATTTTGAAAAAGCAAATCGCCGAGGTTAATCTCGATGCGAAAATGGAAGAAGTCGGTCAGGTCGTTAAAGTAGGCGACGGTATCGCAACCGTGTATGGCCTTGAAAACGTACAGGCGGGTGAGTTGGTCGAATTCGCAAACGGCACCACCGGCATGACGCTGAACTTGGAACAAGACACCGTCGGTCTCGTAATTTTCGGCCAAGACCGCGATATTAAAGAAGGCGATACTGTTAAACGTACCGGCCGAATCATGGACGTTCCAGTAGGCCGTGGCTTGCTCGGACGTGTTGTTGATGGTCTTGGCAATCCAATCGATGGCAAAGGCCCGCTGAAACATGTAACCCGCGTGCGCGTTGAAGTGAAAGCACCTGGCATTATTGATCGCAAATCAGTACATGAGCCAATGCAGACCGGCATTAAATCGATCGATGCATTGATTCCGATTGGCCGTGGCCAGCGCGAGTTGATCATCGGTGACCGTCAAACCGGCAAAACCACGATTGCACTCGATGCGATCTTGAACCAGAAGCCAATGCATGATGGTAATGACGAAAGCAAAAAACTGTACTGCGTATATGTTGCTATCGGTCAGAAACGTTCGACCGTTGCACAAATCGTGAAAAAACTCGAAGAATCGGGTGCGCTGAAATACACAATCGTTGTTGCAGCAACCGCTTCTGAAGCAGCACCAATGCAGTTCTTGGCGCCCTATACTGGTTGCGCGATGGGCGAATATTTCCGCGACAATAAAATGCATGCGCTCGCGGTGTATGATGATTTGTCGAAGCACGCGGTGGCTTATCGCCAGATGTCTCTGTTGCTCCGCCGCCCACCTGGCCGCGAAGCGTATCCTGGTGACGTATTCTATCTCCACTCACGTTTGCTTGAGCGTGCGGCGAAACTTTCGGATGAGAAAGGTGCAGGTTCTTTGACCGCGCTTCCAATCATTGAAACACAGGCTGGTGACGTATCGGCTTATATTCCAACCAACGTAATTTCGATCACCGACGGTCAGATTTTCTTGGAAACGGAATTGTTCTATAAAGGTATTCGCCCTGCAGTAAACGTTGGTTTGTCTGTATCCCGCGTAGGTTCTGCGGCGCAGATTAAAGCGATGAAGCAAGTTGCTGGCTCGATCAAGCTTGAGCTCGCGCAGTTCCGCGAAATGGAAGCGTTTGCACAGTTCGGTTCCGACTTGGATCCTGCAACTCAAAAACTGATCGCACGTGGTCAGCGTTTGACGGAACTTCTGAAACAACCGCAATTCTCACCAGTAGTGATTGAAGAGCAGGTTTGCATCATTTTCGCCGGTGTAAAAGGTTACCTCGACACCATCGATCGTAACGCTGTTACCCGTTTCGAGCAGCAAATGCTGCGCGACTTGCGGGCGGAAAAACCAGATTTGCTGGAAAACATCCGTAAAGAACAGAAACTCTCGGAAATCGCAGAAAAAGAACTCCGCGCATTCCTGGATAAGTTCGTGAAAGTATTTGCTTAAAAGGTTTTGAGTGGCTGATTTAAAAACATTAAGAAACCGGATCAAAAGCGTTAAATCGACGCAGAAGATTACGAAAGCGATGAAGATGGTTGCTGCTGCAAAACTGCGCCGTGCGCAGGAGGCGGCGGAAGCGGCGCGTCCTTATGCGGAGCGTATGGAGCGGATGTTGGGTGCGCTGGCAAACAGCATCAAAACGCTAGAAACTGCGCCTGCCCTTCTCTCTGGCCGTTATGAAAATGGCATTCAGAAAGATGGTGTGCATCTGCTGTTAGTGCTTTCGTCGGATCGTGGTTTGTGCGGCGGTTTTAATGGCTCGATTGTAAAGGCAGCGCGCCAGGAAATTCGGATTCGCCAGGCCCAAGGCAAACAAGTTAAGGTGATTACTTTCGGCAAAAAAGCCTATGAGCTGCTGAAAAACCATGTTGGTAAAAATATCGTTGAGCGCGTGGATGGGCTTGGTCGTAAACCGCTGGCATATAGCGATGCAGAAACCCTCGCAAAAAATCTGCTGGCACGGTTTGATTTACATGAATTTGATTCGGCGACCGTGATTTATAATGCGTTCCGTTCGGCGATTTCGCAGGTGGTCACCATACAGCAATTAATTCCGCTGGATCTGTCTGCCTCAAACATCCCTCCTTCGGAAGCGGTGTATGATTTTGAGCCAGAAGAAGATGCAATCTTAGAGCAACTTCTGCCACAAAACGTCGCGGTACAAATTTACCATGCATTGCTCGAAAATGCGGCCTCTGAACAAGGTGCGCGTATGGCGGCGATGGATAACGCGACACGTAACGCAGGTGAGATGATTAAGAAACTGACGCTGGTCTATAACCGCTCACGTCAGGCGACGATTACAAAAGAATTGATTGAAATTATCTCCGGTGCGGAGGCTGTATGATGAAATGGACTGTATCAACAGCTATCGCTATTATTTTGATATCACCATCAGCATATTCCCTAGAGTTTGACTGTAAAAACGACACCTCACAGGCTGCCATCAATTTTTGTTTAGGAGCTGAAGCAGAACAGCAAAAGGCGAAATTGCAAGATTATGTAAAAAAGAAAATGGAAGTACTTTCTTGCACTAATAAAACATCCAAACCATGCGATACTAATAATCTGGATAATTTTAAAAAATCTCAAAGAAGTTGGCAAAAATATTTAGAAGATCAGTGTAAATACGAAGCCGATCTTTTTAAGGGTGGATCAATGTATGCTGGAGTATCTAACAGTTGCCAGGATTTTATTACAAAGCAACGCTTGGAACTGTTGAAAAATATTGATCAAAAAGGTTAAACATAAAATACAATTATTGGCGCAGAAGCCGTTTAAGGAAAGTAGGAGAGTAGTATGGCAAACAAAGGTAAAATTACACAGGTGATCTCGGCAGTTGTCGACGTCCGATTTGAAGCAGGCAGCTTGCCAGCGATTTTGAACGCGCTCGAAACCACCAATAATGGCAAACGCCTGGTGATGGAAGTTGCTCAGCATTTGGGTGAAAACGAAGTGCGCTGCATCGCGATGGATGCGACCGAAGGTTTGATGCGCGGCACAGCAGTGACCGATACCGGCGCACCAATCACCGTTCCAGTTGGCCCAACCACGCTTGGCCGTATTTTGAACGTAATCGGTGAGCCGATTGATGAAAAAGGCCCACTGACTGTTACAACAACTGCGCCAATTCACGCACAAGCGCCAGAGTTCGTAAACCAATCAACGGAAACCGAAGTGTTGATGACCGGCATTAAAGTAATCGACTTGCTCGCGCCTTATTCTAAAGGTGGTAAAGTAGGTTTGTTCGGCGGTGCGGGCGTAGGCAAAACTGTACTCATTATGGAATTGATCAACAACATCGCGAAAGCGCATGGTGGTGTATCCGTATTCGCAGGCGTGGGCGAACGTACGCGTGAAGGTAACGATTTGTATCACGAGATGATCGAATCCAACGTAATTAACCTCAAAGATTTGAACAAATCAAAAATCGCACTGGTCTATGGCCAGATGAACGAACCACCTGGAGCACGCGCACGCGTTGCGTTGACCGGTTTGACACTCGCTGAATATTTCCGCGACCAGGAAGGCCAAGACGTATTGTTCTTCGTCGATAACGTATTCCGCTTTACCCAAGCGGGCTCGGAAGTATCCGCGCTTCTCGGCCGTATTCCTTCCGCAGTAGGTTACCAGCCAACACTGGCGACCGAAATGGGGAACATGCAAGAGCGTATTACTTCGACCAATAAAGGCTCGATCACTTCCGTACAGGCGATTTACGTACCTGCGGATGACTTGACTGACCCAGCGCCTGCAACCTCGTTCTCACACTTGGATGCAACGACTGTACTTTCACGTCAGATTGCGGAGCTTGGAATTTATCCTGCGGTAGATCCTTTGGATTCGACCAGCCGGATTCTGGATCCAAAAATCCTCGGTGAAGAGCATTATAGAGTCGCGCGCGAAGTACAAAAAATTCTGCAAACCTACAAATCGCTGCAAGATATTATCGCGATTCTGGGTATGGATGAATTGTCGGAAGATGACAAACTCGTCGTTTCCCGCGCACGTAAAATCCAGCGCTTCTTGTCACAGCCATTCCACGTTGCTGAGGTGTTCACTGGCTCCCCAGGTAAACTGGTGAATCTGTCTGATACCATCGCGGGCTTCAAAGGCATCTGCGAAGGTAAATACGATGATCTGCCAGAATCCGCATTCTACATGGTAGGAACCATGGATGAAGCGATCGAGAAAGCAAACAAAATGGCAAAGGAGGCAGCGTAAGGCCGATGAAAGATAATACGATGAGCGATAATACGAATCGCTTATCGAATCATCGCTCATCGTATCAGCGCTCATCGACATGATACATAAATTCAACCTAGACATCGTCAGCCCTGAATCACTCGTCTTCTCGAAAGAGGTGATCATGGTGGTGGCCCCCGGCGTCGAAGGCGAATTCGGCGTGCTGGAAAACCACGCGCCATTGATTGCAGCTTTGCAAGCAGGTGAGCTGAAAGTGTACGAATCTGATGATAAGAATTTTAACACAATTTCTATCTCCGGCGGCTTCCTCGAAGTAGCAAACAACCGCTGCACCGTTTTGGCTGAGAAAATCAACAATGTTTAATCTCGCTGGCAAACGCGCACTCGTAACAGGTGCAACCGGTGGCATTGGTGAAGCAATCGCTGCATCCCTTAAAGCAGCGGGCGCTACGGTAACTGTTTCTGGGACAAACCCAGATAAACTTTCCGCGCTCGCCGCAAATTATAAAACCATCGCCTGCAATCTTTCGGATTCTGCCGCTGTGCAGGAGCTTCCGAAAAAAGCAGAAGAAGCGATGGGTGGTTTGGATATTCTGATTAATAACGCTGGCATCACACGCGATAATATTTTTATGCGCATGAAAGATGAAGAGTGGGAAGATGTTCTCAAAGTAAATCTCTCCGCCAACTTCCTTTTAACCCGCGCCTCGATTCGCGGCATGATGAAGCAACGTTTTGGTCGCATTATTAATATTACTTCTATCGTTGGCGTAATGGGCAATGCGGGCCAGGCAAATTATGCAGCTTCGAAAGCGGGCTTGATTGGCATGACCAAATCGGTTGCGGCGGAAGTTGCTAGCCGTGGCATTACCGCAAATTGCATCGCGCCTGGTTTTATCACTACGCCGATGACGGATAAATTAAATGAAGATCAGAAAAATAAAATGCTCGGCGCAATTCCAGCGGGTGCGTTTGGAGTGCCTTCCGACATTGCTTCTGCCTGCGTTTTCTTGAGCAGTAACGAAGCGGGTTACATTACCGGTCAAACACTTCACATCAACGGCGGTATGCTGATGGTGTGATTTCGAAGAAAAATGCAAGTGATAAATGTTATTTTTCAATCGCTTGTTTTTTTTGCTTGCCTCACCAATCTTGGTTAGTAGACTGCCCAAGATTTTGACGGCGAATAAGTCATCAATTTATTAATTACTAAAGGAGTCAAACGATGAGTGATATTGAAGCAAGAGTGAAGAAAATTGTAGCGAAACACCTCGATGTTGAGGAGTCAAAAATCGCTTCTAATTCCAGCTTCACCGACGATCTGGGCGCAGATAGCCTTGATCAAGTTGAATTGGTCATGACGTTTGAAGAAGAATTCGGCTGCGAAATTCCAGACGATGTAGCAGAGAAAATTGTCACTGTTGCAGACGCTGTGAAATACATCGAAGCAAACAGCTAGTCTTTATATAACTAACCATAACATGCGCCGCGTTGTAATCACGGGAATGGGCCTTGTCACTCCGCTTGCCTGCGGGGTTGATGCCACGTGGAAAAAATTAATTGCGGGCGAATCTGGCATTGGCCCGGTAACCAAGTTTGATGCTTCTGACCTCAACGCAAAAATTGCGGGCGAAGTGGAAATTGGTACCGGCCCTGGCCAGTTCAACGCAGATGATTGGTTTTCACCAAAAGATCAGAAAAAAGTCGATACGTTCATTCTGTTCGGAATTGCTGCCGCGGTGCAAGCCGTGCGCGATTCCGGCTGGGAACCCAAAGACGAAGAAAGCCTCAAACGCACCGGGGTGTTGATCGGCTCTGGCATCGGCGGCTTACAAGCCATCGAAGAAGCCGTGTTAACGCTGAAAGAAAAAGGCCCGCGCCGTTTAAGCCCGTTCTTCATTCCTTCGGCGCTCATTAACCTCACTTCCGGCCATGTCTCTATCATGTATGGCTTCCGCGGCCCGAACCATGCGGTAGTAACCGCCTGCTCGACCGGTGCACATGCAATCGGAGATGCGGCACAAATCATCGCTCGTGGCGATGCGGATGTGATGGTTGCTGGTGGTTCTGAAGCTGCAACGTGCCGCATTGGTATGGCTGGTTTTGCTGCTGCACGCGCGCTTTCCACCAACTTTAATGACACCCCAACCAAAGCGAGCCGCCCATGGGACAAAGACCGCGATGGTTTCGTGATGGGCGAAGGCGCTGGCGTAGTGGTGCTTGAAGAATATGAACACGCGAAAAAACGCGGTGCAAAAATTTATGCCGAATGGGCCGGCTATGGCATGTCTGGCGATGCATATCACATCACCTCGCCACATGAAGAAGGCCGCGGTGGATTTGATGCGATGACCAATGCCCTACGCAATGCAAAAATGAATCCAGAAGATATCGATTACATCAACGCACACGGCACCTCGACCCCTATGGGCGATGGCATTGAACTTGGTGCGGTGAAGCGTTTGTTTAAAGATCATGCTTATAAAGTATCCATGTCCTCCACCAAATCAGCGATCGCGCATTTGTTGGGTGCGGCGGGTAGTGTTGAGGCAATTTTCTCGATCCTCGCGATGAATAATGGCATTTGCCCACCAACGCTGAACCTAGATAATCCATCCGAAGGCTGCGATATTGATCTGGTTCCTCATAAAGCGAAAGAGCGCCCAATACGCGCTGTGCTTTCCAACTCGTTTGGATTCGGCGGCACCAACGCCTCGCTCATTTTCAAGAAAGTCGTATGAGGAAAAAGCTTCTCATCGGGTTACTCCTGATCGGAAGCTTGATGATTGTGCTTGGTGTCACTTTAAGCCAACTCGCCGATAAACCCAGCCCCCTCGCTGCCAAACGTGACGTCGTATTGCCCGAAGGCACCGGCATCATCGAAATCGGCAAATTGATGGAAAAAGAGGGCGTAGTCGAAAGCCGTTATTTCTTCCCCTTCTTTTATGTATTACTCGAATTCCACCGCCCGCTAAAAGCCGGCGAATATGAATTCGCCGCGGGTGCCAGCTATCGCCAAGTAATGAGTACCTTAGGTTCAGGGATTACCGTTGTTCGCAAATTCACTGTGCCAGAAGGCATCACCGTCGCGCAGGTTTATAAATTGTTGCAGGAGAACCCTGCCCTCAAAGGTAACGTACCAAGCAACGTGGCTGAAGGCACGTTATTGCCTGAAACCTATTATTATTCCTATGGCGATTCCCGCGCATGGCTCATTGAACGCATGCAAAAATCACACGAGAAGTTTATGTCAGAAGTGTGGCCAAAGCGTGCCTCAAACCTTCCCTTCACCACCCAACAGGAAGCACTCACCCTTGCGTCTATCGTCGAAAAAGAAACTGGTTTATCCGGCGAGCGTGGAAAAGTCGCCGCTGTATTCATCAATCGTTTGCATAAAGGCATGAAACTGCAAGCAGATCCGACGGTCATTTATGGCATCACCAAAGGCCAAAATGATTTAGGCCGCAGCATCACCCGCGCCGATCTCAATACACCGACACCTTATAACACCTATACAATTCCCGGTTTGCCGCCGACACCGATTACGAATCCTGGCAAAGATTCGATCCACGCTGTGTTAAACCCACTGGATACGAAAGATTTATTTTTTGTAGCCGATGGCAAAGGTGGCCATTCTTTCTCTGAAAGCTATGCGCAGCATGACCAAAACGTCACCGAATATCGCAAACAGATTAAGAAAGAAGTGGCGCCCAAGCAGCCGGCGCGTGAAGCTCTGCCTGCCGCCCTTCCCCCGAAGAAAAAGAAAGTTTCAGCACCAAAGAGTCTGCCGGTAAAAAATCAGTCGCCAGCTGCGGCCACTCCAGCACAGTAACACCTTCGCTGAGCGCTTGCTCAAGGCCAATTTCCAATAGTTCGCCGCTATTTTTCAAACGATATAAATCGAAGTGATAGAGCGTGAATGCAGGAAATTCATATTGCTGCACTAATGTAAAAGTTGGGCTCGGCACTTCTATTTCCTTGCCTGCAAGCGCCGCAATTAACGCGCGCGTGAATGTGGTTTTGCCAACACCCAAATCACCTTCCAACTGCAACACATCACCACGTTTTAAATGCGGCGCAATTTTCTGTGCGAGCACTGCAACGGAAGCAATATCTGGTAAATTATAGTGAGCTTGAAATCTGGACATTTTTTGGAACATTCGCCAACCCATCATGGCGGCGTGCAACAGAAAGCGACACCGAATAATGCTGGCCATCCACATAGCGCGTTTCAACCGCACCGCCATGCATCGCGAGCAAACTGCGGATCACCGGCGAGCCAATCGCATCCAGCGTATCGGTTGCGACCATCGTGTGATGATCTTCTCCAGGCGTATGAATCAAATTTTGTTTCGCGTTATCATCCTGGATGAGCAGACGAATTGTGTAATCCTCTTCCCACACTTTGAATAGAATATTGCTCCCTTTCGGGCAGAAAGTGATGAATTGATCAAGCACTTGCAATATCGCATGGCGCAGCCGCCGCTCATCCCCAATCATCCGCCCAATTGTAGGTGGGCATTGGAAATCGAGTTTAATATTAAGCCGCTGCATTTTTTCCTGAATGAACGGGAACATCG
The DNA here is from genome assembly GCA_903821695.1 of uncultured Alphaproteobacteria bacterium. Taxonomy (GTDB): domain Bacteria; phylum Pseudomonadota; class Alphaproteobacteria; order Rickettsiales; family CAIJLX01; genus CAIJLX01. The sequence continues at coordinate 34,974 of CAIJLX010000033.1, read as the reverse complement.
AAGATAGCATCATATAAATATCAAACTCGGACACATCGAGCGTTGCATAACCCGCCTCCAGCGAAGCCACATCAAGCACATCATCAATCATCGCCGAAAGATCGAGTGCAGAACGATGAATATCGCGCAGATATTCCGACTGTTTCTCATTCAGCGCGCCCACGCCACCCTCCAGCAAAAACTCCGCAAAGCCTTTGATCGAGGTCAGCGGGGAACGCAAATCGTATGACACATTGGCAAGGAATTTCGTTTTGATACTGCCTGCTTCTTCCAACGCCTGATTGCGCTCGCGCAACGAACGCTCCACCCGCACCGAATCCGAAATATCGAGATAGGTCATCAACGTTGCGCCATCGGGCAGCGGAATTGTCGCCCACTGAATCACCCTTCCATCGATCAATTCGAGCGTACGCGTTTCACGGCGGCGCTCATATAACGCCGACAACATCCCCTTCATTCGCACAGGCCAATCAACGCGTGTATCAAAAAGATATTCCGTCGCTTCCAGCACTTCGGAAAATTTTGGTCTTTGCTCCATCAATTCCCAATCAAGCTGCCAGATATCGGCATAGCGTGGATTGGAAAGGCCTAAGCGCGCATCCTCACCAAACACCGCAATGCCTTCATACAAATGGTCAAACGCCGCTTTTTTTACCGCGACCGTCTGGTTAAAACTTTGCTCTAGCGCGAGACGATCGGTCATGTTGTCGTAAATAAAAATCAGCCCGTTTGTCGCATAAGGAATCACCACTACGCGCAATGATGTACCATCCGGCAGATAGAAAAATTCCTGCAATGGTTCTGTTAAATTCGTAAAATAGGCCACCTGTGTTTTGCGGAATTGTGAGAAATTTTCTTGCTCCGGCAATTTGCGCCGCTCACGCAATTGCTCCAGAATTTCCTCGTAACGCGGATGTTGTGCAAGAAACGCTTCCTCCAAACCCCATAACCGCAAATAAGCCTGATTATAACGTGCAATCTTGCGGGTGCCGTCGAAAAACGCCATCGCGCTCGTCGCATTTTCCATCACTTCGGTCAGCGCTTGGTTTAAATCTTTGCGCTGATTTTCTAGCTCCTCACGCGCAGTGACATCAAATGCTGCACCACCACTGCCGGTTTCATGGCACTCAATCAAACGCCGCTCGCCATTAATCACCAGATGCACCGTTTCGCTACGTGCTTTGCCAGTATAAAGCGTTGGCGTTAATTCAGCTTCATTGCTACCCGCCATCATGCGGTAAGCTTCATTGGAATAAATTATTTTTCCGGCGGCATCACGCTGCCACACCGCAACCGGCAGGGTTTGCAGAAACCCTGCCGACTCTTTTTTTTTGCTAAAACATGAGAAAAACGACATCCATTAATAACGATATTGTTCAGTCTTGAATGGTCCAGCGACTGGCACATCGATGTAGTTTGCTTGCTCTTTGGAAAGCTTTGTCAGCTTCACACCGAGTTTTGGCAAATGCAGCATCGCTACTTTTTCATCGAGGTGACGTGGCAGCAGATATACTTTGTTTTGGTATTTTTTGGTGTTGGTCCACAGCTCGATTTGCGCCAACACTTGGTTGGTGAAGCTGGTGCTCATCACAAAGCTTGGGTGACCGGTTGCGCAACCCAAATTCACCAAACGCCCACGTGCGAGAACGATCAAACGTTTGCCGCCTGGGAAGGTTACTTGATCGACTTGCGGCTTGATCTCGAGCCATTTCATGTTGCCGAGTGCAGCGATTTGGATTTCAGAATCGAAATGTCCGATATTGCACACGATCGCGAGATCTTTCATCGCGCGCATATGTTCCAGTGTAATCACATCTTTGTTGCCAGTCGCGGTTACGAAAATATCGCCGATCTTTGCGATGTCTTCCATCGTGAGAACTTCAAATCCTTCCATAGCCGCTTGCAATGCGCAGATTGGATCGATCTCGGTCACTACTACACGTGCACCCTGCCCGCGCAGAGCTTCCGCGCAGCCTTTGCCCACGTCGCCATAACCGCATACGACTGCCACTTTACCAGCCATCATAATATCGGTTGCGCGTTTGATGCCATCAACCAAGCTTTCCTTACAGCCATAGTAATTATCGAATTTCGATTTCGTCACCGCATCGTTCACGTTGATTGCTGGGATTTTTAATTTGCCTGCTTTTTCCATTTGCACCAAGCGCAACACGCCAGTGGTGGTTTCTTCCGAAACACCTTTGATGCCTTTGAGCAAAGCCGGATATTTTTCATGCATGATGAGTGTTACATCGCCGCCATCATCCAAAATCATGTTTGGCTTCCAGCCATTTGGTCCCTCGATTGTTTGCTCGATGCACCATTCATATTCTTCTTCCGTTTCGCCCTTCCAAGCAAACACCGGAATGCCCGCCGCAGCAATCGCGGCAGCCGCATGATCTTGTGTCGAGAAAATATTGCAGCTGCTCCAACGCACAGTCGCGCCCAAATCGATCAGTGTTTCAATCAACACCGCCGTTTGAATGGTCATATGCAAACAACCGATGATATTGGCACCCTTCAGAGGCTGTTTTTTGCCATATTCTTTGCGCAGCGCCATCAACCCAGGCATCTCATTTTCGGCCAACGTAATTTCCTTACGCCCCCAATCGGCGAGCTTAATATCCGCAACTTTATAATCATTTTTCAAGGAATTCATGGCTTTCGCAGCGATTTTAGGCATTTTAAACTCTCCAAATAATAACGAAACTATGCTAAGTTAGGCAATTACCACAACTTCGCAATGGGTTTCTAAGAGAATATCTGAAGTAATGATTGAAGCCTTATAGGCCTTATGTTACCGCTGGTAGCATGAAAGAACGCACCACATTGATCCAGGCCGGACGCAAACCAAAAGCCCATAGCGGCATGGTCAATACGCCGATTTATCAAACCTCCACCGTGTTGTTTGAAACCCTGGCCGATTATGAAGCCGCTTCCACCCAAAAAACCGGCGACCCTAGCTATGGCATCGCGGGCACCCCAACCCATCGCGGATTAACCGATGCCCTCGCCCAATGGGAAGGTGCTGACCACTGCCTCGTTACACCCTCCGGCCTTGCCGCGATTACACTGACATTATTTGCGTTGCTCTCGCCCGGCGATCATGTGTTGATGGTCGATACTATTTATGGACCAAGCCGTCGTTTTGCGCTGAAAGAATTAAAGCGCCTCGGCATTGAAACGACATTTTATGATCCGCTCATCGGTGCTAATATCGCGAAGCTGATTAAGAAAAACACGAAACTAATTTTCTTAGAAGCACCCGGCTCGCTGACATTTGAAATGCAGGATGTGCCTGCGATCGTGAAAGTCGCGAAGCAAAAGAAAGTGCTCACAGCGTTTGATAATTCTTGGGCAACGCCGCTTTATTTTAAACCGCTTGAGCATGGCGTCGATATCTCTGTGCAAGCGCTTACCAAATTTGTCGGCGGACATTCGGATCTGTTGATGGGCTCCATCGCGACAAACAATAAAGATATTTGGAAACGCCTGATGGATGCGTATAAACATTTCGGCCTTTATGTGAGCGCAGAACAAGCCGCCCTTGCCGCCCGTGGTTTGCGCACGGTCGAAGTGCGGATGAAACGCCATTTCGAAAGCGCTATGGAAATTATCAAATGGCTGCAGAAGCAATCCAAAATCAGCAAAATTATTTATCCACCACTCGCGGGTGATGCGGGCCATAAAATCTGGAAACGCGATTTCGGCAGTGGCGGCGCAGGCTTATTTACGTTCCTGCTCGATAAAGCCTACCCCGAAAAATCCATCCACGTTTTCATCGATGGCATGAAAGTCTTCGGCATTGGCGCTTCCTGGGGTGGTTATGAAAGCCTGATCCTACGCATCAATCCCGAAACCGTCCGCACCGCCACCAAATGGCCGCATAAACAAACCGCCATCCGCGTGCATATCGGCCTGGAACATCCGGATGATTTAATTGCGGATTTAGCAGCAGGATTTAAGCGGCTTTAAGATCTACCAACATCCAGTGTTCGTGGTTTGACGCCAGCATAATTTTGACTGCTAGAACTACTTTTTTCTGTATTCCAAGATAAATTGACCGGCTCGGATTTCAAAACTTTAGCCAATCTGGGCTCTTGTGCTGCAAAGGCAAGTGTCACTGCTTCCATTTTATCTACGCCAGATAAAGAATCATAATTTGGCCTATTCATTTTTACAGTTGCAAGTATCTGCTGCATTTGCCGCTGCGCGAGCTGAATATCTCAATCCGTTGGCACCGGCACCGAATGACCAGCCGCTGCCAAAGTAGCATGGGTTTGATTCAAAAATTCTTTCGCAAAATTTTTATCAGTTGCAACACGCTCTAAAGCTGCCACGCGTTCCTCTGCTGTAACGATATTATTTTTATCTATATCAACAGTGCTCAATATTTCGCGTGCTTTTGGATTTTTTTCGCCACTCACCGACCAATCACTTCGGATTGTCGTCTGCATGTCTGGAGAAATTTCGATACCAAATAATGCCAATACTGCCTGGAAAAAATTCCCTTCTCTTAGAAATTCCCATGCCCGCTCTTTTCTCTTTCTTTCTTCGGTAGCTGTATCTTCCGTTTCTAAAATTTGATCATTGTCTGCCATGGCTCTCTCCTCTTTGCCAAATATTACACGTCTTTTTTTACACTTTTGTTACACCAAGAGCATAAAGTGCAGACATTAACAAAACGTTAAGATTCAGAGCCTTAGTTATACCGCTCAACCGAATAAATGCAGGATTTGGAGCGCAAACTAGCCATCAGCGTTGAAAGATGGCGAATATCCTTTACCTCAACATCCACCAATACCTCAAAGAAATCCGGTGAGCGGCTGGTGATTTTGAAGTTGTTGATGTTGCCGTGGTCTTTAGCGATGGTGTTGGCGAGTGTGCCTAGGCTGCCCGCTTCATGGCTGAGCACGGCTTTTAGGCGGCCGATATAGGTTTTACCTTCTTCGTCCTCGCCCGTTTCCCAAGCAACACTAATGAAACGTTCGGGGGTGTTGGCCAGTGCGGCGAGTTCATCGCAATCTTCGGTATGGATAGTGACACCTTTACCGCTATTGATGACGCCGATAATTTGATCGCCAGGCAGTGGGTGGCAACAGCCGGCAAAATGCACAGCCATTCCCGGGATAAGACCTTTGATCGGAATTTTTGAAGTAGATTTTTGGTGATCTTCCTCCGGCTTTTTGCCTTTGAAGCGATCGAGAATATTAAACCGGCTCATCAACGAATCTTTGCGCTCATGATGATCCGGATAAATCGCGCGAATCACATCGGCCTTCGTGATCACACCTTCGCCGACATGCGCATAAATATCTTCCGCCGTTTTGCGGTTTAATTTTTCTGCATTGGCTTCCAACAATTTATCATCGAGCACCAGACCTTCGGTTTCGAAACCTTTGAGCAGAATCGTTTTACCGAGACGGATATATTCCTCACGCTCACGCTGGCGAATGAATCGACGGATAGCCGATTTCGCACGACCCGTGATAACAAAACTTTCCCACGCTGCCGAAGGCATTTGCGTTTTGGAGCGGATAATTTCGACCTGGTCACCATTTTGTAATTTCGTTTTGAGCGGCACGATGCGGCCATTTACTTTCGCACCAACGCACGTATTGCCAACATTGGTATGCACCGCATAGGCAAAATCCACCGTCGTGGAGCCATTGGGCAATGCAATCAACGTGCCTTTTGGCGTGAAGCAGAAAACCTGATCGTGATACATTTCGAGCCGCGAATTCTCCATGAATTCTTCGGGCCCGGCGGCGTTATCGATGATGAACAGCATCTCGCGTATCCAGCGGAATTGTTTGCCATCGGTACCATAATCACGATGTTGTTTATAACTCCAATGCGCCGCAACACCCATCTCGGCGATGTCATGCATTTCGCGTGTACGAATTTGAATTTCAATCCGCCGCTGCTCCGGCCCGATCACGAGCGTATGCAGACTGCGATAGCCGTTTTCCTTCGGCGTCGAGATAAAATCTTTAAAACTATCGGGCACCATATGGTAATGCGAATGCACAATGCCGAGCGCATGGTAACAATCCGCCACCGTATTCACGATCACCCGGAACGCGACGATATCCGTCAGCTGTTCAAAGCTCACATTCTTATTTTCCATCTTCCGCCAGATCGAATATGGCTTTTTCTCCCGGCCCGTAATTTCCGCATCCAACCCTTCTGCGGCGAAAATGCGCTTCATTTCGACCACGGTCGTTTCGACCATACTGCCGGCATTTTCGCGCAAGAATTCTAAACGGCTGGTGACCGATTGATAGCCATCCGGATGCAATTCTTTGAACGCCAAATCCTGCAATTCATCTTTAATTTTTTGGATACCGATGCGCTCGGCAAGCGCCGCATAAATCTCCATCGTTTCGAGCGCGATACGTTGGCGTTTTTCGAGTTTTGGAATAAAATGTAGCGTCCGCATATTGTGCAAACGGTCCGCCAATTTCACTAACAACACCCGAATATCTTCCGAAATCGCGAGCAATAATTTGCGGAAATTTTCTGCATGCTTGGTTTGCTCGGAGCTATATTCGAGCTTGGTCAGCTTCGTCACCCCATCGACTAACTTCGCGATATCCTCACCAAATTCCGCCGCAATCAGCTCAACCGTAGCTTCCGTATCTTCCACCGTATCATGCAAAATCGCGGTGATGACGGTGCGGCTATCGAGCTTTAAATCCGCCAAAATATGCGCCACCTGAATCGGGTGGAAATAATAAGGATCACCCGAGGCCCGCAGCTGGGTTCCATGATATTTTTTTGCAAACTCCGCCGCCTTCATGACCAACGCCCCATCGACGTTCGAATCATAAAGCTTCATTTTTTCGACTAATTGACGAGCAACTTCCATAACCCTAATCTATAGGATTATAAGGGAAAAGTAACGATTATTAGATCGTTTATGCACTAAGTTTACTTGGAGGAGCGTAAGCGAACGACTAGAGACCGACCGGGAGCGCAGCCACTAGTGGCGCTTGAACGGCAACTAAATAAATTAATCGTCAGCTTGAACGTTTTCTTCGGCGAAGGAGAGGTCATCGCTATCGGTGACATTCTCTTCATCGAAATCTTCCACTTGCAGGGATTTCATTTCGTCTGCAGCGAATACGCGAGCGGCTTCTTCTTGGCCGATGGTGTCATCTTGTGGGATTACATCCAGGTCAGCGCGCTTTTGATAGCCAACAACCAGTGCTTCGCGCAATTGCGGAACTTGGATGGTTTGTTTGCCGATTTCGCGCAGGGCGATTACAGGATCTTTCTCACCGTTGCGTTCCATGGTCAAAGGAGCGCCCGAAGCGATGCTTTTTGCGCGCTGTGAAGCGACCAATACCAGTTCAAACCGGTTTTCAACGTGTTGAATGCAATCTTCTACCGTTACGCGAGCCATTATTTACCTCGATGATGTGATGAGCGAAAGAGTGGGGTTTCTAGCCCCAATACCGGGAGAAATCAACCTTTTTCCTTCACTCGCCACTCCCCACTAGCCACCGGCCACTCCCTTTGGTATACTAACCCTATGAAAAAGTTCACAGTTCCTTGCGATTTCGGCGGTCAAAAAGCCCCGTTTGATGTCTATATCGGCAACCCAAAACCAGGCAACCACCCGCTGCAAAACCAGGCCAGCTGGCTCTCTAAAGAGCGCGGCGGCACGATTCCGCAGGAAGTCATGGAAAGCTTCCAAAAGCTGCTGGATTTGGCCGAAAAAAACAACGTGTCGTTTGAAGATCTCTGTGTATACGCCCTAAACGTCGCCGGCCAAGAAGGCGGCGACCAACAAACCCAAACCGAAGGCCAAGCATGAACAAAAGAACTAGCGGTTTTACCATTGTAGAAATGTCCGTCGTCGTGCTCATCATCGGTCTGTTGATCGTGGGTGTTCTCTCCGGCAAAAACCTAATCGACGGCGGAAAAACCCGCTCCGTCCTCAGCGAATTCGACGAATATCGCCAATCCATGCTCCAATTCCAGGAAAAATACTTCGACTGGCCGGGTGATGTTAGCAATGCCACCACTTATTGGCCCGGCACAGTCAATGGTAATGGTAATGAGCAAATTGCCTGGGCCACGGAAGGTGCGATGATGTGGCGCCACCTGGAGCTCGCCGCCATGATTGGCCAAACGGGCTTTAGTACTGCTGTGAACGCAAATGCAGTGGTGGGTTCCACCGTACCCAGCTCAAAATTAGTTGGAGCTGGCTGGTTTGTAAATTATACCCAAGCACTTAAAAATCACTTAGGCATCGGCGCCCAAAAAGCCAGCGGTATGAATGATGGGCCTGTAGTCGAACCCAAACGTGCTTTTGAGATTGATTCCAAATTGGATGATGGCTACCCCAGCACCGGCCAAGTGCAAAGCACCGGCACCAACTGCTTCAGCGGCACCGCATACACCGCCACCGACCCCAGCCCAAACTGCGTCGTTACGTTTACACTTAAAAGCCGTTAAAACGTAGAGGTTGTTTTTGCGGGAGTGTCGTTTTTCTTTGATGTAGGCGTGCTAGTGGGTGTCAGATAATCTGAAGCCATTCCACCTACTGAACCCAATTCCATTGCGCCGACACTGCCCAATCCGATGAGGCCACCATTAATTACCGTTTGGCGGACATAGGAATTAGCGCCATTGCGCACGGCTTGCTCCGCAATGATTTCTGCTTGCTTCGCCATGCTGCCAGAAACAGCTTGAGCGGCTTTATCGCCTGTATTCTGTACGAATGTTTCCAAGCCATTTTTCATAGCCGTATTAAAACCCGTAGTACCATTTCTAAATGTCGCTTCTGCGGTTTCACTAATCACTGTTGCAGCAGGAGTAAATGGGGTCAAGCCTGCTTGACCAAGACCTGTCGTGCCTTTGCCAGTAATCGAGCCCCATAAACGACCCAAAATAGTACTAGCCTCAATTGCACCACCTTTTTCTACGAGTTGACTCGCTTCCGTTGTAACTTGTGTCGCAACTTTACTACCAATCCGCCCGGTCATACCAATTTGTCTCAGCCCAGGCAGGCTAAAGGCCGTTTCAACAGCACCCTTCAGTGTTTCACCATTGGCGATATGGCTTGCACCTGCAACCAATCCGGTTGTGGTGCTGGCGGCCAACATATAGCCGCCCGCAGATACTCCCAATGATGTACCAGCAGCCATCAGTGGCACGCCCGCAACAGCGCCCACACCAGTTGCCGTCATGAGTCCACCTGCCGCCCAACATGCGCCAGCACCAACCAATGCAGCAATACCACCATAAGCCGACCATTTGCTGACTTCAGCAGAACCATCACCCACTCGACCAAAGAAGCTATTTCTAGTGGCATGTTTCTGCGCAATTTGTTCGATGCCCTGTGTGGCTTTTGCAGAACTCGTATGCAATGCTTCCTGGCGATCACTCAGGATTTTATTTTGCCCTTCTGGGCTTAACGCCATGGCAACCCTATGCTCAGGCGGCATTTTTGTGGTTTCTTCCTTCACGCTTTTCAGCAAATTTTCTTTTTCTGTTCTCAGCGCTTTGATCGCTTTGGCTTTTTCATCCGCAGGCAGATTAGCGTTTTTGCCGACATCGCGAATAACTTTATCCATTTCGTCATTCACTTGTTGTTCGAGTTTTTTTACAAACGTGTCATATTGTGGCTTGGTTGCCTCAGCCTGAATACCCACCAACTTATCCTGCAATTGCTTATCCGTTTTTGAGGTCGCAAATGCTTCTTCGAATTGTTTGAGTAAATAGGGCTCATTCGAGAGGATTACCTGGCGCACCATTTCAGGTGTTTTCTGCGCTTCCATCTGCTGTTTCCAGCTCTCCATCACGAGTGCAGCTTTTTCCTCAGGAGTTTGTTTTGTGGTCAGACCACCTGAGGAAGAGGTGGCACCAGCAGAAAGTGCGGCTGGTTTTTCGGATGCGTGTGCTTCGTTGCCGGTGAACATGCTGAGCAAGCCCTGGATCAGCGGGTTATCGCGGAACAAATAAGCCAGCACCGCGATGATAGCGCCGATAATTCCCATGTTTTTGATTGAAGGGATCCCGAACATTTATGAACTCATCGATACAGGAGGTGAATTTTTAATATCACGACGCGGGTTATGCGCCGGGTCATTGCCCAAGCTGCTACGTGTAGGAGCCACCGTCACCGTATCACCACCACTGAAATTCCGTGGAATACTGCTGACATCCGGCATAAGTTCCGGCACCACCGTTTTTGGCTCAGGTTTAATGATTGCCGGCGCTGGAGAGTGTGGATGCTCTAATACGGGCTCTTTTACTGGAGCGCCAGGAAACAGGCTTCTCACACTCTGATATATATCACTCATCAGCTCTCGGCCACTTGGCGTCAATAGCAACCAGCCTACTGCTAATGCCGCACCAATATAAGCAAAGGGCGTTAATACTTGCCCTGCGAAACCAAAGGCTGCCGTAGCAAGATTTAGTGGTGCTTTCGTTACTACACCAGCCGCATTTTTCAGCCCATCACCAAGAAAACCTTGCTGCATTATCCCTAAACCACCAGCCACAACTGCAGCCGTAGTTGCCCAACCTTCCCAGCCTTTAGGTACAAATTTCTTGAAGAAATTGTCGGAGGCTTCTTTGCCGGCTGCCGTGGTTTGGCCAATCACATTCCCAGCTTGTTCAGCCACCTTTGGCGCCTGCTCGGTGCCTGCACCGGCTAAACCAGCAGCGCCGCTAAGCGTGGCTGTCGTGAGCGAGGTAAGGCCCTGCACACCATCTTTGGCCAATGGCAATACTGTTTTTTGAACAAAATCATCCGCTTGTTGCTTGAAATAATAAGGATTATCCTGTTTTCCATCCAACATGTCCTTTTTCAGCTCTTCGTTGGATTTGTGATATGCAACCCCTGTTGCACCAAGGCCCAGCAATGCCGCACCCCTTAATCCAACAAATTTACAGACACTCCATAATGCACTCATTAAATCACTCCTTTTACACCCCCATATTACCATCCAAAGGGTTAACAAAGTGTGAAGATTTTGTTACATTTTAGGCAATAGCCAACTAATTGAAAGTTAAGGATAATATCCTATTTGAGGTAGTCCGCACTCTGCATTTCGATTAAGCGCGAGATGGTGCGGTCAAATTCGAAGCGATTGTCGCCTTTTGGGTATAATTTCTCCGGGGAGGCCTCGGCAGTGGCGATCAGGTGGATTTTGTTCTCATACAAAATATCAATCAGCGTAATAAACCGAGTCGCCTCATTGCGTTTAGCCGAGGAGAGAACCGGGATATTTTCGAGCAATAATGTATCATATTCCTCGGCGATCTTTAAATAATCCGCCGCAGCCAGTGGTTTGGCACATAATTCCTCAAAACTACACCACGCCACATGTGCATAGGTCCGCGAGAGGATGAGCGGGCGGCCCTTGACATCCAGCGTCCGCAGTTCTGGTTTGTGGTTATTGGCAAGATGCGCGAATAATTCTTTGAGGAAACTATCCGCTTTTTTGCCCAATGGCGTAACATACGTAGTTTGCAGGCTACCTAATTTCTGCATACGATAATCTTGATTGCCTTTCAGTTGGAATATTTCCAGCTTTTGTTTCAGCAAATCAATAAACGGCAAAAAGTTTTCGCGCTTTAAACCATCCTTATATAAATCCTCCGGCGGGCGGTTCGATGTTGCAACGATGGTTACCCCTTCCGCAAATAACAACGTAAAAAACCGAGAGAGAATCATCGCATCGGCAATGTCTTTCACCTGAAATTCATCAAAACATAAAAGCTTTGCTTCTTTAGCTATTGCTTCCGCTAAGCGTGGTAAAAAATCTGCTTCTTTTTTGTTTTTTTTATATTCTTCGCGCAACGCATAAATGCGCTGATGCACCTCCTGCATGAAGCTGTGAAAATGCACGCGGCGTTTTTTTGTGATCGCGACTTCATCAAAAAACCGATCCATCAACATCGATTTTCCGCGACCTACTTCTCCATAAATATAGATGCCTTGTTTCTTCGGCGTTTTTTGGAATAGACTTTTTTTGGTGAGCGCAAAGCGCAGTGCATCTAGCTTTTCCGCCACCACCTTTTGCGAGGGGTTGAGTATGATTATACTTTTCTTTTGTGGGGGCATGTGGATAATAAAAACATATGATTGAAGTTCGCACCGTCGCAGAATTACGCGCCCAGATCAATAGCCTGAAAAAAACAGGCAAAGAAATTGGTTTCGTTCCCACCATGGGCGCGCTCCATGAAGGGCACATGTCGCTGATTGATGCGGCTAAAAAATTAAGCGACGCCGTCGTCGTCAGCATTTTTGTAAATCCATTGCAGTTTGGCATTGATGAAGATTTGGATCGCTATCCACGCCAGGAAGCGAAAGATTTAAAAATGTTAAAACAGGCAGGCGTTGATATCGTCTATCTGCCTTCGGTGAAAGAAATGTATCCCGAAGGTTTCTCAATCCTCATCCAAACACAAACCTATGCCGATATTCTCTGCGCGAAAACACGGCCCGGGCATTTTGATGGCGTTGCTACCATCGTCACCAAATTATTTAATCAAGTTCAGCCGGATCGCGCTTTCTTTGGCGAAAAAGATTATCAGCAACTTTGTGTCATTCGCTCTCTTGTGCGTGATTTGGATTTTACTATAAAAATATTCGGAGTGCCCATCGTGCGTGAGCCGGATGGCCTCGCAATGTCTTCGCGCAATGCCTATCTTTCCGATCGCCAACGGCAGCTTGCATTGTCGCTTTATGTCACGCTCAATATGTTGGCCAGCAAAGCTTTGCAGGGGCGTTCACCGACGTATTATCTCGCTCGCGAAGGCAGGCATTTATTAGGCAGCAAAGGTTTTGATAAAGTCGATTACCTTGAATTCCGCGATGCCGAAACATTGGAAGAAGTCACCAACAGTATCAAGCGCCCTACCCGCTTATTGGTCGCTGCGCATATCGGCTCTATCCGCCTGATCGATAATATCGAAATTTTACCGTGAGTGTTTTTTAACACCGATAAAACAGATCAGCCCGATTAACGAAGCACAGGCATTCACCGCAAAATAAAGCAGCGCTACTGCCACGCCTGCTTCCGGATTTAGCCCCAAAAACTGCGTGCCATAAAAGAAGGTCAATTCGCGCAGCCCTATGCCGCCCACTGAAACAGGCAATACCGATACAAACGACGAAATCATAAACAACATCAAATAATCCGGCGCATGGCCCTGTGCGTTCCAGGCATAACTCGCATCCAACGCTTGAAATAATGCCGCCGCACAAATCGCAACCAATGCCTGCACCGCGAAAGAATACACACCCGCTTGCACCTGCGTTTCGAATTTCTCTTTCAGCAATAACTTCGCTAGCTGACTATAACTAATCAGCGCCAGGATAGCAGCGAGGAGCAATAATAATTTCGTATACGGCAACAATGCCTGCAGCGTTTCGCTGAGCAACCCAAAACCGAGTCCAATCAATATTAAAAATAACAATCCATTCGCGCGATTGCTAATCATCAGCCGCACGGATGTACGAATCGGAATTTTAAAATCACGTTTTAAAACGACCGTTTTATAGCCATCACCGCCGATACCGCCTGGCAGCACTAGGTTAAAGAGCATGCCGACATAATATAAAATAATACTATATCGCATCGAGATATCGCGTTTTTCGGCGAGAAAATAAAACCGCATCCGCAATGCGCTCGCCAGTTGCGCAAGGTTCAATACTAAAAACGCCACCAACACCCACGCCCATTGCGCGGAGCGGAATAAATTAAGCATTCGCGGGAGATCCAATTGATGGAACAAAAGATAGAGCGCACCGGCACTACACAAAATTTTCAGCGCGAGGATGAGTGGCTTTTTAAAATTTTTCATAAAACTGTTACTAACACATTGCAAAGCCAGCATACAATGCTAGGTTCAGATCATGCTTCAGTTTTTTGAATTATTTAATAGTGGCGGCTGGGTGATGTATGTCATCCTGGCGGTCTCCGTCTATGCCCTCGGCATCATCCTTTATAAATCCTACCAATTCGCGAGCATCAAACTCGGGCAGACCGATTTCGCCGATGTATTCCTCGAACAATTTGCCAACCAACCCCAAGGCAGCGAGCAAGTAATCGCGATGTATACCGCCCGCCTGCGTGCCCTTCATCACCCGCTCGCAAAAGTGCTCGAAACCGCGCTCGCCTTCAGCCTAAAACCCGAAACAACCCAAGAAACATTGCGCGAAGAAGTGGGGCGCGTCGGTGCCCGCGAAATGGCATGGCTCGAATCGCACTTGCGTGGCCTTGACCTTGCTTCGAACCTCGCGCCCTTTTTAGGGTTGCTGGGAATGGTATTAAGTATGGTCACCGTGTTCTCGACTATCGAATCTGCTGGTTCACGAGTTGATGTTACCTTGCTTGCAGGTGGCATTTGGGAAGCATTGCTTACCACCGTGTTTGGCTTGATCGTCGCTGTGATCGCGCAAGTGGGTTATTATAATTTGGATAGCCGCATTGAGCGTACACGCCTAGCGATGAATGATGCTTCGCTACGCCTGATGCAGCTGATTAAATTACCAGCCGGCGAGCAGCAGCCACAACACATGCTGAAAGTAGTGATGTAGGCTGTGCTGATTCCGCCTTCCTCACGGAAACATTCAAGCATCCCGCTGATCTCGCTGATCGACATGACATTCATGTTGTTCATCTTCTTTATTTTAGTGACTCGTTTCTCAAATTTAGATCAGGTCGAATTAAATATCGGCAATGCAAAAGTGGGCGGCACGACCAAAACACCACCGAATCTTTTATATTTGCGCCTCACTGCCGATATGATTCAACTCGGCGACAAGCAAATTACCTATACCAATCTCCGTAGCGCGATTAAGCCTTATTTTCCTGGCCATGTGGTAATAATCGAAGCCGGAAGCGGTTCCACTGTGCAGCAAATGGTGGATGTGCTCGATGCTGTAAAACTGGCCGGTGCAACCGATATCACGCTTAAAGAAACACCATGATTATTCCGCACAGAAAAATAAACCGGAAACGGATGGGAGAGCAGGCGTTGATTCCGTTCATCAATATTATTTTCCTGCTGATGGTCTTTTTTGTGGTGGTTGGAAGAATTGAATCGACCCCTGATAAAAACCTTGAGATTCCTCATTCCAGCATCGGCCAAGCCATCACAGGCAAGCCCATCATCATGGAATTGCAGCGCGAGGGCATCATTATTCTGGATGGCAAAACCGTGCAACGCGAAGGTCTTTACGCGAGCCTGCAGCTTATTTTTATGGCGGATCGCGATAACCCGCTCACCATTAAATCCGATCGTAATCTGCCTGCCGATTATTTGCTAAGCGCACTTTATCTCATCAAGCGCGCGGGTGGTCATAACATCACCTTGGTGACGGAGCGTTGATGCAATCGCTCGCGATCGATAACAGAGGGTTTAACCGCGCATTATGGATCGCCGCATCGCTGCACGTCGCTTTATTTTTCGCGCTTGGCGTGATGAAAATAAAACCAAAAACCGATTTCCCATTTCAAATTGTAAACATCCGCCTGGGCGATGGCGGGCAGAGAAAGCCCGCCCAACAACCCGCCATGCCGCCTGAAAATAATACAAATATTGCTCCAGCAGTCGTGAATAGTACTGTCGCCAAAGCCGCTCCCATTCCCAAAACAAAACCAACCCCAAAAGCCGAAGCAAAATTCTATACCTGGCGGCGCACTCGAGCAAAGGATGAAAATTTTCGTCCGGTTGCACGCACGCTGGAAGATTATATAAAAAAAGGTGAGAAATCCGGCCTCGCTGGCCTGATACCAGAAACCGATGAGGAAGTGACACAGCGTTACACGCAGGTGCTCTCCCTCTGGCTTTATAAATATCGCGATTTCCCGGAGATTGCACGTCGCCAAGGCCTAACCGGTAAGGCGTTGATTCGCCTACGGATTGAGCGCACCGGGCGGATTTTATTCTATCAATTAGACCGCTCCACCGGTCAGCCAATGCTCGATACTGCCATCCGCGACATGGTCTATCGCGCGAACCCAGTGCCCGAAGCCCCCGGCCACTTCCCAGGCGGCAGCCAATTGGAATTCTTGATTCCGATCGCCTTCACCCTCGATTAATAGTTGTCACGTACCATCTGCCACTGCTAAAACCCTGCCCATGACAAAGATTCTCGTAACCGGCGGCGCCGGCTTTATTGGTAGCTGTTTCGTGCACCAACGTGTGGCGGCGGGCGACACATTACTGGTGTTAGACGCCCTCACCTATGCAGGGCACAAAGAAAACCTCGCTGAGGTATTAAGCAAAATCGAATTGGTCGTCGGCAGCATTACCGATGGCGCATTGGTCGCCTCGCTCTATGAAAAATTCCAGCCCGATCTGGTGATTAATTTCGCGGCGGAAAGCCATGTTGATAATTCGATCGCCAGCCCTTCCGCGTTTATCGACACGAACATCATCGGCACCTACACGATGATCGAAGCCGCCCGCCAATGGAAAAAACGCCCATCGCATTTCCGTTTCGTCCAAGTCTCCACCGATGAAGTCTATGGCGAACTTGGCACTAGCGGCAAATTTTATGAAGGCTATCCATATCAGCCAAATTCCCCTTATTCCGCCAGCAAAGCCGCTGGTGATTTATTGGCGCGCGCCTGGTTCCATACCTATCAATTCCCGATCATCACCACCAATTGCTCAAACAATTATGGTCCACGGCAATATCCGGAGAAACTGATCCCGCTGATGATTACTAACGCGCTTTCCGGCAAGCCCCTCCCCGTCTATGGCGATGGCAAAAACATCCGCGATTGGATTCATGTTGAAGACCATTGCTCCGGCGTGTTTTTAGCGGCGACAAACGGCACCCCAGGCGAAACCTATGTATTCGGCGGACATTCCGAACGCAAAAATTTGGATGTCGTACAAGAAATTTGCCGCATCCTCGACCGCGTCAAACCACGCACGGACAAGCATTCCTATGCTCCACAAATCACCTTCGTCAAAGATCGCCCCGGCCACGACCAGCGCTACGCAATCGATGACAGCAAAGCAAAATACAAACTAGGCTACACCCGCAAATATCAAAATTTTGAAGAAGGGTTAGAGGCCACAATCAAATGGTACCTCGCCAACACCGCATGGGCGCAAGCCGTTACCCAAAAGAAAGCAGCATAATATGAAGGGCATTATTTTAGCAGGTGGTTCCGGCACACGGCTTTCACCGATGACAAAGACAATCAGCAAGCAATTGCTACCGGTTTATGACAAGCCGATGATTTATTACCCGCTCGCGCTGTTGATGGGGATTGGCATACGTGAGGTGCTGATTATCTCCACACCGCGCGATATTCCGATGATCGAAACCTTGCTGGGCGATGGCAGCCAGCTCGGCATTTCAATTTCTTATAAAGTGCAGCCTTCACCGGATGGTATTGCTCAGGCATTTATTCTCGGCGAGAAATTTATCAATGGTGAGCCTTCCTGTTTGGTGCTGGGCGATAATATTTTCTATGGCCAGGAGTTGATGACCAAACTCGAAAACGCCACGAAGCTTAAAAAAGGCGGGCTGGTGATGGCCTATCACGTCAAAGATCCAGAACGTTATGGCGTGGTGGAATTTGATAAACAAATGAAGGCGATGTCGATTGAGGAAAAACCGAAACAGCCAAAATCGAATTATGCCGTAACTGGACTTTATTTTTACGATGAAAAAGTCGTCGAGATCGCAAAAAGCCTGAAACCCTCCGCGCGTGGCGAGTTGGAAATTACAGATGTAAATAAAGAATACCTCAAACACGGCGAATTGCAGGTCGAAATTATGGGCCGTGGTGTGGCGTGGCTTGATACGGGCACGCCGGAATCACTGCTGCAAGCGGCGCAATTTATTCAAGTGGTCGAAGAGCGCCAAGGCCTCAAAATCGCATGTATTGAAGAAATTGCTTATCACCGCAAATTCATCACCGCCACCGACCTCGAAAAACTCGCGGAGAGTTATGGCAAACATACCTATGGCGAATATCTGCGCCTGGTGCTGAAAGAATCATGAAAAAAACGCTGATCTTTGGCACGAATGGGCAGGTCGCGCGCGCGCTCATCAAACGATTGCCGGATGCGATTGCGGTTGGCCTTCCAGAAATAGATTTCCTAAAACCTGAAACCATATTGGCAGCGCTCGATAAACATCAGCCAGAAATTATTATTAATGCAGTTGCGTATACAGCCGTTGATAAAGCGGAAAGCGAAGAATTGCCTGCACTGCAAATTAATGCGCTAACGCCCGGGTTAATTGGCGATTGGGCGGCCAAACATAAGGCGCTGTTGATTCATTATTCGACCGATTACGTATTTGATGGCAGCGGCACAAAACCATGGAAAGAAATGGATAATACCGGTCCACTTTCCGCCTATGGCCGCAGCAAATTATTGGGCGAAAAAGAAATTACCCGCTCTGGCTGCCACCATTTTATTTTCCGCCTCTGCTGGGTGTATGATGAAACCGGCAAAAATTTTGTGAATACCATGCTGCGTTTGGGCAAAGAGCGCGAAAGCTTAAATGTCGTGGCTGATCAATTTGGCGCACCGACTTATGCCGGCGATATTGCAGAAGCAACCATGAAAGCCATTGCCCAGCCCAAAGCAAAAAGCGGCATCTATCATTTCTGTAATAGCAGTGAGACCAGTTGGGCGGGCTTTGCGGAAGCCATATTTAAACAGGCAAATTTGCCGACCAAAGTAAACCATATCACCACCGCCGAATATCCAACCCCCGCCAAGCGCCCGGCCAATTCCCGCCTCGATACCACCAAGTTTCGGGCCAGCTTTGGCTGGGATACGATTCCTAGTTGGCAGGATGGGTTAAAACGCTGTATGATCTAACGATAAAACGGAGACACCATGCAAACACTAGGACATGCAGATCGTAATATTGATAAAGAATTGGCGGCGTTGATTGCCAATCTCTCGCAAATGGGCGAAAAAATATTGGCCCAGCTTTCCATTGTGGAAGAGGCAATACGTGGTGCGAAACCTGAACAAATCGAACAAGCCAAAAAACTGGATAAAGCAATTAATGCGCTCGAAATGCAGATCGAGGAAGAGGTGATGCTGTTTTTCTCACGTCACCAACCTTTATTGATCGAGCTGCGCTTTGTCACTTTTTCGATCAAGCTGGTGCTCATTCTGGAGCGCATGGGCGACTTGGCCAAAAATACCGTGCGCCGTTTAAATAAACTGGGCGAAAATATTCGGCCCGAAATTGCGAATGAACTGCAGGAAATGACCCTTGCGAATAAAGATCAACTCAAACGCAGCCTGCAAATGTTAAGCTCATTCAACGCAGAAATGACTAAAGCACTGACCAAGCGCGATGACACAATTGATGCACATTATAAAAAGGTCAAAAAATTACTGAACGCAGAATTAGACCAATTCCCGACCCGTGCGCGTGCTTTAAACCAACTCAAGCAAATCGCCACCAACCTTGAGCGTAGCGGTGATTTCACGACCGATATCACCCGGATATTGTATTTCATCCACACGGGCGATCGCCTTAGTAAGTAATACTTATGAACATTCTTGATTGCAAAACAGCGGATGGAAAAACATTTCCTGATCTGAAACTAGTCGAACTCAAATTGCATGGTGATGCGCGCGGCTTCTTTGTCGAGCGTTACCGCGAAGATGCCTTCGCCGCCGCGGGCCTTCCCACCGTTTATAAACAAGATAACCACTCCCGCTCTGCCCCTGGCGTATTGCGCGGCATGCATTATCAGTTCAACAAACCACAAGGCAAACTCGTTGGCTGTGTCCGCGGCCGTATTTGGGATGCGGTAGTTGATGTACGCCCCTCTTCGCCGACCTACGGCAAAAGCTATGGTGTGGAATTATCCGATACGAATGCGCGCCTATTATGGGTTCCCGCTGGATTCGCCCATGGTTTTTGTGTGCTGGGTGAAGATGTGGCGGATGTATATTATAAAGTAACTGAAATCTATAACCCCGAAGGTGAGCGCGGTATCGCCTGGAACGATCCTGATTTCGCAATTCAATGGCCGATTGCAAACCCACAAGTTTCTGCCCGCGATAGCGCACAAGCAAGCTTCGCCGATTACAAAAAAGACCCCAAATTTTAGTATGAAAACAATCAGCGTCATCATGGTTTCCTATAACACCGGGCCTGTATTGTTCCGGTCGATCGAAGCCGTGTTGCTGCAACAAAACCTCAAAGAATTATTGATCGTCGATAACGGTAACAGCCGCGAAGTACGCGCACGATTGAAAGAATTAACCGAAGCGGATCCGCGGATCACACTCATCACCGGTCAAGGGAATGTCGGCTTTGCGATGGGTTGTAATCTGGGTGCGGCAAAAGCAACGGGCGATTATCTGTTGCTGCTTAATCCAGATTGCGTCGTGCCAGGTTTAGCACTCTCCAAAGTATTACGCGCACTGGAAGCCCACCCTGAAGCATGGCTCGCTGGTTGCCGCATATTAAATCCGGATGGCAGCGAACAGGCTGGCAGCCGTCGTAATTTGCTCACTCCCTCCGTCGCTTTCGTCGAAAATTTCCGGCTCTATCGTCTATTGCCCGGCGATAAAGGCAAAGAATCATATTTCAAACGCATGAATTTCCATGATGAAGAAAAAGTCGAGGAGCCAACGTTTGTTCCCGCTATTTCCGGCGCATTCATGATGATTGACCGTCAACGCTATTATGATTTAGGCGGCTTGGATGAAGAATATTTCTTCCACGTAGAAGATTTGGATTTTTGCTATCAGGTAAATGAGAAAGGCGGCAAAATTTTATTTGTGCCCGATGTCGCGCCAGTCCATTATCGTGCCACCAGTCAAGTTTCAGATTTCTTCGTCGAATTTTATAAAGCACGCGGTTTTACCCGTTATTTCCATAAGCGCTTTAAAGGCAAATATTTCCCAGGCTTCCTCGAGCTGATGAGTGTTGCAATTTATTGCCGTTTCCTCGTCCGCGCCTTGCTCATTAGCGTACAATCTTTTTGGCAACGTAAACGTTATAGACAGAAACAGCGATCCGAAATTCTCCGCCAACAATGGCTCAATACTCCTGTTAAAGAATCGACTTTGTTACTTACCGGTCTAGTAAAACGTGATGGCATGGAGCCGGTATTATTGGTGGGTGCTTCAGGCCAGGTTGGGCTTTCGATTTTACGCCGATTGCTGAATGCAAAAAATAAAGTGCTCGCAGTTTATCATGACACGGTGATGGATTTTGAACACCCAAATCTCACCTGGATTTATGGCGATGTTGAAGGTCGCAATTTTGATTTACGAGGCTTAAATCCACGCACCTTAATTTACACTCCGTCCATCTGGACATTACCACCACACCTTAAAAAATTAAGCAAACAAGGTGTAAAACGTCTTGTCTGCTTTAGTTCCACCTCCATTATGGGCAAGGCCACATCCGGAAATGCATATGAACGCGAGATGGTCGAGAAATTTAGCGAAGCAGAGCGCGAAGTTGGCGAAATTTGTAAAGAGCTCGGCATTGAGTGGACTATCATCCGCCCAACCATGATTTACGGCATTGGCCTAGATAAAAACGTCAGCAGCATTTTACGCTTTATGCGCCGTTTCTATGGTCTGTTCCCATTAGTGCCGCCAGCCAAAGGCCTACGCCAACCGGTGCATGTGGATGACCTTGCCCGCGCAGTGCATTTGTTGCTGGATATGCCAAAAACCTATGGCAAATGTTATAATCTCGGTGGCGCCGAGAAATTGACATACCGCGAATTGGTTGAGCGCATTGCCAAAATTGCCAACATCAAACCGATCTTTTTGCCACTTGCCCGTTTGCCGCAAGCGATGGATGCAATCTCGCGCATCTTCCGCCGGCCTGATTTAAATGGCGAAATTGCAAAACGTATGAATCGTGATCTCGTATTTGATTCGCAGGAAGCGACGCTTGATTTCGGTTATACGCCGCGCCCGTTCATGAGCAATGGCGAGGCTGATTTAGGCTTAAAGCCCCACGACCATTAATTATTTGCTTAGCTTACGCTCTTTCGCAGCGTGATAAACGCCGATCACCCTAACCGATTTGCAGAAGAAGCCTAATTCTTCCAACGCTAACTGCACAGGCTTTTGGCTCGGGTGGCCTTCAAACGTAATAAAAAACTGCGCGCTTTGTGAGTTGCCGCCGGGAATATAACTTTCAATTTTTTGCAAATTTACCCCGTTCGTCGCAAAACCACCTAACGCTTTATAAAGCGCCGCTGGGATATTGCGGATAGCAAAAAGAAGCGTCGTTAACACCGCGCCTTTTTTAGGATCAGGATCAGCCGGCTCACGCGAAATCGTGACAAACACCGTTGTGTTACTGTCCGAATCTTCAATATTTTTCTTTAAAATTTTAAGGCCATACAGTTCCGCCGCGAGGCTTGAAGCGACCGCCGCTTTGTTCGGATCTTTCCATTCTGCAACATCTTTGGCAGCAGTGGCGGTATTAGAATAGGTTTCAGTTTTAACACCTAGTTTTTTTAAATTCTGGCTGCACTGCATAAGCGCTTGCGGATGTGAATAGACTGTCTTCACTGTATCCAGCGTAGCGCCTTTTACCGCAACTAAATGATGCTCGATACGCTGGAACACTTCACCGACGATATGCAGTTTTGCATGTGGCAGAATATTATGGATTTCAGCAACACGGCCCGCTTGCGAATTTTCGATAGGGATAATACCGAGTTCGGCTTTTCCTTTTTCAACGGCAACAAACACATCATCAAACGAGGCGCAGGGCAAGGTTTCCATATAAGGAAACGCTTGTCGGCAGGCGAGATCGGCATTCGCACCGGCAACTCCCATGAATGCGATGATGTTTTTAGCCATGTACGCTTATATCAGCTTTTTATTGCGTGTCGCAATAGTGCGGATAATCACATAGAAAATTGGCGTTAAAATCAGGCCGAAGAACGTCACCCCGAGCATCCCTGAAAACACTGCAACGCCCATATCGCGCCGCATTTCGGCACCAGCACCCGTGGAAATAACCAGCGGCACTACGCCCATGATAAACGCGAACGATGTCATCAAAATCGGCCGCAGACGCATCCGGCTTGCTTCGATAGCAGATTGCATAATGGTTCTGCCCTGACGTTCTAGCTCATGCGCGAATTCAACAATCAGAATCGCGTTTTTACACGCTAGCCCCACCAATACGATAAAGCCGATTTGGGTGAAGATGTTGTTGTCCTTGCCCGTAATCCATACGCCAGCGATGGCACACAGCAAGCACATTGGCACGATCAGAATAACCGCTAGCGGCAAACTCAAACTTTCATATTGCGCAGCAAGCACCAAGAACACGAACAACACGCAAAGCGGGAATACATACATTGCCGTGTTACCCGCCAGAATTTGCTGATAGGTCAATTCCGTCCACTCATATTTCATGCCTTTTGGCAGCGTTTCGGCGAGAATTTTCTCGATCGCATCTTGCGCTTCGCCGGTCGAATAGCCTGGCGCTGGGCTGCCGTTAATATCGGCCGAGCGATAGCCATTAAAACGCATCGCACGGTCTGGGCCATAGGTTTGCTTCACTTGTACCAGAGACCCAAGCGGTACCATTTGACCACTATTGCTACGCACTTTCAGCTGTCCGATATCTTCCGGACGTGAGCGGAACGGCGCATCAGCTTGGGCAATCACCTTAAAGGTGCGACCCAGCGTGTTAAAGTCGTTGATATAATAAGAGCCGAGATAAACCTGCAGCGCATTGAACACTTCGGTGAGCGGAATATCGAGCTGCTTCACTTTTTCGCGGTTCACAATGGCTTCCAACTGCGGCACGTTAATTTGATAACCGGAATAACTTTGCGTCAATATAGGTGATTGCCAAGCCTTGCCAACAACCTGCTGCACAACAGTATTCAGCACATCATATCCTGCATCGCCTTGGTCTTGAATCTGCAGTTTAAAGCCGCCCGTGGTGCCAAGTCCCATCACCGGTGGTGGCGGGAAAATGGCAACGAAGGCATCTTGAATCACGCCGAATTGTTGCTGTAGCGAATTGGAAATCGCGAGGCCCGTCTGCTCGGATGTACGTTCGGAAAAATCTTTTAGCGTGACGAATACAATGCCTGCATTCGGGCTATTGCTAAATCCGGCAATCGATAGTCCTGGAAACGCAACGGCGCTTTGCACGCCTTCATGTTTCATCGCGATAGAAGACATTTGGCGGATCACTTTATCTGTGCGCTCAAGCGAAGCACCGCCCGGCAGCTGTGCAAACGCAACGAGATATTGTTTATCCTGCGAAGGAATATAACCCGTCGGCACACGGTAAAACAGAAGCGCAGTCACCAGAATCAACACGCCATAGACGGTCAGACACATGGTCTTATGACGCATAAGGTTTGTAACCGTGCCAGAATATTTATGTGAGGAGCGTTTGAAGAAGATATTAAAATGGCGGAAGAAGGTTCCTAAATATTTATCCATAAACCGTGTCAGCGCATCTTTCGGTGCATCTTGCGGCTTAAGCAAGATAGAGGCAATGGCCGGGCTTAAGGTGAGCGAGTTGAAGGCCGAGATCACTGTCGAAATCGCAATGGTCAGCGCGAATTGTTTATAGAATTGTCCGGTCAAACCACTGATGAACGCGATTGGAATAAACACCGCGCAAAGCACCAGCGCAATCGCGATAATAGGCCCGCTCACTTCGCGCATCGCCTGATAGGTTGCTTCGCGCGGGTTTAGGCCTCGTTCAATATTTCGTTCGACGTTTTCAACGACCACGATGGCATCATCCACCACAATCCCAATGGATAATACTAAGCCAAATAAGGTAAGCGCGTTGATCGAGAAGCCGAGCAATAACATCAACGCAAACGTCCCGATGATCGAAACTGGCACCGCCAGCAGCGGAATGACAGAAGCCCGCCAGGTTTGCAGGAACACGATTACCACCAACACGACTAACACCAATGCTTCTAATAATGTGTGGATTACAGCTTCAATCGATTGGCGCACGAAAATCGTCGGGTCATAGACGATGTTGTAATCAACACCCTCTGGAAATTCTTTTTTCATCTTCGCCATGGCTTCACGCACAGCATTTGAGATGGCGATCGAGTTCGAACCCGGCGCCTGGAATATACCAATCCCCACCGCCTGTTTATTATTCAGCAACGAACGCAGCGCATAATCCGCCGCGCCAAGCTCAATACGCGCCACATCTTTAAGCCGCGTTACCGAGCCGTATTTGTCAGTTTTAATGATGATATTTTCGAATTCTTGCACAGTCTGCAAACGCCCCTGGGCATTCACCGGCAATTCAAATTGCACCGTCGCAGGAACCGGCGAGCCACCGATAATACCGGCCGCAACCTGTATGTTTTGTTCGCGGATAGAGTTTACAATATCGGTTGCCGAAAGATTGCGCGCAGCAACTTTTTGTGGGTTTAACCACACGCGCATCGCGTAATCACCACCGCCGAAAATATTGGTTTCGCCAACGCCCTGCAATCGCGCCAAACGATCTTTCACGTTAATCAGCGCAAAGTTACGCAAATAAACAAGGTCATAGCGATCATTCGGTGAAAGAATATGCACCACCATGGTGAGGTCGGGCGAACTTTTTACCGTCGTCACCCCAATGGTACGCACAATTTCTGGCAAACGTGGCAGGGCCTGGCTTACCCGGTTTTGCACTAGCTGTTGGGCTTTATCCGGATCACTGCCGAGCTTAAACGTAATCGTAATTGAAATACTACCATCCGTCGTCGCTTGCGAGGACATATAGAGCATGTCTTCCACGCCATTGATCACTTCTTCAAGCGGTGCTGCAACCGTATCGGCAATCACTTTCGGGTTCGCGCCAGGATAGGCCGCACGCACCACAACGGAAGGCGGCACTACATCCGGATATTCCGAGATCGGCAATTGCCACACGGCAATTGCGCCGGCGATGAAAATGAAGAAGGACAGCACCGCAGCAAGAATCGGCCTATCAATAAATTTATGCGAAATTTCCATTAATCTATTTCACCGCTTCCAGAGTCGTCATGTTCACCATTTCCGGCATGATTGGTGCACCTGGGCGCACGCGCATCAATCCATTCACAATAATTTTATCGCCAGCTTTGAGGCCCGTTTTTATAACCACCAACCCATCGACGGTTTGGCCTGTCGTCACTTCACGATATTCGGCTTTATTATCGGCCGTTACCGCGAACACGAATTTCTTGCTTTGATCAGTACCAATCGCTTTTTCATTAATCAAAAGAGTTGGCTCCGAACCAACGGAGCCCATCCGCACGCGCGCAAACAAGCCAGGCACCAATTCGCCATTCGCATTTTCAAAAATCGCCCGCACACGGATGGTGCCGGAACCAACATTAAGCTGGTTATCAAATGCCTGCACATGGCCTTTATAGGGCGTGTTATTTTGATTCGCTAAACCGATCTCGGCCGGAATCGACGTCACTTTATCCGCTGGCACTTTCTGCACATGACTCAAGAAATTCTGCTCATCAATTTCAAACGAAGCATAAATCGGCGAAAGCGCCACAATCCACGTCAGTGTTGGCGCTTGTAAGCCAGCATTCACCACGTTCCCTTCGGTAATTTCAGCGCGCCCCATTTTGCCTGCGAATGGCGCACGCACTTCCGCATAATCCATATTTACCTGCGCGAGTGCGAGATCGCCTTTTGCCGCAATCACTCTACCTTCCGCCGAATAGAGCGCACTCTTGCGCGAATCAAACTCACGCTTAGTGATATTTCCCGTTTCAACCAGCGGCGCTGCGCGGTCAAAATCAATTTTCGTATTCACATAAGTCGCATTCGCTGCAGCTAAATTACCCTTCGCCCGCGCCACATCCGCCGCATAAGGGCGTGTATCGAGGGTGAATAGCAAATCGCCGCGCTTGACCATTTGGCCATCTTTAAAGTGAATTTTCTCGATCGTGCCAGAGACGCGCGGCTTAATTTCAGCCGTATTCACCGCTTCCAGGCGGCCCGGAAACTCGGTCCATTCGGAAGTATCCTTCTCCACCACCGTTGCAACGCTAACCGGTGCTGCCCCGCCCATCTCTGGATTTCCGCCAGAATGGCCAAAAAAATGGGTATAGGCGTAGTAAGCAACCACCCCTAAAATGAGCGCTATCAATATTGGCTTGATCCGATTCATATTCTTTTCTCCTGCAGCTTAGGTCTTTACAAGCATCGCTTCGACTATGGAAGCACTTTGTGCTATATTCCTGTACTATGGCACATATCACCGGAATTACCCTCGATGACCGAACTGTTTTACGCCGCGCTGCACATGTGGAAGCGGAACGCGCCAGCGCCATCCGCGATTTGCTTGAAGAGAACATATTTTCGTTGAAATCCCAGCCCTGCGCCGGGCATTATTCCTTACATTTAAAGGTCGCTGAGCAGCGATTAATCCTGACCGTATTAGAGGGCGGTCAAGGCAGCTCACAAGAAATTATCGTGCCCTTAAAGCCCTTCAAAACCCTCATCCGCGATTATTTCATCATCTGCGAAAGTTATTTCGAAGCCATGCAAGCCGGCAACCACCCCAAAGTCGAAGCCATCGACATGGGCCGCCGCGGCATCCACAACGAAGGCGCCGAAAAACTCCAAACCTATTTAGCCAAAGAAGTAGACACAGACCTCGCCACGGCGCGGCGATTATTTACGCTGATTTGCGTATTACATATCGCCTAAGCGCCCGGCTTCACCAGGCCGATAATCTTCTGTTTATCAAATGTAGGCTCCAGTTCACAGAAATTCGCTAACTGATCAATTGTTTCGTTAGGTGCTTTTAACAAATCTTCATACCGCACCCGCAGGCATGGATTATTTGGCAACCGCTGTAACCAATGCTCCGCAATCTGCTCATATTCCTGCCAGATTTTATAGGCCTCTTCGCGATTCGCTGGCCGGTGGCTATGAATCACATAATGTGCGTGGATCAGTTTAGTGAGCGGATATTCTGCCGGAACTTTGCCATCATAATGGATGTGTAATATTTCCTGATGACGCTTGAATATACTGTCCGCCACCTTGTTTCCGTCCCGCTGCATATAAATTATTTTCGCTTCCGGAAAATATTGCAGCCAGAGCGGCAATGTCACCGTCGTGCGCGGTTCTTTCCAGCCCCAATGCTTAGGCAGTTGCTTGATGGTAGTACGCCCCTCACCCAAAAAATCATCAAAGAAATCGCGATGTTGGTAAGGGTAATTATATAATAAATCTGCAGCCAGCTGAAAATTCTCGCGTGATTTCATTCGCTCCATAAACGGCAGCGGATTATCCCACGTTGCGCCGAAATGAAACAGCAGCCGCTCATTCGCCAGAATAAAATAATAAGGCTCAAAATTACTATCCTGCTCGCCGCCCATCCACACACCCATATGGTGCAGAATGTTGCTCAACAAACCAGTGCCAGACCGATGGCAGCCAATAACAATAATTGGTTTCATCGGTCTGGTTTAATCTATTTTAGCTAAACAGTAAATCCTGCGAAACCGCAGCCGCGTTCGCGCCGCGAATAAAGATGCTGTCGACATGCGAAGTACCGGCGAGAGAGCCGCTGGTCGCGTGGCTGGTATATTCCACTTTCGCGCCCGCAACACCATTTTCCACTACATCCGTAATGTGCACATCCGCAGCGCTGATATTGCCCGTAAAACCACTCACAAAGAGGAGTTTGTCATCTGCAGCATTAAAATCACCAATGGTGTCATTGCCGTCATATCCGCCAAACACAAATACGTCGTTTACTTTGCCGCCAAACAGCGAATCATTACCACCACCACCATTAATGGTGTCATTGCCCTGATTTCCTTGCAGTAAATCATCGCCATAGCCACCGCTTAAAGAATCATAACCAATATTGCCATAGATCTCATCTTCATAGTTCGAGCCGATGACCGTATCGCCACCCTGACCGGAATAAATTTCATTACCATCCCCAACCTGTATCGAAGCACCATGAGCACCGTTCAGTGGTCGGTCAGGGCCAGCAGGCGATTGGAAAACAATCAAATCATCGCCTTTGCCGGTATAAACGACATCATTAAACTTCGCGACGATAGTGTCATTGCCTTCACCGCTAAAAATAGTATCGGCCTGGATGGTGGCTGGAATGTCTCTTCCTGCGCTACCCGAGATCGAGGAATCGGAAAAATACTGCGCATTCACACTAATGCTGTCATTGCCGTTGCCACCATAAATATAATTGCCACCGCTGCCTGCACGTTCTTGTATAGAAATCGTGTCATCACCTTCACCGCCATTAATGGTGGCATTTTCCAGAAGGCCATTGGTGCTGATGAAATAATCGCTTTGGCCATATTGTGGCAAATCCGCGCCAAGAATAACGTCGTTAGCAGCGTCATCTAAATTAATATACTGATAGGTATTGCTCATAAAAAAACATCCTCGGGGTTACAGCTTAAAAACGCCCGGGAAAATAGCAGATTTTAGGTAATAATAAAGTGTCTTTGTTTACTGTTTATTAACCAATTGGCAAACCAGCAAAATCTCTATGAAAGGCACAAAAAAAGGCCGGTAATACGCCATAAATTGGGCATTACCGGCCTTTGTTGTAGGCTTAGCTAAACAGTAAATCGTCTGAAAGCGTCGCAACCGTTGCGCCACGGACAAACACCGTATCCACATGCGAAGTGCCGGCAAGGCTGCCGTTTCCTCCAACATGGCTCGTATATTCGACTGTTACACCCTTAACCCCAGCTAATGTTGTGCTAATCAGGTGAACATCTTGAGCTTTAATAGATCCGGCACCACTATTCACAAACGAGAGTTTGTCATCGTTCACATTGAAGTCATAAATCGTATCATTGTTATCATAGGCTTTGAATACAAATACATCGGCATTCAAACCGCCATAGAGCGCATCATTGCCCCCACCACCTGCTATCGTATCATTTCCAGCATCGCCACGCAGTGTATCCGCACCAGAATTACCAAACAGAGAATCATTCCCAAGGCCTCCAACAAGCGTATCGGCGTTCGAACTGCCAAGTGCAGTGTCATTCCCATCACCAAGTTGGATATTGGCGCCATCTAGACTCCAGCTAGGCACATTCATTGGCCCAACTTTTACATAATCATTACCCACGCCTGCATTGATAACATCGTTATTTTTGGCATAAATGGTATCATCACCAGCACCGCCATAAAGAGTATCCGCTTTTAGCTGATCTTGAACAGCTGCCCCAGAGATAGAGCCATTGTATATGAATGAAGGAATAACAGTGACCTGAATGAGATCATTGCCACCATCGCCGCTAATATACTGACCGCTAAGCGCGCTTTGCTCGTTGAGCTTAATAACATCGTTCCCCTCGCCGCCACTGACAGTCATATTGTCGACGAGATCCCCAAGAAACGTATCATTACCCGCATCCAATGTTACTTTCGTTGCCAATGCATTATGTTGGAAAACGGTAACGGAATCATCACCTAGGCCGCCATAAATGAAATTACCCGCTTGGCTAAGGATCGTATCGTTACCAGCATCGCCATAGAGATATTCTGGTTTTGTAGTGCCTGTAATGCTTGCATTGGTCACATAAATATAATCATCACCATCGCCCGCACGAATGGTATTCGCGCCTACGGATTCACCTGCGTTTAATATACCACCCGAAACCAACGAGATAATTCTATCATTCCCAGCACCGGTACTGATGATATTTTTCGAAGCAAAGTTGAGGTAAACTTCATCCCCATCATCGCCCGTTTGAATATTTGAATTGCTAGTATCGGTAAGCGTAATATTATCTTTACCCGCACCGCCATAAATGGTCGCATGATCTGCTTTATTCACTAAAATGTAGTCATTACCCGCATCACCTGAAATTACACCTGTAAATTTCTGAACAGCACCTAAAACATTCTCATTCACTCGAATGTAATCATTATCATCGCCACCATAAATAGCATCTGTTTTTACAGTGCCGGCTACGCTTGAAGAACGATAAGTAGTTTCGATCTTGATTCTATCTTCACCTGCCCGGCCATATATTTTATTACCGCCAGCACTACCATAACTTTGGATTAAATCATTGCCCGCCCCGCCATCTAAAGTGCTTGATGCTAAGCCATTATCACCCTCAATTGTATCATCTCCATTGTCGCCAGAAAGAATCAGGCCAGAAGCACCATAGAAGGAAATAAGGTGATCATTACCCTCACCGCCATAAGCGCGGGCGCCAGAATAAGCTCCAGCAAATGTATCGTTTCCGGCTTCGCCCAGCATAACCCCATTACCACGGAAGAAGATATCATCACCATTGCCACCGTAGAGTATATCTGCAACCGAAGTGCTCGTCTGAAAAATGGAGTCGAACGTATCATTTCCATCCCCGCCATAAACCACATCTTTTGCATTCCCATTTAGCGTAAATAAATCATTCCCGCCTAATCCATAGACTCTATTCAGCAAGGTTGAATTGGCTGGCTGTGTTTGGTGTGCAAAATCATAATTATCTGCTCCTTCGGTGCCCTTAGCCATTAAGTTGCCTGGAGCACCTTTCGTAATTTTGAAAGCAGTATTATATACAATTGGATCTGGTCGTGTGCCACCTGGCATGCTTGCATTGCTCATAGTCTGATCCCTAAGGTTGTAGTTAATCGCGATAAAGTTAACAAAATTGGTGTACGAGATAAAGCCTTTATTTACGGTTTGTCAAATATTTTTTAAGTATCGTCCGGAAAATCTTTACAACCAATAGGTTATAAACGGCTGGAATCCATCAATATTATCATTTGCGTATTGCATAACAGTTAATTCTGCGCTAACTCTGCCGCCCTATGGCAAAAGAAGAACTATTAGAATTTCGTGGTAAAGTGACTGAGGTGTTGCCCAATACTATGTTCCGGGTGACGCTCGAAAACGGACATGTCGTGCTTGCTCACACTTCCGGCAAAATGCGCAAAAACCGTATTCGTATTCTGCTGGCAGATGATGTATCGGTTGAGATGACGCCGTATGATTTGACCAAGGCGCGCATCACCCACCGCCATTCCGGCAGCAATAACCCGCCGCCAACGGCTAGCTAAAGCTTTGCTCGTTCTTGCTTCGGCATCCCCCGCCCGTAAAGCATTGCTCGAAGCGGCTGGCTTTAAGCCAGATTTAATCCTCCCCGCCGATATCGACGAAACCCCGCGCAAAGACGAGAAGCCGACAGCTTATGTCCAGCGGCTAGCGGAAGAAAAAGCCCTCACAATCCAAAAACTCCACCCTAATGCCTATATTATAGCGGCTGATACCATTGCCGTAATGGGCGCCCGCATTATCGGCAAAGCCGCTGACCGTGCCGAAGCCGAAAAAATCATCACCCGCTTTTCCGGCCGCCGGCATAGAGTATTAACCGGCCTATGCATCCTTTCCCCCAACGGCAAAAAATCCGTCCGCTTAGTCAGCAGCGCCGTCAAATGCCGCATGGTGCAAGCCGCCGAAATCCAGACCTATCTCGACTCCGGCGAATGGGAAGGCAAATCCGGCTGCTACGGCCTGCAAGGCCGGGCAAGCGCATTTATTGAAACAATTAATGGTTCCTATACCAGCATCATCGGCCTACCGATTGCAGAAACTATTGCTATTTTGAATGGGATGGGGTTTAGATAAATTATTATGCCTAACGCGATTGAACAGTCCTTGCGCTCAATATATGGCTTAAGTGCAGCCGTACCCTCTGTAGCCACGACTTATACGTTTGATTATTCCTTCATTCGTAACATAACCTATACCGTTACTGATGGGACAAACGGCAATGACACTATCATGCCGCCAGCCCTCTATAACGCTTATATTTTTGGGTTCGGCGGCGATGATAGAATTTCCGCCATTAGTCCTAACGGAAACCTTGCTGCTACCAATCTCGTCGGCGGCAGAGGAGCGGATACATTTGTTCTTGGATCTTCTTCCGTAAACACCTCGATTGATCAAGCTAGCGGTGCCGTCGTCGATTTCAATGCATCCGAGGGTGACCAAATTGATCTACGCGGACTTGGCTATTCATTCCGCCAGTTGGTTATTCAAAGAGTCGATTCTTTCCATTATACCCTCAAGGCTGGGAATCTGGAATTTAACATTTGGGGCGATCCGAACCAAGTAAATCTCACTTCCAGCAATGTTTTAACTGGCCCAGCATCGTCCCCAAACACAAATGTGCCAGGATCCGAGAATTCTTTCGTTAGTTACAGTACCGGCAATTTTCTCACCGGCACTTCTGTGAATGACAGCCTAACAGGACAGGGCATGCACGATACTATCTCTGGTATGAGTGGCGATGACACGATTAACGGCGGCAGCGGCAATAATATACTCAATGGTAATATCGGTCACGATATCGTAAACGGCAATGCCGGCACGGACGATGTGCAAGGTGGTCAAGGCAATGATACCATACATGGTGGACACCATAATGACACAATTAATGGCAATCTCGGAAATGATTTTGTCTATGGCGACCTGAGCAATGATATCGTTCATGGCGGCCAGGGTGCTGATTTTCTTTTCGGCGGCGATGGCAATGATTCGCTTTATGGTGACAAAGGAAATGACACGATCAGCGGTGAAGCAGGCGCGGATACATTCTATTTTGGCTTAGAGCACAGTAATGATGTGATTACAGATTTCGTTTCCGGCACGGATCATATCGCACTTTCATCTGCATTGGTTGCATCAGCAGATGCAGCGATTGCTACGTTCTTTAACGGTGTGCTGACTACCAGTGCAGGTACCATTACCCTCACCGGCGTGACCAACCTCCAGGCATCAGATATTGTACTGTTCTAGTTATTTATAAAGCCAAAGCTTCGTATAAATCGGCAAGTGATCCGAACCGTAATCGCCTAACGTGTGGCGATCCTCGATATAGATTTCAGGGCTTACTAGCATATGGTCAATCTGTAGGCCGTTAAACACATTCGTTTTGAAAAAGAATGACCAAGTGGGCATCAGCCCGAAGCCGAATTGTGCATCTTTGAGGCCCGTGGTCCGAAGCAGTCGACGATACCAGGCGGAAAAGGACGTCGTATTTAAATCGCCAAGAAAAATCTGGTTTGGCTGCACATAATCACGTAATTGCCACCCATGGAACCGCAGCGCCTCATTACGATGCTCCCACGCCACCTGCGAAACGGGTGAAGCCACATGCACGCCATATAGCTGGAATGGCAGGCCCAACACCGGCGTATTCCCATGTACCCTAATCGCTACACTGCGCGAAACACCGCCATCGCCCCAGCTTTCAATCTGGCTAAGCGGAATATGGCTAAACACCGCCATGTCATAAGGCGCTGCATTATCCGTAATTAACATATAAGGATAGATAGCTTTCAATTTATGCAGCGGCCGCTGCCATTGCACCGGAATTTCATGCAGCACCAGGATATCCGTCGTCTTCGAAATATCCGTCGCCCATTTTAAAATGCCGGTCAGGTTCCGGTTTTGGAAATAGACATTATATTGCACAATCCGCAGCGCTTCCGATTTGCAGCTACCCACAGGGCATGGCGGTTTCTGCTGTTTGATATAAAACGGCAATACCTGCAGCAGGATAAACACTAGTGCTAGTGTCGAAAGATGCATCCCTGTCGGTCTCGCTGCGAGATGGAAGATAAACGCGAAAAGAAGAAATACGAAAATAAACTGAACTTGGAATTGGTTCAGCGTATCGAGCGGCCAGACCCATTCCCCGACTAACTGCGCCAGCAGCCAGAAAAAGAACGTCGGAATAAAAAAGGAATAGAGCAGCAAGCGTTGGGCATACTGCAACCGGATGACCGATATACGACGAATGAAATGTCTCACAACCGGCCTTACCATGGCGCAATGGGCCTTGCAAGCGGCTACATAGAGAGCTTAGGCACTGTTAACAAACCTCAAGTTTTATAAAGGCAAGGGCAAGGAATGCCATGAAAGTGGAATCGAGTTTGTCGACCCTCAGTGCAAGCCGTCTATTTTCCTTGATTTTCTGGAACATATTTTCAATGCGTCTTCGC
>CAIJLX010000032.1 GCA_903821695.1 uncultured Alphaproteobacteria bacterium | reverse complement strand
TGGTGGACGCGACGATTATTGAAACGCCGATTCGCCGCGCAAAGGATGAGGGTGAAACGGTGCAGGAAAAAGCGCAGCGCGATGATGATGCGCAGTGGGTAAAGAAGAATGATGTGTCCTCATTCGGCTATAAGAATCACGCGAGCGTAGACGTCACGCATAAGCTGATTCGCGCCTATGATGTGACCGATGCCAGCGTGCATGATAGCCAGTGTTCAGAGATTCTCATCGACACCCAGAATGCAGATGCGGAAGTGTATGCCGACAGTGCCTACCGCTCACAGGAAAACGAAGTGATGTGCATGGTGCTCGGAAAAATCAGCAAAATCCATTATCGCGCCTATCGCGGCAAACCGTTGCATCCTGAGCTTGAGCGCCGCAATCATGAACGCAGTAAAATCCGCGCCCGCATGGAGCATGTGTTTGGCGCGCAGAAAAATAATCAGAACATGCGCCTTATCCGCACCATCGGCCTCGCCCGTGCCCGTGCCAAAATCGGCCTCACGAACCTCGTCTACAACCTGCAACGCTTCGCCTATCTGGTGACGCATTCCCCACCAAATATCGCGGCCTCCGCAGGATAACTGCGCCTAAAATCCAGAAAAATTGCCAAAAACACCCAAAAATAAACCAAAAACCGCAAATGCGGGGGGGGGACTCGGTACTTTACCAAAAACACAGCTCATGCTATCTTGAAATGCCAGTTTTTAGAGGTGCCCATGAAAATAAGGTTGTACGCCAGCCTCTCATTGAAAATGAGGACCAAAATTTTTTGTATATTCAACGTAATAATATAGCCCTATTGTCATCCATTCCTCGGTCTATATGGGAGGGTTTTGCCGGTGCGGTATTGCGCACACAGCAACTATTAAAAGAGCGGCATAGTTCTTTTGAGGAAGTAAGGACAGAACTCAATGAAATGCTTGGGACAAAATTCGAATTTAATAAACATGTAGTCAAATTACCCAAAACACCAGATGATTTCATATTGGAGTTTGATGCCTATAATAAGGATCAAACCAGCCCCACTCGCCGGGCGATGTATGGCAAACTCATCGCGGAAAATCTGCCCCCAGAAGTAAAGGAGTTATTCAGCACACGCGAAAGAGGAGGCTATGGTGATATGCGTGGAGACTATGGCCCGCTCGTTCAAATTACCGTTGGCAATGCCAGAAACTTGACCGCTTTCCTCAAAGAAACGATCGACCAAGAAATTCCAGAGAAGACACAATATACATTTCAAAACCCTGGAAAACTCTACGAAAAATCAGTGCTTCCACTCGTGTTAGCAAACATAGAAACATTGATAGAAAAAACCAAAGAAAGAAAGCTTATTGAAACAGCCGATGTCTTTCTGGCCACAATGAATGCAATGCAGCCCAAAACCCAAAATGCCTTGCGACCAGAATATAGCGATGAATCTGCACAAGAAGCCCAAAAAAAACAACAAATCGCAGCGCTTAATAAACAAATAGATAGCGCATGGCTGAATCTTGTGACAACATTGGAAGTTAAAAACGTGGGTAATTTGTGGGTCGATGCCAGAACCGGTAAGCTCATTGATGATGATCAATTAAGAAGCTTTGTTGCTGCCACACAAGACGTAAAACTAACCGATGTTACTAATGAAAGACTCACGCTTGCACAATATGTAGAAAGAACGGCTTTAGAACGTACCGGCGAGGAAATGGCACGATTTTTTCAACGAGGACAATCCGGACCAGACAGCACCGCCGCTGGTACTACAGGTTTAGAAAGATTACGAGGATTACTGACTGGACCTTCAAGGGATTCTACGGAAAAATCTTAATTCCTCCAGGGCGGTTGTTATTTGAACAGTTTCAGTTGATCGATGCGGATATACTCCCGTATCATGGCCTCATCTCGGCCGACAAGGAACAAAATTGACCTCCACCAGAGGTGGAGGTTTTTGATAGATAAAAAAAACCGCCTCAAAACACCCTTTCGGGGTTTGAGACGGTTTAATCACAAAGCAGAAGATGCAGCTTCTACTTTAACACTTATAGCCTGCACGCATTAATTAGCACTCGTTGGTGTCAGGAGCTTCTGAGCCACCTTCTGTGGCAGACTCAGATTCCTTCGGAACCTTTTCACCGGTTCCCTCAGATGGTGTCGGATCCTCGTCATCCGTTTCATCGTCATCGCCGTCGTCGTCTTCAGCCATAAACTCCATGAATTCCCTTCGGAGGGAGTCAAGAGAAGATGCAAAAAGACCGGCACTCGTCAATGGCGATTGAGGAGCAGGAGGCGTCAACTCTTTGAGCGCACCCGTTGCTGCGATAATGAGCTGCAGGGGTGGCAACCCTGCGAGCACCAGTTTGCGATTGCTTTCACAGTCCGGCTCTCCACAATCACAGCAAAACTTGATCTCGATACTACCAGTAGCCATAATCCACCGCCTTTCTTGACGGATATTCCCTGATCCTGCTTGGCTGAAAAAGAATGCCAGAAAGACCACCAATGGCCCCCTGCAACATTCAACATACCAAGCAGGCCATAAGAATACTGCCAGTTTACCCCCCCCCCCACGAAAACGCAAGGAAAATGGCTCTCAGCCTCAAAAATTTCATAAAACTGTAACAATTATATTGCGCCGCTGTTAGGCCAATGGTATATATATAAACATAGTCGAATATTACGTCATAAGATAACCCGCTCTTTAGGCGGGTTTTTTGTTGCCTGAAACCCGCAGAAACAGCCACTTTCCTACAATTTTGGGTCCTTCCCAGCTTCAAACGTATGCGGGTCGGGCGAGCGCGCGGTTTTCCTAGCGACAAAAATTTTTAGGCACTTCCTTCCTGGGTCATAGAAAAAAACATGGGCGAAATTGTAAATAAAGCGAGGCTGGCTAAGGTGTTCGGCCACTCCGAGCGTGCCATCACAGAATGGCAAAAGCAGGGAATGCCGATAGAGAAAACCAAGGCAAAGAACGGATTAAGCAATTCCTATAACACCGAGGATGTCTTCCAGTGGCTGTTAAAGCACCATATGGAGAAGGCTATACCCAAAGGTTTGGAGCAGGAAAATATCCGCTTCACCCGTGCACGAGCAGATAAGACCGAGATAGAAGTTGAAATACTCAAAGGCACGCTGTTGCCGGCGGAAAATGTCGCCTATGCCTGGCAGAACGAAATCTTAAACTTACGCGCCCGCCTGCTTGCTTTGCCGAGTAAAATGGCACCGCTGGTGCACGGTAAAAAACTGGCTGACATCGAGGAGCTACTCCAACGCACCGTTTACGAAGCGTTAACTGAGCTATCACAAAATGCAGAATATAGAGACATTGAATCTACCGGCAACGAGGGTAAGGAATCAGATAAACCAGACCCTCGACCAAGCACGGAGCAAACTAGCGCCACCACCAAAAAGAACCGTAAGCGCGTGGGCAGACGCAAACCGGAAGCTAAGTCCTGAAGCCTCATCCGAACCTGGCCAATGGTTCACTGACCGCGCGCCGTATCAACGTGGCATCATGGATGCGGTTAACGACAAGGATGTTGAAATCATTGCCGTAATGAGCGCCGCTCAAGTCGGCAAAACCGACATCATGAATAACGTGGTGGGTTACTTTACGGAGCAAGACCCGTCGCCAATGCTCGTGCTGATGCCGACGATTGAGATGGCAGAAAGTTGGAGTAAAGACCGCCTCGCGCCGATGCTGCGGGATTCGCCATGCTTCAAGGGTCTAGTGAAAGACCCGCGCAGCCGTGATTCCGGCAACACGCTGCTGCATAAGAAATTCCCCGGCGGCCATATCACTATGGTCGGCGCGAACGCACCAAGTGGCCTGGCTGGCCGCCCTATCCGCGTGGTATTGTGCGATGAGGTTGACCGCTACCCTGTTTCGGCAGGAACCGAGGGAGACCCTATCAGTCTTGCGATGAAACGCACGACAACGTTTTGGAACCGCAAGATCATGGTGGTTTCAACGCCCACGATCAAAGGTGCAAGCCGGATCGAACTTGCTTACGAGCAAAGCGACCAGCGGCGTTACTTCGTGCCATGCCCTCATTGCGGTGAATTCCAAACGCTGAAATGGCCACAGGTAAAATGGCCGGAAGGCAAACCAGAAGAAGCCTATTACGAATGTGAACATAACGGCTGCGTTATCAACGATAGCGACAAATCGGAGATGATGGTTAAAGGTGAGTGGCGTGCAACCGCACCTTTCAGCTGCACCGCAGGCTTTCACTTAAACGAACTTTACAGCCCATGGGTTGCTTTCCGCCGAACCGTGCAGCAGTTTCTGCAAGCGAAGAAATCGCCGGAGACACTCAAAACGTGGATCAACACCTCGCTCGGTGAAACGTTCGAAGATCAGGGCGAGAGGGTTGAAGAATCGAGCCTCATTGCCCGCAAGGAAAACTGGAAAGAAATACCCGCCGAAGTGCTCGTGCTCACCGCCGGCATCGACGTACAGGATGATCGCCTTGAAATGGAGATCGTCGGCTGGGGATACGGCGAAGAAAACTGGTCAATCGATTACAAAATTTTATACGGCTCACCCGCAGAGCCGCAAGTGTGGCAGGATTTGGAGAAGCAACTTGGCAGAACATTCGTCCGCGAAGATGGCACCGAACTACTCATCGCTTGCTCGGCCATCGACACTGGCGGTCACCACACGCAAGCCGTTTATGAATTCTGCACTCGCCACTCCATGCGCCGCGTGATGGCAATTAAAGGTACTAGCCAAACCGGCAGGCCGATTATGGGAAGGCCCACCACCAGCAACCGGATGAAAGTTCCGCTCTGGCCGGTTGGCACCGATACGGCAAAAGAATGGATTATGAGCCGCCTGCAAATTCATGAGCCAGGTGCAGGCTATTGTCACTTCCCAGCAAGCAGAGAGGAGGAATGGTTCAAGCAGCTCGTCTCTGAGCGGCGCGTCACCCGTTATTATAAAGGTGTGGCGAGAATGGAGTGGGTTAAAAACCGCACCAGAAACGAAGGCCTTGATTGCCGTGTGTACGCACTGGCCGCACTCAAAATATTAAATCCTGATCTACAAGAACCGCCAAACAGGCCACCCGCAAAACCCGCTCAAGAAAATAAAAACGAAGATCCACGCCGAACAGGCGGCTGGATACCCAAACATAATGACTGGTTAGGCACTGTTAACAAACCTCAAGTTTGATAAAGGCAAGGGCAAGGAATGCCATGAAAGTGGAATCGAGTTTGTCGACCCTCAGTGCAAGCCGTCTATTTTCCTTGATTTTCTGGAACATATTTTCAATGCGTCTTCGC
>CAIJLX010000031.1 GCA_903821695.1 uncultured Alphaproteobacteria bacterium | reverse complement strand
GTCACCGCCTCAATAATCGGACGAATTTCAAGATCGAAAACTTCGCGAGACACAGGATATAAGCGCTTGTTCATGGCAAAAATCTCCCTTTCGCCATAACCTATATCATAAAAATACAGGTTTGTTAACAGTGCCTAATAGCACGAATCCTGGAATTCTGAGGCTTTCTTCAGCATGGTTGCCTAAAAAATGCAATCGACTATACATTGCAGAATGCA
This sequence comes from uncultured Alphaproteobacteria bacterium, assembly GCA_903821695.1. Lineage (GTDB taxonomy): Bacteria > Pseudomonadota > Alphaproteobacteria > Rickettsiales > CAIJLX01 > CAIJLX01. The sequence continues at coordinate 12,514 of CAIJLX010000031.1, read as the reverse complement.
CCTCCTCACCCGGCTATGGCGATCCTTCAAAGCAAGCGTAAGCGCATTGGTTTATCTTTTTAAGAGTGCCGCCCCCATCTCCGTCTATGTCTGCTATATCGTGACCATCTTTGAAAGAATCTATTGCCTCAAATATAAAGCCACGCAAACACAATTCCGGCAGGAAGCCGTCACTTTAAAATTATCAAATGATTGGTTCAGCCTGCATGTGCCTTACTGGCTTAATCTGTTTGAAAAAACCGATTTGCGTTCCAAAAATATACAAGCGCTAGAAATTGGCAGTTGGGAAGGGCTTTCCAGCTATTTCACTCTAAAAACATTGCCCAATGCGAAGCTTATTTGTGTCGATACCTGGGAAGGTTCGGATGAACATGCGAAGCAGGATGTGCTGAATAGTGTCGAACAAAATTTCGATGCCAATACTTCTAACTACAAAGATCGACTGAGCAAATTCAAAGGCACGTCCTACCGCTTTTTTGAGAACTACAAAAACCCAGAAAAATTCGATCTGATCTATGTCGATGGTTCACACCATGCCGATGATGTGATGATCGATGCGCTGAAAGGTTTTCAATTGCTCGATACGGGCGGCGTCATGATTTTTGATGATTATTTCTGGCAATTTTATAAGCAGGTGAATGATAATCCAGCCGCTGCGATCAATGCTTTTCTAAAGCTCAAAAAAGGCAGTTATCAATTGCGGCATGTGTATTGCCAGCTCATTATCCAGAAAATTTAAGCGCGTAATGTAGCGGCGCAATCTTTTGCAGCTTTAGCGATAATAGCTTGAGCTACGGCTTCAATTTCCGCAGCTTCCAGTGTTTTCTGCGTCGGTTGAAGTGTCACAGAAATCGCGACTGATTTGGTGCCTTCAGTCAAACCCTTGCCTACATAAATATCAAAAATCGCCACTTCGCGAATCAGATTTTTATCGGCGTTTTTAACGGCTTTGAGCAACGCTTCCGCCGTTACGTTTTGATCGACCACAAATGCGAAATCGCGCGTCACGGGTTGGAAATCGGAAATCTCAGGCTTCTGTATTTTGCGGTTAGGTGCAGGCACCGCATCGGCATAAAGTTCAAAACCAATAGCGGTTTCTTCAAGGCCCAATCCGGGATGCAATTCACCAAAATAGCCCAGAATTTTTTGGCCTAATTTGAGCGTTGCCGAACGGCCAGGGTGATATTGCGCAGTCGCACCCGTTTCAATAGTCACTTTTTCAGGATTAATGCTTAAGCCGAGCAGGGCGAACAAGTCCGCTTTGGCATCAAACGCATCCACCAGGCGACCTTGTTTATATAAATTCTTTGGCGCCGTATCGCCTGTGCGTAGACCAGTAATCATCGTCCGATTTTGCTCTGGCAATACGCCCTCATACACCGGCCCAATTTCAAACAACGCGACATTTTTGATGCCACGTGCCGCATTTTTTTGATACGCATCGATTAGGTTAGGCAACATCGAAGGGCGCATACCATCCAATTCCGCGCTGATCGGATTCAAGAGCATCAATTCCGGCTTAATTTCTGCCTTTTTGCTGTGCATGAAACTAAATGTTACCGCCTCTGTCATCCCACGCATCGCGAGCAAACGACGCATATCGCCAAGCAGTCTTTGCGCCGGTTTGAGTGCCGCTTTAAACTCAGTTGCAGGCAATGGTGTGAGCGGAATGCTGTCATAACCTTTCACGCGTAAAATTTCTTCGACGAGGTCGGCCTCTGCTTTAATATCATCGCGCGTAGAAGGAATCTGGAAGGCGTTTCCGTTTTTTGTGATGCCGAGTGAGGCGAGAATTTTTTCTGCTTCTTCTTTTGCAACTTTTACACCGCTTAAACTTTCAGTTTTTGCAAAATCAAAGGCAATGGTGTGCGGTACATAAGGTGATTTACCGGCGATCACTAATTCGCTCGCTTCACCGCCACAGAGTTCCAAAATCATCCGTGTGGCGATCTCTGCGCCTTCTTGCAAAAATTCTGGATCTACTCGGCGCTCGAAGCGATATTTCGCGTCAGAATCAATCTGCAATGCTTGGCCCATTTTGCGAATTGCATCCGGTTCGAAATAAGCGACTTCCAAAAATACATTTGTTGTATCAGCGCTAACGCCGGTCTCTTTGCCGCCGATAATTCCAGCAATGGCAACAGGCGCTTTGTCATCCGCAATCACCAACTCGCCGCCTTTCAGAACATATTCTTTATCGTTGAGTGCCAGGATTTTTTCACCGGCTTTTGCCTCGCGCACAACGAGATTGCCGGAAAGTTTGGCGACATCATAAACATGTAGCGGACGGCCTAAATCAAATGTGATGTAATTGGTAATATCGACCAATGTCGAGATTGGTTTTTGGCCGATCATCTGCAATCTGTTTTTCAGCCATGCGGGGCTTTCGCTATTTTTTACATTCGTGAAATAGCGGCCGACATAATAAGGCGCAGATGTCGCTTGCAGCGTGACTGTGACTGGTGATTTGGTTTTTGCTTCTTGTTTTTTGCTCGGCGCATCTTTCAGTTTGCCTAAACCTTTTGCCGCTAAATCGCGCGCAATGCCGCGTACGCCTAAACAATCGGCGCGATTCGGTGTAATGGCGATTTCGATTAACGCATCATCAAAGCCGAGTGCGGGTGCGGCGGCGGTTCCGGGTTTCGGTTCGCCTTGTAGTTCGACGATGCCTTCGCCATCGGTACCTAAGCCTAGTTCTTCGGCAGAGCAGAGCATGCCGTTACTTTCGACACCACGTATGGCGGATTTTTTGATCACCAAACCGTTGGTTGGGATCACTGCGCCGATAGGAGCGAGCACCACCGAAATGCCAGCGCGTGCGTTGGGTGCACCGCAGACGATTTGGAGTTGTTCGGTGCCGGTATCAACTTTGCAGACGCGTAGACGGTCGGCTTGCGGGTGTTGTTCGGCGTGCAAGATTTTTGCTACTTTGAATGGCGACAATTGTTTGCTGAAATCGGTGACGGATTCTACTTCGAGGCCGAGTGAGGTGAGTGCATCCGTAATTTCGTTAAGCGATGCAGAAGTATCCAGATGATCTTTCAGCCAATTGAGGGTGAATTTCATGCCACACCTCTGGCGATGGTCGGAATATCCAATGCGCGGAAGCCATAATTTTTGAGCCAGCGCAAATCGGTTTCATAAAATGCACGCAGATCCGGAATGCCATATTTTAGCATCACGAGGCGCTCAACACCCATGCCGAATGCGAAGCCTTGCCATTCGTTTGGGTCGAGGCCGACGTTTTTTAATACTTCCGGGTGGATCATGCCGCAGCCTAAGATTTCCAACCAGTCGCTACCTTTGCCGATCTCCAATGATTCTTTGGATTTCTTGCAGCCGATATCGACTTCTGCCGATGGCTCGGTGAAGGGGAAGAAGCTTGGGCGGAAACGTAGTGGCACTTGCTCTAGGCCAAAAAACGCTTTGAGAAATTGCGAAATGCAGCCTTTCAAATGGCCCATATGAATGCCTTTATCGATATACACACCTTCCATTTGATGGAACATCGGCGAGTGCGTCATATCCCAATCGCTACGATAGACGCGGCCACCGGCGATGAATTTAAATGGCGGTTTATTGTTCATCATCGAACGAATTTGCACGGCAGAAGTTTGGGTGCGCAAAACATATTCGCCCGGCAGATAGAATGTATCCTGCATAGCGCGTGCAGGATGATTTGGTGGTGTGTTGAGAGCGGTAAAATTATGCCAGTCATCTTCGATATCTGGTCCATCTTCCATCGCAAAACCCATGCTGGCGAAGATCGCTGTCATTTCTTCTAGCACCTGACTGATCGGGTGAATTTTGCCCTCGGTTTCAGGACGGATCGGAAGTGTTACGTCGATTTTTTCGGAAGCGAGGCGGGCTTCGAGGCCAGCTTTCTCTAGAACAGATTTTTTCTGTTCTAATGCTTCAGCAATTTTGGTTTTGAGAACGTTTACTTCGGCGCCGAAGGTTTTTTTCTCTTCGGGCAGAAGAGAACCGAGCTTTTTCATTTGTTCGGTAACTAAGCCGGATTTACCGAGATATTGCACTCGCAATGCTTCAAGCGCATCCGGTGTGGAAACGCTTCCGATCGCAGCCAAAGCTTGTGACAGAAGGTCTTGCATAAGAAAAAAGTGCCCTGCGCCGAAAGGCGCAAGGCACGAAATAGATTAAGCCGATTTTTTAGAATCGAGCGCTTTTTTCACTTGATCGACGATCGCTTTGAAGCTTGCTGGCTCCAGAGCTGCGATGTCGGAGAGAACTTTGCGGTCCATATCAATGTTTGCCAGTTTCAGGCCATTGATGAATTGTGAATAGACCAAGCCGTGTTCGCGAACACCAGCATTGATACGTTGGATCCACAATGCGCGGAAGTTGCGTTTTTTAACGCGACGGTCGCGATATGCATACTGCATCGATTTCTCGAGGCGTTGAACGGCAGCGCGGAATGTATTTTTCGTACGGCCGCGGAATCCTTTCGATGCTTTGATTACTTTTTTGTGACGTGCGTGGGTTGTTACACCCCGTTTTACATGTGCCATTTAAAATCTCCCTATTTCAAGCCGTATGGAATGAACTGACGAACAATACCCGCATCACACTCAGGCATCACAGTGGTGCCACGTTGGTTGCGAATTTGTCCTTTGGTGCGCTTGCTCATCCCGTGGCGTTTACCTGCCTGGGTAGACTTAATTTTACCGGTGCCGGTCACAGAAAAGCGCTTCTTGACCCCCGATTTGGTCTTCATTTTTGGCATTTTGATCTCCATTTAATTATTAAATTACGCTCAAGCGCCGCTAGGTGGCTGCGCGACCGGTCGGTCGCTAGTCCTCGCTACGCTCGTCCATTACTGGACTTTTCCACGGGTAGGCAGCCATTCAGCCTATGTGCGTGGAGGCGGGTTGATAGCCTAAGGTAGGCCCAAAGGCAAGTCTTTTATGGGATTGAGCCAATTATTCACCATTGCAACTAAGCCAAACAGCGGTTAAGATCCCGACACAATATGTTTACGTTAATGGAGCGCTGCTATTTCTACCCCCACATTTAACCGCCCGCCGGGCGGTGGATTTCGCCCTGCTGGGGCGCGTCCGCAAGGCCCACGTCCGCCATTCAAAAAACCTACCAATAACAGTGGTAACAGGCGCGAAGAAGAAAAAGCGCATGATGGACCACGTATCAATGAAATGATCCGCGTTCCGCAGATTCGTCTGATTAACGAAGCGGGTGATATGTTGGGTGTAATGACACCTGCTGAAGCGATAAAATTGGCAGAGGCGGCTGGACTTGATTTGGTGGAAGTATCACCAAACGCTGCACCTCCGGTCTGCAAAATCCTCGATTTCGGCAAATATCGCTATGAACTGCAGAAAAAAGCCAAAGAGGCTAAAAAGAAGCAGAAAGTGATCGAAATCAAAGAGATCAAACTGCGCCCGGGCATCGATACCAATGATTATAACATCAAGCTTCGCAACGTTCTTCGCTTCTTGGAAGAGGGCGATAAGGTGAAAATCACGCTACGTTTCCGTGGCCGTGAGATGAGCCATATGGAAATTGGTATGGAAGTGATCAACCGCATGAAGACGGATACTGCCGCCCACGCCCGTGTTGAATCAGAGCCAAAAACCGAAGGCCGTCAGATGGTGATGGTGCTAGCTCCGGCGAAGCATTAATTCAGACGGATCATCAATAAGCAAGAAACGGCATCGGATGAGGTGCCGGTGTTATAGCCGCCTGCTGTGTTGATGCAGTTAATTGGTGGTGATTCTGTGCCATTGGTAGATTGCATAAAACCGCTGGAAGGTTTGCCATCGTCCATTTTCCCGTCAATATTCGCGGCACGCTCGGGCGAGAGGGCGGATCTTGTGTTTCGGCCATTGGCTATGACGCCGCCAAGCCCAAGATAATTCTGCATGGTCGCGCTGTAATCGATGAAATAGCCATTGCCCCCGCCGCCAATGTTAGAGCCGGGAATATTGGCGCGTGGAATAGCAGCCGTACCTCTCGGGTCACTGGTTCCCACCCCATCGGTTAAACCAGCGAGCTGCAATTGTGACCACGCTTTGACACCTTCTGCATCGCCCCATTTGATTTGATTATCGCCATTGCCATTATAATCTGTCAGTGCAAGGCCTTGACTGAAGGGATAGTGACCATCGATAATCGCCTGGATAAGCGGCTGGAACACGACCGAGGCACTCCGGAAATCGCCTGGATAGGCTTTGTAGCGTTCGGTAAATTGGTTGAAGGTTTGCATATGTTTGCGGATTTCAGACATCACCGCTCGGGTCTCGGAAGCTTGAATAATGGCGCGGCCGGAAACAACAGCGGTTGCGATTAGCCCCATAATAATGAGCACCACTGATAACTCGAGCAGCGAAAAGCCGGCTTTGCTATTGTTTTGCATCCGAAATACTCCCTAATTCCGCTCAATTATAGCACAAGTGGCGGGCACTATGAACGGGATTTCTTTTCCTGGCGTTTTGCCAAATAAATGCTGGCGGGGAGGGAAAGTAGGTAGCCAAGCCCGACAAGCGGGATGGCAAGCCATGGCTCAGAAATGAGGATAATGAACAATACACCGACGAAAAGCAGGACAAATCGGGTCTGTTTAGGGCTAAAAGCGAGCTTTTTGATCGAAAAGGTGGGGATATTGCTGATCATCAAACTGCCGATAAATACCATATATAAGCAAAGGAAAATTGGCGAATCGATCCAATTTAGAAGCTGGATGTTTTCCGTACCCCAGAAATGGATCATCAGCGGGCAGAGGCACAAAATTGCGCCAGCTGGCGCCGGAACTCCCTGGAAGAACCGCTCACCCCTTGTGCTATGGCCACTATTATCCAATTGGGTATTAAACCGTGCGAGGCGCAATACACAGCAAATCGCGAAGAACAACACGCATGCCCAGCCGAAGCGTTTGATCTCATAGGTCTGCCACAGGAAGATCAAAATTGGCGGCACTACCCCGAAATTAATGGTATCACACAAGGAATCTAGCTGCGCCCCAAACGGGCTGGTCGAATGCAGCATCCGCGCCACCCGCCCATCAATCCCATCCATAAACGCCGCGATAATCACTAGTCCCACGGCAATATCCCACTTCTCCGCCAGCGCAAACCGCACCGCCGTCAGCGCCGCACACAGCCCGAGCAGTGTCAACATATTGGGAAATAACCGCCCGATATGAAGAAGCTTCGGCTTACGTGAGCGCCGGGACATTAGTGCTTCACTCCCTGACGTGCAGGGCCAGAGTTTTGCAAATCAGCCAGAATCGTTTCGCCGCCGATCATGCGTTGACCGATGATGACTTGTGGGGTGACGCCTTTAGGGAGATAAACATCCATCCGGCTGCCGAAGCGGATGATGCCGAAACGGTCACCGGCTTGCACGCTATCATCGACATTAAGGTCGCACACGATACGGCGGGCGATGAGGCCTGCGATTTGGACGAATGCCAGGCTTTTGCCTTCCGGCGTTTCCATAAGCACGGTTTGGCGCTCGTTTTCGTCACTCGATTTATCGAGGGTCGCGCTGAGGAATTTGCCTGCATGGTAATAGGTCTGGCGGATAACGCCGCTCGCGGGCACACGGTTTACATGGACATCGAGCACGCTCAAGAAAATGCTGATGCGGGTATAAAGCCCATCAACGCCTTCAATTTCGGGCGGAAGACCGGAGCTTTCGATTGCGGTGACAATACCATCGGCAGGTGCCACAACCCAATTATCGCCAAGTGGGGTGGTGCGATCAGGATCGCGGAAGAAAAGCGCGACAGCGAGCGTCAGCAACGCGAAGAACAGGAACACCCCGTTGAAAATAAGGCAGATCACAATGCTAATCGCCGCCGCACCGAGGATGTAAATCACCCCCTCTTTGTGAACTTTAAACAAAAAATGCTTCAAAATATCCATGAATGCCTCTAGGTAAGTCGTTTCGTTGAGACCAACCATAAATTTTTTAAAGTGAAAGTAAAGACATGAGCATTAATTCTATCTGTGTATTCTGCGGCGCCCGCGATGGTAATGACCCAAAATATGTCCGTGAAGCAAAACTCTTCGCCACAATGCTCGCTGAAAAGAAGATGCAATTGGTCTATGGCGGCGGTGATTGCGGCATTATGGGTGCAGTGGCAAATGCCTCGCTCGAAGCCGGTGGCCAAGTGTTCGGCGTGTTCCCCAAATTCCTGAACCAATATGAATCAGAGCATAAAAAACTCAGCCGCATGATTATTGTGGATGACATGCACACCCGCAAATGGACCATGTTCGAAAATTCCGATGCGATCGTGATCCTTCCCGGCGGCTTCGGCACACTCGATGAAGCGTTTGAGGTGATTACCTGGAAACAGCTCAACACCCACCAAAAACCAATTATTATCTTTAACCAAGATGGTTATTGGGATAAATTCATTGCGCTAACGGAAAGCATTATCGGCCATGGTTTCGCTGGTGAAAGCGTCCGCAAGCTCTATACTGTCGTTGATTCGGTCGAAGGAATATTTGAAGCTTTAGGAAAATAACATGCGCTCACGCACCGCAGTTTTGCTTTCGGTTTTACTGTTACTTGCAGGGTGCATCGCTGTTAAAAATTACGGCGTTTATTGGGGCACCGGTACGTTAGACCCCGCTCTCGCCGGCACTTGGGCCAGCACACGCGCCGAAAATGGTGGTTCCAGCGTCACCTTCACCGCCGAAGACGACAATATGTATCGTATGCATTTCGCCAATGGCGGCAACGATAAATTCGTCCGCACCCTCAAAGTCGCCGATAGCACCTATCTCATGACCAAACTAAACCCCGAGGACGAAGGCGGCACGCTGATCGCCTATGTTATCGAAGGTGAAGACCTCGCCTTCTTCGCCCCCAACCGCGACAAACAAAAAGACTTCCTAAAACGCTACCCGACCATCCCCTTCAGCATCACCAAAACCACCTTCACCATCGAAGAACTAACCCCCGAAACCATGAAATGGCTAACCAAAATCACGAAAGAGCCAGAGTGGTGGATTCAGATCCAGCGGTTTACGCGGGAGAAGTAGGTTAGCTACTTTGGGGGATAAAATATTCCTACGATCATGAACGGATTTCGGCTGCGGCGAATATGCCAGTTACGTGTTGTGCCGAGAAAAAAATGTACGTCGCGAGTTGTGGCTAATTCATCAAAATATTTTTGTTTCAAATGTTTGTAGAGAACTGTGCGTTGATTTCCGTATTTGCGCATCAATTTCCGGCAAAGTTGATAAATTTCCCAGTCCGTTATTTGTAAACGGCTTCGCTTACCGTTTTCGTCCTCGAACGTATAATAAAATCGGTAAGGCACCAAATCCACCAATTTTGTTTTATGCCGGGAAAGCCTTCGCTTTTTTTTCCGAAGATCAGGATCAATTGCGATCTTCTCAAGTGAAAAACGTAAGATGCACTTGGGTTTAAATGTCGCCAATGAAATATAAACTCCAACATCCCTAGCATCTTTTACTAGTATTGAGAGATCTGTAAAAACGCCTTTGAGTAAATGGCGTTTGCGGTCTTTCCATCCATTTTTTGTTCCAAGGTGGCCGAGTAATTTAATATTTCCCACTAACCGGTGACTTTCATAACGTGGATCGCGGGTATCACGTTGTATATTCGCCTCGATCCACTGATACTTCCTGAACTTCTGCTTTTTATCCATCAGGCGAAACGGAATGGGGTAGATGCGCACCCAACTACCATCCTGTCGGATTCCTGCTGTGCATACAGTTTCGATATAACTAGAAGAAAGTGAAGGATACGTCTTCACGGCAACGAGAATGCGCGTTTTCATAATTTACAAATGAACAATTTTCGCCTGGAAATTAGGTATATTCGGCATAGCGCGAGCCACACGATTGCGGTGGCAATGATGGACATCTGCTTCGAAGCAAGTAATGGCGATTCGACCAAATTGCGTCAATAGATTCTGGAGTTCTGTTAATTTATCTCCCCGTTGAGCGAGTGTTGTTTCTTCATATTTCATAAAGAGTGCATGATAATCCGCATCGGTCTGTAAAGTCTGGCGCTCTTCAGAAGCAATGCCTAACTCTGGCATATGCAGATAGGCAGTCCCGACAAGTGGTAAGTTCTTTGCTAACTCTGACTTCGAGAAACCAAATTTCTTACTCAGTGGATTGCGGCGTACATCACAGAGTAATTTTACACCATTATCGAGAAGTAAATTAATATAGGCTTCCGGCGAACGCCCCTCATAACCGATAGTAAAGAGGGCGTGACCTTCAATCTGTGGCATAGGAGGTACAGGGTAGCGATCTACCACATAAGCCTTAATCTCTTCCGCCGATTTATTCGCCCAGACCTTTTTGAGTTTTTGAATGCCGATCTTCTCAAAAAAATCGAGATCAGTTGCCGTTCGTTTTTTATCTGTGGCGATAAAACATCCCTCGTGCCGAACAAGATAGCCCTTATGAACCAGATAACCCAAATCTGCCTCCGCCTGAAGCGAATGCGGTCCCGAACTCAGCATTAGAAATTCGTAATAATGATTATGCTCGATATACTCCTTACAAAACAGAAATAGCAGCCGCTGCAGTGTCTCCGGCGTAAGCGCTGTGCCTAACTCTTGCACGAGAGCTAGCAATAATTTGATACGATGTATCATCGCCAGACTCTAGGCGAGAATATAAAAACAAGGAAGTGTGAGAATAAGGAAAATAAAATGGTCGGAACGACAGGATTTGAACCTGCGACCCCCAGTCCCCCAGACTGGTGCGCTACCGGGCTGCGCTACGCTCCGAACAATAGTGATTTGTGAATTGTGGCTAGTGATTTGTGTAAAGGAAGTCAATAGCGGCAAGGAGGCCGCTCCCTTCAGTGCCCGTAAGGGCTTAGGCTCATTGCGTAGGACAGTAGTCCGTAGCAGGAGCGATCAAACCACTAAGCATCATTCCGCAAGAGCTGCTTGAAGCGGTTGATTTCATCCAGCATCTCTTTGAGGCGGGTGATTTCTTGTTCTTTTAAAACGGGTTTGGTGGCGGGGGCGGGAAGGGGTGCGCCGCGATAGAGTTTGGTGAGGGTGGGTGAGGAATCGGCCAGGGTGCTATAGGCGAAGAGATCAACTTGTTCTGGGTCGCCGGGTTTGCGCTCGGTGCGCAGGAATTTCTGGGCGCCCTTGATGGTATAGCCTTGTTCGTAGAGCAGATGGCGGATTTGTTTGAGTTTGTCGATATCTTCAGGGCGGTAATAACGATGACGGCCCCGGCGTTTATGTGGCTTTAATTGGGTAAATTTCGTTTCCCAAAAGCGCAATACATGGGCAGGAAGATTCAACTCTTCAGCGACTTCTCCAATCGTCCGGAGCGCTGAATCTTCCTTATCCATATTAGTCTTTCTTGTTCATGCGGTCCGTCAACAGGTTGGACGCATGGAAGCTGACCACCCGACGTGGCGTGATTGGCACTTCCATTTTCGTTTTTGGATTGCGGCCCACACGCTGTTTTTTCTGGCGAATTTTGAAGGCGCCGAATGAGGAGAGCTTAATCTGCTCACCTTTTTCCATCGCGCGGATTACTTCTTCCAGCACTTCATCCACCAACTCTCCGCTTTCAGACATGGAATAGCCGAGTTTTTTGAATACGGCTTCTGCCAAATACATGCGGGTAACAGTACGCTTATCGTCCATAAAACACTCTCCTTTGATTGATGGGCCGACTATAGCGCAAGTAACCCATTGAGTCAATGGAACAAAGGCGATTTGGTGCAGTGCACCATCCTCTGAAAGTGGCACAATATATAGTGTTTTGAGGGGTCTGCCCCCTACCATAGGGAGGGGTAAAACGACCCGTTTATGACACCCCTCAACTCGTCTAGAAGTAGCAACCCCAAGGCCTAACCCCCTCTCCTTTATGTTCCCTTTATACGGGCGGAGGATTTAGTGGCTGTGGATAAATTTTTTTTTCGGGGTCAGCGGGTTGGAAGGGGTGCTTAACGTGTCCGTTGTTGCTGTAAGTGGGGAATGCGCTGCCGAAGCTCAGCAATGGCCGCAAAATCCTTAGGATTTGGTTCTAGCCCCATCGTTTGATAGAAATAAAATTCCGCAGGCAGGTTTTCCGCGCGCAAACTGAAAGAGTGTACTGCATAATCCGCTGTGGGCATTTGATTGATATAGGTCTGTAATGCCCGGGTTATATCTTCCGGAGCGCGGAATCCGAGTTTGCTTATGAACGATTCAGGGTCTAAAATCGTACGTCTTTGAGCTTCATAATTAGCCTGAGTGCTTCTCGGGATGCCGTATATTTCTTCTACTCTCTCCATCGTCATTTTCAAAAATTCCGTACGGAACTTGGTGAAAATTTTATTTTCGGCAGCTTGTTCCCGTAATTGGCAAATCGTCTGGGCAGCATGGCCACATTCTAGGCACTGTTAACAAACCTCAAGTTTGATAAAGGCAAGGGCAAGGAATGCCATGAAAGTGGAATCGAGTTTGTCGACCCTCAGTGCAAGCCGTCTATTTTCCTTGATTTTCTGGAACATATTTTCAATGCGTCTTCGC
>CAIJLX010000030.1 GCA_903821695.1 uncultured Alphaproteobacteria bacterium | reverse complement strand
GCGAAGACGCATTGAAAATATGTTCCAGAAAATCAAGGAAAATAGACGGCTTGCACTGAGGGTCGACAAACTCGATTCCACTTTCATGGCATTCCTTGCCCTTGCCTTTATCAAACTTGAGGTTTGTTAACAGTGCCTAGACAATTTGGCGATGAGGGACAGGCTAACATGGTGCTTTACGGAACATAGCCTGGAGTACGGCGGACCTTCCGGGCTTCCAGCAACACTCGATTACGTCGCTAAGAAGCTGGAGTCTTTTTTTGGCGCCTTCATAATCTGGCGCGATCTCAACGTAGAAACCATTGTGCAGGAGTGCACAAAGTAGGAGATTTTTTCTTACTTCATCGAAATAAAAAAGCAGATTGGGTCACACCAGTCTGCTTTTTTATTGCTTAGAGTTCCGCCAACTCATCTTCTGGTAATTTGAGAGCCGCCGAAATGCCGCGGGATTTGATGAGCGTTTCTTGCCATTCGCCTTCGGGGGTGGAATCAGCCACGATGCCGCCGCCGACTTGGAATTCGAATGTTTTGTGGCACATCAGCAATGTGCGGATGACGACGGAGAGATGGGCGGAGCCATCATTGCCAAACATACCTATTGCGCCGGCATAGGGGCCGCGGGCGTCTTGCTCTAGTTTGGAGCAGAGTTCCATCGCTTTGATTTTCGGTGCGCCTGTCATCGAGCCGGGGGGGAAGCAGCCTTTGACGACATCGAGCGCAGTTTTATTTTTTTGCATCTGGCCCGAAATGGTGGAGGACATGTGGTGCACGGTGAGATAGCTCGTAATATCATGCAGGCTTTCAACTTTGATGCTGCCCGCCTCACAACTACGCGAGAGATCATTGCGCATCAAATCAACAATCATCAAATTCTCCGCCCGATTTTTCTCGCTGGTTTCGAGTTCGGCGCGGATGCGTTTATCTTCCTCAATATCGCGCGAACGAGGAGCAGAACCTTTGATCGGTTTAGTGATTACTTTGCCTTCCTTCGAAATATCCAAAAACATTTCAGGGCTTGAGGAGAGAATATAATTCACGCCACATTTAATGAGCGCGCTATACGGCGCCGGGCTATAGCGGCAGAGTGCATTAAATACGGCAACTGGCGAAACCGGTTTCGACCATTCTCCAAAAAATTTGCGGGTGAGATTGGCTTGATAGACTTCGCCGGCTTTGATTGCCTCTAACACCTCTTTGGCTTTTTTCATGTAGCTGGATTTGCTCATATTTGAGCCAAGGTTTTTAAAGAACGGTGCTTCCGGCAAAACAGGAGGGGGGAGGGATTCAAGTGCAGCGAATTGGTCGATATAGCCTTGGGCAGATGCTTCTACCGTTAGCGTTTTATTGAAATGATCAAAGGTGGCAACGAGGTGATATTGCGTCATCCAAAAATCAGGCAAGTTGAAGCGGGTGGAGGCTTTATCCTCTGGCAAATGCTCGAGTTTATTTTTGAGGCCATAACCCAAATAACCGAACCAGGATTTATTTTTATCCAAGCTCTGCCAATCATTAGCTTTGCGGGTTTCTTGTGGCCAGAGTGCAAGCAGCGAATAGCGGCCAAACCCTTCGCCGATCAGGGCGGAATAGAGCAGGCAATAGCTTTCCATTTCGGGCAGGGCCGGCAGGAATTTTAAGGGGTCGCGCCAGAGAAGTTGGGTTTTAGCCATTCTTCGCGATATCACGCTTCAGCAAATCATGCAAATGGGCGGTGGTGCTACCGGATTTCCATTTCCAGCCCATCGGCCGCAGTTCGGTGACAGGCAACACCTGCCAATTGCAATTGGTGAGGAACACTTCATCAACCTCTTGCAAGCTCGCGAGTGGTATTTTGGCTTGATAGATACTGACGATCCGCATCAGCGCCGCACGTGTGCTGCCGTTTAAGCAGCCGGTGGAAAGGGGGGGCGTATATATTTTATTGCCCACCACCCAGAATATATTCGCCGAGCTTGCCTCGCAAATATGCCCTTCCACATTTAACTGCAGTGCCTCAAAACAATTTTTGTCCTGCGCTTCCATGCGGGCAAGCGTGGAATTTAAACCCTGCGCGAGTTTGACGTTCACAGGCAACATATCGAGCGATGGTTTTTTGTAGGACGATAAAAATAAATTAGCGGGTTCATCCGGCAGAGGCTCCGTGCGCTGGAAAGCCTCCATGAGAACGTTGGAAGTGATGTCGTAATCGGGCAGATATCCATGACTTCCTTCACCGCGGCTAATCATAATGCGGACGAAGCCCTCAATAACCGTATTACGCCGAATGATCTCCATCACATCTTCTCGGGTCAGGCCAGGATCGCCGATCTGGAGAGCAGAAAGCCCGGCCTCTAAACGCTTGAGGTGCCAGTCTACCTGATAAGGTTTTGCCCTATAAACCGGGATAGTTTCGAACACGCCATCACCAAAGCGGAAACCTCTGTCATCCGGAGAAATGCTGACATTTTCGGCGTTAACATATTCGCCATTATGGTAAAAGATGCGTTGTGTCATAGAGTTGTCATAATTGTTGTATATAGTTACAGATATAACAGGGAGCCCTATTATGTACACCAAGGTTTTAATCGCCGATCCGATTGTGCTCAATAATCCTGATAGCGGCGTTTATAAAAGCGAGCGTAGCCCTCAAAAAATCGTAGAATCCATGGGCGGTGTGTTTGTCAATGGGCCTATTCCGGATGATTTTAAAATGCCGCCAGGAAAAACGACGGTGTTTAGTTATCAGCCTAATTTAAAACCAGCCTAAATCGATAAAGAATTGGATAATGGTTATACCGGCGTGATTGTCGCGGCGAAAGCGGTGACAAATCCGAACGTGAAATTCGCAGTGCGGATTGGGGCAGGGGTTAATAACGTTGCGGCGATAGAAAAAGCGGGTGGCGTGATCATGAACATGCCGGGCTTTAACTCGGAGCCGACCTCGAAGGCACTTTTATATGCGCTCAATAGCGTGCTCTCGCGAGATCCTTTAATAGAGAGTGAGAAATTTGAGGCGACGGATTTAGCCCGCCAAACCCGAGAAACGATAGAGAGAAAAAATCCGCGGTCGGATTCGGATGATCTTTCGGCAAATTACCATGGTGAGTGGCCAGAATTTAAAGGCACGATGCCAGCGAAGAAGCGGATTTGTTTCGTCGGCGCTTCGGGGCATATTGGCGGATTAACCGCAGAAGCATTAGCCGCAGCGGGGCATGATGTGGTTGGCGTAAGCCGTAACCCTGAAAAAGCAGCGGCTGAAAAACCTTCGATAAAAGAGTGGACCGACAATATTCTGGCTGCGGCTAAAGATGCGGATGTGATCGTAGTTCAAATTCCGGAAAATGAGGAGACTAAAAAAATAATCACCGAAGCAGTCATGCGCGCTGCCAAAAAAGGCGTAGTGATTGTAAATGCCGCCCGCGCAGGAGTGATTGATACCGATGCGTTAGATAAACTCACAAAAGAAGAGCAAATCGGTGGGCTTATTACGGATCTTGATCATTTTACGACAGGAAAAAAAGAATCGCCATCAGAGCCCTATATTCAGGTGGCTGAAATGTTACAGAAACAGGGTAAGAAGGCGATCATCGCGCCGCATACCTTTGCTGATACACATAGCCCCTCACGCGAATTGGGTGGTATGCAAGCCATCCGCCAAGCACTGGAAGCAATCAAAGAAAACTTCATCAACCGCGTAAGCGCATCCGGAAAAACCTATCCAACGACGATGGCCTCAAACCAGACTCATTGCACCCGACTATTGTGAAAGGTGGCAAAGATAATTTAGAGACTGTCCGCGAACACGCAGAAGCATCACGCTCCAAAGTCTTTGATGGCCGAATGAAATGCTAAGCCACTTTCGCTGCTTTAGGCACTGTTAACAAACCTCAAGTTTGATAAAGGCAAGGGCAAGGAATGCCATGAAAGTGGAATCGAGTTTGTCGACCCTCAGTGCAAGCCGTCTATTTTCCTTGATTTTCTGGAACATATTTTCAATGCGTCTTCGC
>CAIJLX010000029.1 GCA_903821695.1 uncultured Alphaproteobacteria bacterium | reverse complement strand
TCACCGCCTCAATAATCGGACGAATTTCAAGATCGAAAACCTCGCGAGACACAGGATATAAGCGCTTGTTCATGGCAAAAATCTCCCTTTCGCCATAACCTATATCATAAAAATACAGGTTTGTTAACAGTGCCTAATACAAGCCGAGCCGATCATTTATCCTTCGGGATAGATGGTCGGCTCTTTTTTGTGCGATTGAAAATCAATATATTCTCGTTATGGTGCTTTCCCATGAAATATGTTTCCACTCGCGGCAATGCGCCTGCGTTGCCATTTGAAGAAGTGCTTACGGCTGGCCTGGCGCCGGATGGCGGGCTTTATGTGCCTGATTCTTTGCCGCATTTTTCGGCAAAGGAAATCTCGGCGATGGCCAAGCTTTCGTATGGCGAGTTGGCTTATACGATTATGGCGCCGTTTGTGGGTGATGCGATTCCGGAGAAAGATTTCCGCGAGTTAATCGCGAAAGCCTATGGCAGTTTCCGCCATTCGGCGATCGCGCCCCTGAAATTATTCGAGAAAAACCAGTTCGTGCTGGAACTCTTCCATGGTCCTACGCTCGCGTTTAAAGATTTCGCACTGCAATTATTGGGGCGGATGCTTGATTATAATTTGAGCAAGCGGAACCAGAAAATTGTGATCCTCGGCGCAACCTCAGGCGATACGGGTTCGGCAGCGATTTCTGGCTGTGTCGATTCCAAATTCATTCAGCTATTCATGTTGTTCCCAGATGGTCGGGTGACGGATATTCAGCGCCGCCAGATGACGACTGTCTTGGCTCCGCATATTCATAATATCGCGGTGGCGGGTACGTTTGATGATTGCCAGAACCATGTGAAAGCGATGTTTAATGATGCTACCTTTTTGCCAAACCACAAAAAAGTCGCCGTAAACTCGATCAACTGGGCGCGGATTATGGCGCAGATTGTTTATTATTTCTGGGCTGGTTTACATCTCGGCGCACCGCATCGTGCAATTTCTTTTTCTGTACCGACTGGGAATTTCGGAGATATTTATGCGGGCTGGATTGCCAAAGCGATGGGACTGCCGATTGAGAAATTAATCGTCGCGACGAATCGTAATGATATTCTCGACCGATTTTTTAAAGCGAATGATTATAGCCAGAAAGGTGTGGAGCCTTCGCTTTCACCCAGCATGGATATTCAAATCTCGAGCAACTTTGAACGGCTATTATTTGATCTGCACAAACGCGATGGCAAAAAAATTGTTACGTTGATGGAATCATTTAAAACGACTGGTGCATTAAAAGTGGAAGATTCAGTCTACAAACAAGCCAAAGAAACTTTCTTAAGTCACAAGGTCGATGACGATGCGACATTGGAGACGATGCGTAACACGTTTGAAAAAACCGGAGAGCTGCTAGACCCTCACAGCGCAATAGGTTACCGCGCAGCAACAAAACTTTTTGCAAACGCAGATCACCCTATCGTGACACTCGCCACCGCAAGCCCGGCGAAATTCCGGGATGCTGCGGTTAAAGCGATTGGCATTGAAGCGCCTTTACCGCTACACCTCAAAGAGCTGATGGCAGGAAAAGAACGCTTCACGCAGAAGCCGAATGATTTACAGGAAATTCAAAAATATATAGTAGGCGCCGTTTAAGGCCTTGAGGCTTAATAGCCGTAAAGATCAACGCCACCATTTTTATTGGATGCGGCTTTATTATAATTGTCTACATCTTCCTGTTCGGCATGCAGAGCCAATGGTGCCAACATCAGTTGTGCCAATACTGCTAGACCAATAATTTTTTTCGACGTACTTACTTTCATAGTCTCCTCCTTTGTGAAGAACCATGCTTTGCTGCCTAATGCTCAATTAGAGTTTCGGTGACTTTGCTTGTTATGCTGTTATTTAACCAATAACAGCTTGTTGTTACTCGTCCGGATCAACCGGTATTCCTGACCGTTATGCTCAATCACAAGCTCACGACCAGTGCGAAGAAGATCACTGCTTTTAAGGCGAGCAATCGGTGCAGTTACCGATGTCTTGTTAGCAACTGCAATATTTTTCACCTCGGACATTAATCTTCTCTATTCAAAACTTAACTTGATTGACCTACTAATTAACTTATAGGCCAGGCAAAGTCAAGGTTATCGTATAAAAAACCTATGTGGAACTTGGTTAAAATTATAAATAAAGTTTAATAAAAACGTTAGTAATTTACGTTAACCGGCTCAAAAATTGAGCAATTTTGCTTCAGCACAAAACTTCGTTCCACTCTCGGGATCGGGCTTATAGGGAAATAATCCCCATATGTCAACAACTTATTTTATTTTCCTAGGAAAATCCTACGATCTGCCTTCGCAGCGATCTCCGGGTTATGGGTCACCAACAGCACAGAAAGCCTTGATTTCCTTGCATATTCCATGAATTGGGCGAACACGGAAGTCGCAGTTTCCGGATCTAAATTTCCGGTCGGCTCATCGGCCAAAAGTAGCTTCGGATGGTTCGCCAAGGCCCGCGCGATTGCCACTCTCTGCTGTTCTCCGCCCGAAAGTTGGGCCGGCCGATGGTGCAACCGCTTTATTAAACCAAAGCTATCGAGCAATGTTTTGGCTCGCGTTTCCGCATCTTGCTTCGATATTCCCGCAATCAATTGCGGTAACATGACATTCTCAAGCGCTGAAAATTCGGGCAATAGATGGTGGAACTGATAGACGAAGCCTAAATATTTAAGCCGTAACTCCGTTCGCTCGCCCTCTGAAAGCGTTGCCGCCTCTTCGCCTTTAATCATTACGCTGCCGGAATCTGGTCGATCCAGCAGCCCCGCAATTTGCAGCAACGTTGTTTTTCCACAACCCGATGGCCCCACCAACGCAACAATCTCTCCCGCCGGAATTTCGAGTGAGAAGTTTTGCAATACATCAAGCCGGCTCTCACCGGAAGGATAAGATTTTGTAAGATTGAGAAGTTTTAAGACCATTAGCCCTTCACTCCTTCCGCCGGATCAATCTTCGCTGCGCGCCAAGCTGGATAAAGCGTTGCCAGGAACGAAAGCAACAGCGACATACCCACCACACTCACCACATCCGCGAGCTGCACATCTGCCGGCAAGCGCGTGAGGTAATAAATTTCTGCCGAAAATAATTCCATCCCAATCAACTTCTCAAGCCCACGGCGCAGATGTTCTATATTAAGCGCAAACGTCGTGCCAAGTACAAAGCCCATCAGCGTGCCAATTACCCCAATGCTCGCCCCCGTCATCAGGAAGATGCGCATGATCGCGCCCTGCGAAGCACCCATCGTGCGCAGAATCGCTATGTCGCGCGTTTTATCCTTCACCAACATGACGAGGCCTGAAATAATGTTAAACGCCGCAACCACAATGATGAGCGTCAAAATCAGGAACATGACATTACGTTCAACCTGCAGCGCATTAAAGAAGTGGCTGTTCATCATTTTCCAATCCCGTACATAGAGCACCCGTGGATCGAGCATTTGCTGCAGTTTCTGCGCCACTTCTTCCGATTGTTCCGGCTGCTTCAAATACACCTCAAACCCATCCACCGCCTGCGGTTTTTTGAAGAAAACCTGGGCCGCTTCGAGCGGCATATAGACCGTGCCATTATCATATTCAAACATGCCGACATCAACCAACCCCACCACACGATATTGCTTCAGCCGTGGAATGGCACCCAACACCGTCGCCGTCGTTTTTGGCGCAATTAATTGAATGCGATCGCCAACTTTTACATCCATCCGTTCCGCCATCCGCGCGCCAATCATCACCACATCACGCCCACGGAAATTTTTCAAACTGCCGCTCACAATGCCACCCGCGACAATTTTTTTCTGTGCGATATCACTCGCATCCATTGCCCGCACCAGCGCGCCCGTGTTCATATTATTCGCCGTTACCATCACCTCGCCATCAATCTTCGGCAATACGGCGGTTACACCTTCAAGCTTTTGAATTTTTGCTCGCTCAGCATCATAATCCTTAAACCCATCCGCATAATAACTATTCACCGTCACATGCGCGTTGATGCCCAGCACCCGCCCCATCAATTCATGCCGAAACCCGTTCATCACCGCCATAACAATAATCAGCGTAGCAACCCCGAGTGCGATCCCAACAAACGAAAACCCGGCAATCACCGAAATAAACCCTTCCGCCCGCCGCGCGCGCAGATATCGAAATGCCATCATTCGTTCAAATACAGAAAACATCATTTTACCCGTTTCCATAACTGATAGGCCTTCGACGGGAAGGATTCCACTACAACATATTCTTTTTTCTCAATACGCAGTGGTAGCAATGCTTCTTCAGGCATCCAGAGTGGTTGATGCACCACTAGGCACTGTTAACAAACCTCAAGTTTGATAAAGGCAAGGGCAAGGAATGCCATGAAAGTGGAATCGAGTTTGTCGACCCTCAGTGCAAGCCGTCTATTTTCCTTGATTTTCTGGAACATATTTTCAATGCGTCTTCGC
>CAIJLX010000028.1 GCA_903821695.1 uncultured Alphaproteobacteria bacterium | reverse complement strand
GCGAAGACGCATTGAAAATATGTTCCAGAAAATCAAGGAAAATAGACGGCTTGCACTGAGGGTCGACAAACTCGATTCCACTTTCATGGCATTCCTTGCCCTTGCCTTTATCAAACTTGAGGTTTGTTAACAGTGCCTATACAGCACATGCAACAACGATTGCAGGACGTGAGGGCCATTCGGAGACGGATGATAAGCAGCTTTCTTTAAATCTTTCCAAACCAGGCAGCGGCAAGCCCGGTACAAACCCGGAGCAGTTGTTTGCTTGTGGCTATAGTGCATGTTTCGGCAGCGCAATTGATGCGGTTGCAAAAAGCCAGAAAGTGGCAGTGAGCGAAGTGAAGGTAAAAGCGGAAGTCGCGCTGAATCAAGATGATAATAATGGGTATTTCTTGAGCGTAGTGCTCAATGTTTCATTAGCGGGAGTTGATAAAGCAACTGCGGAGAAGTTAGTCGAAGCAGCGCATCAAGTTTGCCCTTATTCTAAAGCAACTCGAGGTAATATCGGCGTCATCTTACAAGTTGATAACAAACCACTTTCACTTGCTGCATAATAGGAGATATTTATGAAACGTTTTGTTTTTTTAATGGTGTTGAGCAGCCTGATTTTGCAAACAACGGCTTGCGGTACATTGCTATATCCAGAGCGCAAAAACCAAGGTCAAGGTAAACTGGATATCGGTGTTGTGGCGCTCAACGGTATTGGATTGCTGTTCTTTTTGATCCCAGGTGTGATTGCCTATGCGGTTGATTTTAATAACGACACGATTTATCTGCCGAAGAGTTATCACAGCGAAATCGATGGTAATCTCCGCGTTTCGGAGATGTCGGCGATTCATGTGGATGATCTCTCGGATGAAAATATTCGTAAAATTGTGTATGAAAAAACCGGCAAAGATATCGGCAATACGAAAGCGCAAGTCTATAAAATCAATGCCAATGGTGAAAAAGCACAATTTACAGGAATTTAATAAAAACACGGCTCTTCGCGCATCGTTTTTTCACCCTGTTTATCCGATAGTGACCATTGACTATATGGTCATAACGTAAATAGGAGATTTTATGAGCTTTACAGGAAATGTGAAAGAAGCAGCTGGTTTTGTGAAAGAAGAAACCGGTGAAAAACTGAAGAACCCAAAGATGGCGCAAGAAGGCCGTAATTTGCGTAACGAAGGTCGAATCGAAGATGGCAAAGCGCCAAAATTGACGAAGCCTGGCACTACGGACAAGAAGTAAGTACGGAAAAACCCGATGTCATGAAAATGGCATCGGGTTTTTTTATTGATATATGCTCACACAACTTCAAACCCCGATTCCACTACAGACCCCAAAAGGCAAGGCCTGGGCAGTCGCGATTATCGATTACGGCCCGCAATGGGATTTGCAATGGGTGACGTTTATTCATGACACTGGCGAATGCTGGACGTTTAGAAATAGCCAGATCAGGCAGGAATCGAATTATACATTCGGTTTGCCAACTCCATCACAGATTATGGTGCCTAAGAAAAATGGTGTCGATCATCATAACGGATCGCATAACGGCTTAGGCCATTCATAAAACTGGCCTAATTCATCATGCGGCAAATGGCTTATCGGCTTTTGTTTTCTTATTGCCCTTGAGGTATTCCAACACTCCATGCAAATGGCGGTGTAAATCGCCGGGCATGCGAGCGGTGATGAATTGGCCATCTTCCACTAATGCTTCATCTACAAAGATGGCACCGGCTTCTTCAATCTCGTCCTGAATTTCTGGCCAACCTGCGATGCGCTTGCCGTCGATGACATCGGCTGCAGCCAAAATTTGTGGGCCATGGCAGATTGCGGCGATGGGTTTGTTGGCTTTTTTGAAAGCACGCACAATTTCCAACACCCTCTCATTTTCACGTAAGCTTGCGGGAGCTTTGCCGCCAGGTAAATAAAGCAACACATAATCGGCCGGATTTATTTCATCCACTGCACGCGATTGTTTTAAACCTAGCCCATGCTTACCTTCGAATGCGCCGCCATTTTCGGTGGCGACATCCACTTGATAGCCTTCTTCAGTCAGGCGGTAATAGGGATAGAAAAACTCGGTGTCCTCGACATTGTCGCCGGTGATAATAAGCACCTTTTGATTTTTTTTCAGACGCTCAGGAATGGGCGCTACTTTATGCGTATCTTTTTGGTTCGGGTTGATCATATCCATAATGCCCATAAACTTTCTCCTGTTAATAAACGTGGGAGGATGATTAGAGCTGTTTAGATATAAAATCTCAGTAGGAAGATGTTTTATAAATCGTCATTCCCCGAATTTGTCCTTCGCAAATTCTAGGGGAATCTAGGCGATGACACTTACTATTATTATTTACGCTTTCCGGCGTAAATAGTGGCGGATCTTTTTGATCAATTCTTCTGGTTTGAAGGGTTTGGAAATATAGTCATCCATCCCGGAACTTAAGGATTTTTCTTTATCTCCTGCGAGTGCAAAGGCAGTCATCGCGATAATTGGCGTGCGGAGTTGACCTTTAGCGCGCTCTAAACCACGGATGCGGCGTGAGGTTTCAATGCCGTCCATACCTGGCAGCTGTATATCCATCAAAATCAATGCGTAAGGCCTGCGTTGGAATTTTTGTATAGCCTCGCTGCCATTATAGGCGGTATCGCAGCTATAGCCGAATTGTTCCAATATCGACGTCGCAACCATGACGTTGGGGAGATAATCTTCGACCAGCAAAATGGTGCGCTGGTTTTCATTAGTGACAGGGTCAATCGGCAGCTCTGGCATCACGATAGCCTGCTGCTCTTCTGTTTTAGATTGTGAAGTGGCGGGTAGCGGCAATGAAACAGAGAACACGGAGCCTTCGCCGGGCTGGCTGGTGACTTCAATTCTGCCTTCCATATATTTGACTAGCAAACGGCAGATCGCAAGGCCCAGGCCTGTTCCGCCATATTTACGCGTGGTGGAGGCATCGGCCTGAGTAAACTTCTCGAAGATGAGAGATATTTTTTCAGGCGGAATGCCGATGCCGCTATCAGAGACCTGAATGACAATTTCATCGAGACCGATGGTACTCGGTTTTTCGAGCAAGGTAACTTTGACGAAACCGTTCTCCGTAAATTTTACCGCATTGCTTACCAGGTTAGTCACAATTTGCTGAATGCGTAGCGGATCGCCCATATAATGGGTGTGGGATAGTTGGCTGGCGTCAAACAATAACTGCAGATTTTTTTCAACGGCGCGCAGCTCCATAATGCTGAGCACTTTTTGTACGACTTCGGGCAGATTGAAATCGACATGCTCAAGCGTAATCGAGCCTTCCTCCAATTTCGCAAAATCGAGCAGGTCATTAATGAGCGAAAGCAAACTATCGCCGCTGATTTTGAGTGTTTCGATGCATTTGCGTTGTTTGTCGGTCAAAGGTGAGCTTAGGTTTAGAATATAGGCAAGGCCGATTACTGCATTGAGCGGTGTGCGGATTTCATGGCTCATATTGGCGAGGAATTCGCTTTTTGTGCGGTTAGCGTCTTCCGCATTTTCTTTGGCTACACGCAGTTCTGCAATCGCGTGGCCAAGTTCTAGTTCGTTCTGGCGAATATCTTTGGTCATGCTGTTAAAGGCATCGACCAAAGCGCCGATTTCGTCGTCCGAGCGTTTGCGGGCGCGGATGGGGATGTCGCGTTGTTTGGAAAATTGGCGGGTGAGTTCGGCGAGTTCTGCAATCGGCAATGAGATGATGCGTTGGAGATATTCGGAGATGGGCCATACCACCGCCAGCACCAATAATATAATGCCGAGGCGTATGAGCATGATTTTGAAAAAGCGCCAATAGGTGCTGGTCAAATCATATTCAACATAGATCATGCCGACATATTTATTGCCGTTATACATATTGTGATGCAGCACCAACCTGCGGAAAGAATTCCGTTGATCCGTCTGGGCGGTTGGTGAACATTCGGTGTTAGAAGATAATTGGGGCGAGATATAATAAGCGAACAACTTGCGTTGTTCATTATAGAGGCAGCCTTTCATGATATCCATATCGGTGCTCAGCGAATTCAAATTTTCGCGGGCAGCTTTTGGGTCCAAAAATTCGAGGGCAGGGCGTGTTTGCAGCGCAATGTTACGGGCGGTGATTTGCAACTGCTCGCTACGCTGATGGCGCTCTTCACCCCATTGCATGACGCCATCTAATATAGAGGAAATAAGCAATGCGAGCATCGTAATGGTTACGATGATCAGGATAAGTTTGAAGCGGATGGAGAGGTTATTAAACCGGCGAATACGGTGCATTAGCGTACCTCAGCCAGATCGAGCAAACGTGAGCTTACTTTAAATCCTTTGTTGTTCATGCGTTCGTTATGAATGACCATGACGATATGACCATCTTGCTGGGTCAATTCGATCATCCCCTCGCGTTCGAGGTCTTCATCCGAATCCAGCACGACTAACGTATCTTGGGGAATGATACGCTTATCATATAGCGGCTGGCGGGTGAAAAGCAGGTTGCAGCTGGTGGGCACTTCGCCATTGCTAATCCGGCGAATGGTAAGGGGGCGATCCGTGCTTTTGGCGTGTTGCTGGATATAGCGTAAATAAGGCTCCACCGGATCTTCTTTATCCACACAGATAATCGGTTTGCGTAATGCTTCCGGTGAATCATAACCGGGCCAAGTGATGTAGCTGAAAAAATTATAGAGGAAGGCGGCTTCCACTTTATATTGCCGTCCGTCTTGCGTATGCATCGGGCTCGGCAATAGCAAGACAGAAAGAAGCAAGCAGACCAAGCCTACTCGCGAGTGATGCATGATGTGTTTTAAAACTGCCACAGAACCTGTCCAACCACGCTTCGGCTAAATTCGGCGAGCGGTGTATTTGGAAATTCAGTGTGTGCTGAACCAGTCAGGTTACGACCAATCAAACTAACCTCAAGCCCCGGCATTGCAAGCCATGCAACACGTGTATCATAACGCAAATAAGCATCGGCTGATGGGCTTACATCATCGACATAATAAAACATGTTATCCCAATGCACATCATTGGTCAGATTATAATAAGAGCGTACGGAAAACTGATGGCGGGGCGCTAATTTCTCGGTGCCATCTAATGTGGTTGCAGCACCTGGGCGGACTTTCAGGTCCATATATAAATAGCTATAGCTACCGCTTAAACGCCAATCTTGGTTGACGTTCCAATTCGCAGCGATTTCCGTGCCATAGGTGTTTCCTTCACCCAAATTATTCACTTTATAGGGCTGAATAAACATCGTGCCATTTGGATTTAAAAAGGAAGCACCTGCCGTGCCGACCGTTTGCAGATTGCTGTAATCATTATAAAATAAGGCGGTATCGAAGGAGAGTTTCGGCGTTACTTGAATACGGTGGCCGAGTTCGTAGGCGATCACTTCTTCCGATTTTTGATCCTGATTACCAACCAAAACTAAAGCTGTTGGTGTTGCGCCTGGTAATATTCCAGCTGTGATTTGCACATCTTGCTCAACGCTGCTTGGTGTGCGCACGGCGCGGGAAACTGCGCCCCATACCGTTTGTGTTTCCGTTGCACGCCAAGCGAGCCTGCTGCTTGGTTCGATTTCCAACCCTGTAAAATCATTATGTTCAAATTTAGAACCGACTGTAAGGAATAATTTATTCGGCACCACGGCATATTCATTCTGTAAAAACGTATTTAAAATATGGTTTGTAGAATTTTGGTTATGGAAGGAAACCTGCGGCGATCCTTCCAATTGTTGCATATTCAGCCGCGCACCCCCGCCCCACACAAATTGGTTGCGGTCATTTAAGCGTATGCTGTGCTGGCCCTGCAAATCAAGCGTGGTTACATCTTGCTCTGCAACCAATTCATCGCGCGAATAATGATCGATATAGGTTTGGACACTGGTTTGTGAGTCCTTGGAGATATTATGATTCCAGCGGGCGAGTAAATTCCCACCGTAGGAATTTTCACTGCTTCGCACGATGTTGGAATAAGGTGGAGTGAATGTATTGAGGCGGGTTTCGGAGCTTTGCTCCCCACCATAGACATCACCCTGAACGGTCATAGTATCAATTGCAGAATATTTGCCATCATAACGGAAGCCACTGCGCAACCGATACCATTCATCATTATTACCTGTGCTATCCGGATTTTTCGATGCCCCTGCGCTGCTTGATTGTGCATAGACACGGTAATAACCATCTTTCCCCGCCTTGCCACCTTGCCGACCTTCTACGCGGCCACCATTCGGTGTACCAATGGCGGAGACGAGGTTGCCTTGGGTTTCATCTGCACGCTTGGTGATGATGTTGATAATCCCATTCACCGCATTAGCACCCCACATGCTTGCGCCAGGGCCACGGATCACTTCGATCCGGTCGATATCCTGAATCAAGGTGCTTTGATCGTCCCAATATACGCCTGAAAACACCGGCGTATAGACCGAACGGCCATCAATCATCACCAATAATTTGTTCGATAATACGCCATTAAAACCGCGCGAAGAAATCGCCCATTTGTTGGAAGCTGCTTTCGCAACATTTAACCCCGGCACCAAGCGCAACGCCTCCGGAATTGTAAACACCCCAGCGCGGCGGATATCTTCCTGCGTGAGCACATAAATAGCGGCCGCTGTATCCGTTAATTTTTGCTCGTGTTTGGAAACGGACGTCACCGTTAGGTCTTTAATATCGAGCGATAGAATCTCATCAAATTCTGGATCGGGAATGCGCGGGGTGTTAAGCGGTGGCGGTGCATGGTATTATCCAGTGGTGAGCGCAGCATTGAAACGACAATGGCCGAAGGTGGCAATCGCATGAAGGCCGGACAAAATACAAGGCTTCCGAGCGTGCCTGTGGCGAGGTGTTTTGGTGTGTGGGATGAACTGCACGGCATGAAAGATGGCGCAGCATTAACGGATGCCATTAAGAATGCTGCAAAACAGCATCATGGGTATGCCGGACGCACTTTTCTGGAGCGTCTTACTCGTGACAAAAGGGATTTTTGTGAATTTTGGGAGCGCATCAAGGCTTTGCCCAATTTTACCATTAAAGACGGCGAAGGACAGGCCAAGCGTGTGGCCGGACGTTTCGCACTCGTTGCAATGGCGGGAGAACTTGCCACTGAATACGGCTTAACTGGATGGCCATCAGGTGCTGCGATTAGCGCAATCGCTGATGTGTTAAAAAGATGGCAGCAAACCTGTGGCGGAAATAGTAACGATGAAAAGAGGCAGATATTTGATAAAGTTTCGGCCTTCATCGAACGCCACGGCGACTCGCGCTTTTCCGATGCTGAAACGAATGGTGATATACAGACCCGTGACCGCGCAGGATGGTGGCATAATGAAGATGGTGAACGCGTCTATCTATTCACGGCAGGGGGAATGCGCGAAGCATTACAGGGCTTTGATTTCAAACGTGCGCTAGATGAATTGCAAGAGGCCGGTGTGTTGCCACCAGCGGATAAGAACGGCGAGCGGGCGAAGGCACAGCGTTTTGGCGGACGCCTTGTGAAAGTGTATCCAATCCATGCGGAAAAACTGGAGGTGCGCCATGAGTCTTGAAGCATTGCTGGCAAAGCTGGAAGCGAAGGCCGTTACGCCTGTTACGGATATGCCCAAGCCAGACGTAACGCCGAAAGCAGCCCAAACGCAGGGCTGTACGTCTGTTACGCCTGTTACGGCTAAAAACATCACAGCAACCACCGCCCATCTATTGCCTGCGAGTGATTGGCTGGATTTTTACGAACAACGCGCTGCCATTTATGAATATGAGGCAGGTTTACCACGCATTGAGGCAGAGCGGTTAGCATATCAGGATGTCGCGCTGGAATATCTGCAAGCTAAGCATCCGGCACTGCTTCAGGAACTGCGATCAACCATCCATCAATCCACTATTCATTAGGAGAGTCTATGAAGGAAAATCAGAAAAAGTCTACTAATCCTGACAGCATTAATGTGCCCCCACCAAAAGGGACAGCATGTCATACAGACGTTAGCGGCTCTATAGAACAGAACTTCTCACACGTTTTAATAAACCAGACTGCAAACACCTTATGGCCTCATAAAGCCCCCGAAGAAAGGGACAAACAATACTCCTCTGTACTGGCAGCAATGTACGGAATTAGGCCAAAAGATGAGGTGGAAGGCATGTTGGCTGGGCAAATGATTGGGTTACATAATGCCGCGATGGAGTGTATGCGCCGGGCAATGATTTCCGAACAAACGTTCGAGGGCAGAAGAGAATCTCTTAATCAGGCCAGCAAACTGACCCGCTCCTATGCAACGCTGGTGGAGGCATTAAACCGTTACCGTGGCAAGGGTGTATCAGAACAGAAAGTTACCGTTGAACACGTCCACGTTCATGCCGGAGGACAGGCCATTGTTGGCAATGTAACCCGGGAGGGGGGTGGGGATATAACAAAAACTCAGGAACAACCCTATGCAAAGCATATCACACACCAAGAAACAGAAACGCTGCCATGCCAAAACACGCAAAGGAACGCCGTGCCAGTCCCCGTCAATGCCGAATGGTAGATGCAGAATGCACGGCGGAGCTTCTACTGGTGCGCCAAAGGGCAACAAAAACGCACTGAAACATGGTAACTACACCTCAGAAAGGATTGCAGAAAGGCGTAACACTAGAAAACTGATTCGGGAATGCAGATCTATCATAGAAGCTGTAAATGTAGATTGAAGACAAAAAAGAAACCCGCCAACACATTTAAGTGCTGGCGGGTCGATTGTTGTAGTAACTTTGCAATTTCCAATCGCAACTCATTCGTAGAACTGCTCATTCATATATCGCCACAGTAGAACTCGGCGATCTTTGACATAAACAGCGATTTTTTCTCCCAATTGGGGTTGCGGGAGTTTCGTGCCCAAGCGCATCCCTATCTTTTCGTTACCAACCTGCAGCCTGATCCAATTTCTGTCGGCGCTCAGGTTTAGTAACTGCCCGATCACGATGCCATCGCGACATGTCCCGGTGCCGTAAGGGTGAGCAGTATCTCGGCAAGCCTCGTAAAGTTGTCTAGCTACTGTCTGCCGCCAATCGTCATTTTTTGATGCCTTCGATAACCAACTCCGGATAGCACCAAAAACAACCGCTCCTAACGCCACCAGTGCTCCTACTGACGTACTTTCAACCATAATGCTTTCCTTGAAAACTACCTTGTGCACTTCAGTTAATCACGGATGAAACAATTCACCCTCAGCTGATAGCTGCGATTTACCGTGCACAAACCACCAACAAAAACAGTGTGATGATACCGACGAATTATTACAAAATGATGACAAACGGCGTGTTTTGGCGGCCAAATGTCCAGACGTCCTTTTTTGTCATAAAACTGCAACATTTTGCATGCAGAATGCAGACTGTTCGTATTGTGCCTTGTGTGGTTAATCGAGGTTGCAATTTGTGGGTGAGGAAACGTTCCTTACCTGTTGTAACCCCGCTTTGTCGGTTGGTTTTTTAGGAGACGAATGATGGCTGTTTTTTTGTTGGCAGCAGACGAGATCGAGCCGTGGATGTTCTACGCGATGACGGGCATCGCCTTTTTTTCTCTCTTTTTTGCAGGTTGGGAAACTGACCGGCGAAAAAAATTAAAAAAGGAGAACAAAAAACTGACGGAGAAGCTCTCGGAACTCGGGTACAAGCCACCCCGCTCCGGCGTCGAATTGTTGGATGTTGAGAGCGGCGGCGTTAAGTACGTCCCCGGCCCTGACGAAGACTTCGGAAATCACGTTTCGGAAACAGAAAAGTTCGATTGGGATGAGTGGGTTTATTGTAAGAAGGCGCCTGATGATGGCTCGCTTGATGATTTTATCCAAAGCGCGGCAGCATCTGCTCCCGAAGTGAAACCCAGTAAGATCACGGAAGAAGATCAAAGACGGGCGTGTTAGTTCTTTTTAGGAGAAGAGTCATGGTACTCGTTATGGCAGCTTTGGAAGATTGGCAAGCGGTTGGCATTATCTAACTGCTTTAGTGCGCCTATTAATATTAACGGGCGCAAGGCTGAGAGAAGTAATGCATGCAAAGTGGGAATGGGTAAATTTTGAGGAAAGGGTATTACGTCTTCCGTT
>CAIJLX010000027.1 GCA_903821695.1 uncultured Alphaproteobacteria bacterium | reverse complement strand
GCGAAGACGCATTGAAAATATGTTCCAGAAAATCAAGGAAAATAGACGGCTTGCACTGAGGGTCGACAAACTCGATTCCACTTTCATGGCATTCCTTGCCCTTGCCTTTATCAAACTTGAGGTTTGTTAACAGTGCCTATATCGAGTGAGGATCTCGGATGTCTTGGTGACATCCTTTCCAGAAAAGATGGTGGGAGTAAGAAACTTTATGTTTAAAAGAGGCGAAGGTTTTAAACCAGAAAGCCGGCCATTAAGAAAATAGTCCAGGGTAGGGTTAACGTATGTCAGTGATTTTGTGTTCATTCGGCCAGCATATACGCTTACTTGGAGAGGGCTTTCGGGAGTCAAAGAAGCTAGTGTCTGCATAATTTTTGTGCCATGAAAAACAGAATCCTCGCAGACAACGAGTTTTCCAGATGCACTCGCTTTTTCAATTGCCTCTGGAGGAATGGTAAATGAGTGTGTTTCTTTGTTAGGAACGGCCGCAAAAATCTCTGAAGTAATTCCGGATTCTTCCAGTCCCAGAGCCATACCTTTAGCAAGTAAGACGCCACCATCGGCTACATAGAGCAGGTTTATAGGTACGCTTTTGTCCGTTGTTTGGGTTGCCAAATACCGGCCAAGTTGCTGTGCTTTTGACAGTTCGTGCTTTAAATAATCACGAGGGCTTGTCTCCACATGGAATGCAAAAAAATCTTTCTTTGGCCACCCTATAACTTTCAACCAAGGGAAACGCACACCTTCTCCCTTATATTCGTGTAGAGTAAACTGTGATTCTGCGTCCATGCCGCTATTATAGGGGCAAAAAGGTTAAATTTTCTTTAATGTGAACACCATTTTATTTTAAGGCCTGCTTCAAATCATTCACCAAATCATCCGCATCTTCAATACCCACAGAGAGGCGCATTAAGCCCTCGCCGATACCAATTGCGGCACGTTCTTTGGCATCGATATTGGAATGGGTGGTGGTGGCGGGGTGGGTGATGAGGCTTTTCGCATCGCCCAGATTGTTGGAGATGTCGATAATCTCCAAGCCATTCATTAGCTTAAACGCAGCTTTCTTGCCGCCTTTTACCTCAAACGCGATCATGTTGCCGCCAGCTTTCATCTGTTTTTTGGCCAACTTATATTGTGGGAAGCTTGGCAGGCCGGGATAAACCACGCGCTCGATTTTTGGGTGGCTCTCCAGGAATTTAGCAACTTTCAGTGCGTTAGAGCAATGGCGCTCCATCCGCATATCTAAGGTTTCCAAGCCTTTTAGCGTTACCCACGCATTGAATGGCGAAAGGGCAGGACCGGTGTGGCGGTGGAAGGGCAGGAGGGTTTCTTTAATGAACTTCTCGGAACCTAATACCGCGCCACCCAATGTGCGGCCTTGGCCATCCATGTGTTTGGTGGTGGAATAGACGACGCAATCAGCGCCTAATTCCAGCGGATGTTGGAGCAGGGGGCTCGCGAAAATATTATCGACGATGAAGAAGGCTTTGTGTTTTTTGCACAATTTTGCGACGCCTTCGATATCGATCAATTCCAGATTCGGATTGGCGGGAGTTTCGATGAATACATGGGTCGTATTTTTGCGGAAGGCTTTTTCCCATGCCTTCAAATCTTTGCCATCTACCAAGGTTACTTCAACACCGAAACGCGGGAGGATTTGATTAATAATATAATGGCACGAACCAAACAACACCTTGCCCGCAATCAAATGATCGCCCGGTTTGATGCTACACATAATACTCGCGAACACAGCGGCCATCCCACTTGCCATCACGCAAGCTGCTTCCGCACCTGGTTCGATTTCAAGCAAGCGGTCTTCGAGCATTTTGAGAGTGGGGTTCAGATAACGCGAATAAACAAAGCCGGGTGCTACACCATTAAAGCGGCTCTCTGCCGTTTCCGCCGAATCATAGCAAAAGCCGGAATTCATGAAGATAGCTTCGCTGGTTTCGCCGAAGTTGGAGCGCAGCGTTCCAGCGCGAACGAGTTTGGTGGAAAGTTTTGTCTTATTTTTCAATGGCTTGTTGGTGTATTTTGTCATGTAAGGGTTTCTTAATGTTTAACGGTTATAGTGGAAGGGTGAGTTGTTATAGAGGTACCTCATGGTAGATGAAAATGCAATCAAGGAGGTGTTGGAAAAGGCACTAGAGGGTTATTTTTCTTCCGATCTTTCTATTGAGATAGACGCTGAGAAGATTAGCTGTACGTTTTTAACGCGTGATCAAGAAAAAGAAGGTGATCAAAGGGGACGTCTTAGTAATGAATACTTGTTGGAAGAAATAAGCGCAGCTTTTTTTGTCCGTACGAATGGGCAAATGAAGATTACCCTCACGGAAGAGAGTAAGGCATTAGAAGCAATCACTCTTACTCCTGAACAAAAATTGAATGGTGATATTTTGCAGCATGCGATTCTAACTATTCTGCTTACGCCCCAAAATAAAACAATTCTTAAGCAGCTAGTAGATTATCTCAGCGCGGCAAAAGAAGTGGCTAAAAAACTGGATGCTTTAAGGGATAAAGAAGTTCTTTGTCACAATAGTTCGACGACGATTTCTCTTAATCACGGCCTTGCGCAATTAACCAGCTATGACATGCCAGAAACAAAGGTGATGGATCTGCTGAATAAATTATTGCCCCCGAAAGGCAATGATAGAGAGTTGTTAGGTCAGCTAAATAGCAACGATGTAAGGTGTAAAAAGGCTGAGGGGGACGATCTCTGTCAGTTGCAAATAACAATCCCGGAGGATCCTTCGCTCCGTAGTCAACTGTATCAAAAGTTTGATAATTTGATAGGCAATGCTGAGCAGGCTGAGAGCCAACTCGAAGTGTTAACGAAGGAACGAGAAAAAGAATTATGGGATGCATTTGCAGATAAGGCAGCTACCTTGGTGGAAAATATGGTGGGGTTTGTACCTGGAAAAATGCAGGCTGAAGACGGCAGAATCGTTTCTAATGAGCAAAATTAAAAACAGAAAATGCAGAACGTTTGCAGAATATGCTTCAGGAATTGTTGGACGCAGGCGGGACAAAAAAAGGTGAATATACAAAGGAGGCATGGGTAGTAATTAGGCCGGTGTCACCTGCTATAGGAGAAGCTACGGCAAAGGTTGCGGTTGAGCATAAAATAACGATGCATTTCCAAAAGATGCATAGGCCAGGGGATAATAAGAGTGTTTCACTGACAAGCTATTTCGGGGCAGAAGAAATGACAGATTTTCTGAGGGCTGTAAGAGAGGAGTTTTATAAAAATCAAGATCAATACAAAATTCCCAGAGTGCGTTAATTTTCTTGCCAACTTCTGAAGGCTGTTTTACATCTTGCGTGATGGAATCCCTTTTAATCAACTACTTACCTATTCTGCTGTTCCTTGCGATCGCGATTATTATGGCGACGGTGGTTGTCGTAATTCCCTTTATTGTTGCGCGTTTTAAGCCGGATGCAGAAAAATTATCGGCCTATGAATGTGGCTTTGATCCGTTTGGGGATGCGCGTGGGAAATTCGATGTGCGGTTTTACCTTGTCGCAATTTTGTTCATTATTTTTGATTTAGAAGTTGCGTTCTTATTCCCATGGGCGGTGAGCTTGAAGGATGTTGGCATGTATGGTTTCTGGAGCATGATGGTGTTCCTCGGCATCCTCACCATCGGGTTCGTTTATGAATGGAAAAAAGGCGCGTTGGAGTGGGAATGATATGACCAAACAATTAATCAACCCCGCCTTCAACCAAGATGCACATTTGCAAAACGCTTTTGACGAAATGGCGGATAAAGGCTTCGTGATTGCTTCGGTCGATAAGCTCGTCAATTGGGCGCGCACCGGCAGCCTCTGGCCAATGACATTTGGTCTGGCTTGCTGCGCGGTAGAGATGATGCAAGCGGCGGCTTCGCGTTATGATATGGATCGCTTCGGCATGTTATTTCGCCCAAGCCCGCGTCAATCGGATGTAATGATTGTAGCCGGAACGCTAACCAATAAAATGGCGCCGGCGCTTCGTAAAGTATATGACCAAATGCCTGAGCCACGTTATGTCATTTCGATGGGGTCTTGCGCGAATGGTGGTGGTTATTACCATTATTCTTATTCGGTCGTACGTGGGTGTGACCGCGTGGTGCCGGTTGATATTTATGTACCTGGTTGCCCACCAACAGCGGAAGCGCTGCTTTATGGCGTGTTGCAACTTCAGAAAAAAATCCGCCGCACTGGCACGATATTGAAGCGGGCATAAACCATGGCGATCCTTCCACAAATTGCAGAAATGAAAGCGACGCTAGAAAAGCTGCTGCCTAATGCAAAATTGGAAGAGGCAGCAGAGGCCGTAGTGCTTTATTGTGAGCGTGATGATCTGCTAAAAACCATTAAGCTACTGCGCGATAATTCCAAGTGCCAGTTCTCGCAATTGATTGATATTTTTGCGGTGGATTATCCGGAAGAAGTGGAGCGCTTTGAGGTAAATTATAATTTGCTTTCGATGAAACAAAACGTTCGCCTACGCGTAAAAGTAACGACGGATGAAGATACATCGGTGCCTTCCGTTGCAGGGCTTTTCAGCACCGCGATTTGGTTTGAGCGTGAAGTGTGGGATATGAATGGCGTGATGTTTGAGGGCAACCCTGATCTGCGTCGCATCCTTACCGATTATGGTTTTGATGGCCATCCGCTACGCAAAGATTTTCCGCTCACTGGCTATGTCGAAGTGCGTTATGACCAGGAACAAAAACGTGTGGTTTATGAACCCGTTTCGCTGCCACAAGAATTCAGAACATTCGACTATATGAGTCCATGGGAAGGCACGCAATATGTGCTGCCCGGCGATGAAAAGGCAACGAAATGACCCAGGCTGTTGAACTCAAAAATATGACATTGAACTTCGGCCCGCAGCACCCTGCGGCGCATGGGGTGTTGCGGTTGATTCTGGAAATGGATGGCGAGATCGTCGAGCGTGCGGATCCGCATATCGGGTTGTTGCATCGCGGTACTGAGAAGTTGATGGAGCATAAAACCTATCTTCAGGCGGTGCCTTATTTGGATCGTTTGGATTATGTGTCGCCGATGTGTCAGGAGCATGCCTATGCGTTGGCGGTTGAGAAATTGCTTGGCTGCGAAGTGCCGCTGCGGGCGCAATATATTCGGGTGATGTTCTCGGAAATCACGCGTCTCTTGAACCATATTATGAATATTACGACGCAGGCTTTGGATGTTGGCGCGACCACGCCGCTGCTGTGGTTGTTTGAAGAACGCGAGAAGATGCTCGAATTTTATGAGCGGGCTTCGGGCGCGCGGTTCCATTCGGCGTATTTCCGTCCGGGTGGCGTGGCGCGCGATATTCCGGCTGGATTGCTTGAAGATATTTCGGCGTTTTTGGATCAGTTCCCTAAATATTTGGATGACTCGGAAAGCTTGCTGACTGAGAATCGGATTTTCCGTCAGCGGATGGTGGATATTGGCGTGGTGTCGCCGGAAGAGGCTCTCGATTGGGGCTTTACGGGGCCGATGTTGCGTGGCTCGGGCATTGCGTGGGATTTGCGCAAAAGCCAGCCTTATGATGTCTATGATCGGATGGAATTTGAGATTCCGATTGGTAAAAATGGCGATTGTTTTGATCGTTATCTCGTGCGTTTGCGTGAGATGCGTGAATCGATCAGCATCATCCGCCAATGTATTGAGCAGATGCCGCAAGGGCCGATCAAAACATTGAACCGCAAAATTGCGCCGCCACCGCGCGCGGAAATGAAGCAGAGCATGGAAGCGCTGATTCACCACTTTAAATTATATACCGAAGGTTACCACGTGCCGAAGGGTGAAGCCTATGGCGCGGTCGAAGCACCGAAGGGTGAGTTTGGGGTTTATATTGTTGCCGATGGTACGAATAAGCCTTATCGCGCGCGGTTGCGGGCGCCTGGTTTCGCACATTTGCAGGGCTTAGATTTCATGACGAAAGGGCATATGCTTGCCGACGTTGTGACCATTATCGGAACGATGGATATTGTATTTGGTGAGGTTGACCGATGAGTGCGCGCATTACAGCACCAAGAGAATTACAGCCGGTAAGCTTCGCGTTTTCGTCAGAAAATGTGAAGAAGGCGAAGGCGATTATCGCGAAATATCCGGCGGGTCGCCAGGCAAGCGCTGTTATGCCGTTGCTTGATATCGCCCAGCGACAGCAGGAAGGCAATTGGGTGTCGATCGCAGCGATGAATGTGATCGCGGATATGCTGCAGATGCCTTACATAAAAGTTTACGAAGTTGCGACGTTTTATACGATGTATAACCTCGCTCCGGTTGGGAAATATCTGCTGCAGATTTGCCGCACGACGCCTTGCTGGCTACGCGGCTCTGATGAAGTGACCGATGCGATATGCAGTCATCTGCAAATAGGTATGGATGAAACTACGGCGGATGGTTTGTTCACTGCGATGGAAGTTGAGTGCTTAGGTGGCTGCGTGAATGCGCCAGTGGTACAGATTAACGATGATTTTTATGAAGATTTGGATGCCAAGAATGTGGTGACTGTTTTGGATTCGCTGAAAAGCGGCAAGGGATTGCCGATGGGCTCACAAATTGGGCGGCAGACTTCGGCGCCGATTGGCGTTGCGGCGAATGATGCGGAACCGGCTGCGAAAAAACCAACTATACGGAAGAAGAAGCCCGATGCTTAAACCTGAAAATCGCATATTTCCAAATCTATATGGCGCGATGGGGGCAGATTTAGCCTCCGCCAAAAAGCGTGGCGATTGGTACGGCACGAAAGAATTACTCGCCAAAGGCAAGGAAGCGATTATTGCCGAAGTGAAGGATTCTGGTCTGCGCGGCCGTGGCGGCGCTGGGTTTTCGACGGGTATGAAATGGAGTTTCATGCCGAAGGAGCCCGTCAAAGATAAAATAGGGAACCCCAAGCCTTCTTATCTTGTAGTGAATGCGGATGAGTCTGAGCCGGGCACCTGCAAAGACCGCGATATTTTGCGGCACGAGCCGCATAAACTGATCGAGGGCTGCCTGATTGGCGGTTTCGCGATTGGCGCTAAGGCGGTATATATTTATATCCGCGGTGAGTTTGTGAATGAAGCAATCGCCGTGCAAAAAGCGATTGATGAGGCTTATGATGCCGGGTTGATTGGTAAGAATGCCTGCGGCTCTGGCATTGAAATGGATGTGTATCTGCATCGTGGCGCAGGGGCTTATATTTGTGGCGAGGAAACCGCATTGCTCGAATCGCTTGAGGGCAAAAAAGGTCAGCCTCGCTTGAAGCCGCCATTTCCGGCTGGTGCTGGTTTATATGGCTGCCCGACGACGGTGAATAATGTGGAATCGATTGCAGTTGTGCCAACGATTTTGCGTCGCAGTCCGAAATGGTTTTTTGATATTGGTCGCCCGAATAATACGGGGACAAAAGTGTTCTGTATTTCTGGGCATGTGAATACGCCTTGTAACGTTGAAGAAGAGCTTGGCATTCAGCTCAAGGAATTAATTGAGAAATATGCTGGTGGCGTACGCGGAGGCTGGGATAATCTGCTGGCGGTAATTCCAGGTGGATCCTCCGTTCCATGCTTGCCGAAATCGATTTGTGATACGGTGTTGATGGATTTTGATTCGCTGCGGGCGGTGCAATCGGGCCTTGGCACGGCAGCAGTAATCGTGATGGATAAATCGACCGATATTATTGCGGCGATTGCTCGGCTTTCACGGTTTTATATGCATGAATCTTGCGGCCAATGCACACCTTGCCGCGAGGGCACAGGCTGGATGTGGCGTGTGATGACGCGCCTCGTGAAAGGCAATGCAACAGTGCAGGAAATTGATGATCTGCTCGATGTGACCAAGCAAATTGAAGGCCATACGATTTGCGCGCTCGGCGATGCGGCGGCTTGGCCTATCCAGGGTTTGATTCGCCATTTCCGCCCGGAAATTGAGGCGCGGATTAAAAATTATACGAAACGTGTGGCGTAATTTTGAAACAGCTTCTTGTTATCATGATGGTATTTCTTGGCTTGATGTACGCTATTTTCCATATGAGCCAATGACATGTTAATTCTTTCCGAAAAAGACAGAGAAGCGTTTCGCGAGCGATTTAAGGATGCCACGGTGGACGCGATGTCGTTTACCCGCAAATATGCTTGGTGTGATCTGGGTGAATGCCACGGAACATGCTGCTCTGGTGGCGTGTGGACTGAGCCGGAAGAGCTCAAAATCATGCAGGCAAATGATGCGTATTACCGGGAAAAACTGCCGACGGTTGGTGTGAAAGTATTTCCGGATGTGCCGTTGCTCGATACCAGCGAAAGCATGGATCGCTTTACTGGCGGCACGAATAAACGGCCGTTTGATTATTCAGACAAGCCAAATTATCCGAAGGATTGGGATCATACGACCTGTACCTTCCGGCGCGATGATGGGGCTTGCGGGTTGCAGCTTTTGGCGGTGGCAGAGGGCAAGCCTGCTTGGCATTATAAGCCGTTTTATTGCTACTTATTCCCGATCGATATTGTTGAAAACGAAGGCAAGCTGGTGATTGAAATTACTGATAGTGCAGATGATGCGTTTTCGGCGGCCACAATGTGCGGGCGCACGCGGGAAAATGGTAAGCCTGGTTATGAAATTTTTGCTCGCGAAATCGCGGCACTTTCAGAGATTTTAAACCGCGATATTATGGCCGAAATTAAAGCAGGAATCGCCGCCAATGATCGATTGCTTTCTGCCGTATAATTAGCTACTTAAAATGAGCACCTAAAGGAACCTCCTATGCCAAAAGTCACCGTCAACGGAACTGAAATCGAAGTCCCAGCCGGGATAACTGTGCTTCAGGCATGTGAGTTGGCGGGAGTCGAAATTCCGCGGTTTTGTTACCATGAGCGCTTAGAAATTGCTGGCAATTGCCGCATGTGTCTCGTTGAAATGGAAAAAGCGCCAAAACCTGTCGCGAGCTGTGCGATGCCGATTGCGGAAGGGCAAGTGATTAAAACCAATACGCCGCTGGTCAAAAAAGCGCGCGAAGGGGTGATGGAATTTTTGCTGATCAACCACCCGCTCGATTGCCCCATTTGCGACCAAGCTGGCGAGTGCGATTTGCAGGATGAAGCGATGGCCTATGGCCGCGGCAATAACCGTTATGAGGAAAACAAACGCGCGTTGCCTGATAAATATATGGGGCCACTCGTCAAAACCCAGATGAATCGTTGCATTCACTGCACACGTTGTATTCGCTTCTCAGAAGATATCGCGGGCGTGCCAGTGTTG
Organism: uncultured Alphaproteobacteria bacterium; assembly: GCA_903821695.1. Taxonomy (GTDB): domain Bacteria; phylum Pseudomonadota; class Alphaproteobacteria; order Rickettsiales; family CAIJLX01; genus CAIJLX01. The sequence continues at coordinate 75,612 of CAIJLX010000027.1, read as the reverse complement.
GGTGCCGTGAACCGTGGTGAAAACATGGAGGTCACGACGTATGTGGAGCAAGCGATCAACTCTGAGCTTTCTGGAAATCTCGTGGATTTGTGCCCGGTTGGCGCGCTCACTAGCAAGCCATATCAATATAAAGCGCGGCCTTGGGAACTCAAGAAAACCGAGTCGATCGACGTGATGGATGCAGTAGGTTCGAATATTCGCATAGATGCACGCGGCCGCGAAGTGATGCGCGTTTTGCCACGTCTGAATGAGGATGTGAATGAAGAGTGGATATCGGATAAAACGCGTCATGCATGCGATGGTTTGAAAACGCAGCGTCTGGATAAGCCATTTGTGAAGAAGGCAGGCAAATTGGTGCCAGCGACTTGGGCGGAAGCATATCAAGCAATCGCGAAGAAGCTGAAAGGTCTCGATGGCGATAAAATCGCTGCAATTGCTGGAGATATGGCGGATTGCGAGAGTCAGTTTGCGCTCTTAAGCTTAATGAAAAAATTGAACAGTCCACATACAGATTGCCGCCAGCATGGTGAACAACTCGACACCAAATCGCGTGGCAATTATCTGTTCAATACGACGATTGCGGGTATTGATAAGGCAGATTTTGTGTTGCTGGTTGGGACAAACCCTCGTCTCGAAGCACCTATTATCAACGCCAGAATTCGCAAGCGTACGCTGGCGACCGGTGGCTTGAAAGTGGCGCTGATTGGCGAAAAGGTGGATTTAACCTATAACATTAACTATTTAGGCCAGTCAGCTGGAATTATTGAGGAAATTCAATCGGGTAAGCATGCCATCTGTGCCGAAATCAAGGCGGCCAAGAACCCGATTATCATCATTGGTGAAGCGATCACGACACGTAAAGATGCTGGCGCATTGCTGGCGAGCCTGTCTGAAATTGCGACGGCCAATAATATGACCTGGAACATGCTGCATACGGCTGCGGCGCGCGTTGGCGGTCTAGATCTTGGCTTTGTGCCGGGTGCGAAGGGCAAAGATGTGGCGGGGATTTTGGAAGCGGCGGAAGCTGGCAAAATCGAAGTTGTCTATTTGCTTGGGGCGGATGAGATTGATACGGCGAAGCTGAAAAATACGTTTGTAATTTATCAAGGCCACCATGGAGATAAAGGTGCGCATGCAGCGGATGTGGTGTTGCCAGGTGCGGCTTATACAGAGAAAAATGCAACTTATGTGAACACGGAAGGCCGTGTGCAATTGGCGCGTTTGGCTGTTTTTCCACCGGGTGAAGCGAAAGAAGATTGGAAAATTATCACAGAACTCGCACAAATTGCTGGGCAAGACCTTGGCTTCGGCACTTTGAAGCAGGTGCGCGAAGCGATGGTAAAAGTCGCGCCACATTTCGCGCAGGTAGATAAAATTGTACCGGCTAAAGCGGAAAAAGTTGGCAAGGCTGGTAAGATTTCTTCGGAAGCGATTGGCCAGGCGATTGAGAATTTCTATATGACCGATCCGATTAGCCGCGCTTCAAAAACGATGGCGGAATGTACGGCGGTGTTTGTAACCAAAACTGAGAGTAAAGTAGCATGAGCCAGATTGAATATTATCTCGAACGCGGGTTATTTGCTAGCCGCTGGTTGATGGCGCCTTTTTATATTGGGCTTGTTGGTTCGCTCATCATTTTGCTGTTTGCATTTGTGACGGAGCTTTTTCATTTTTTTACATTGCTGCCCAATATTTCACAAACAGACGCGGTGCTCGGTGCACTTTCGTTGATTGATTTATCATTGGCGGGAAACTTGCTGCTGATTGTCATTTTTTCGGGTTATGAAAATTTCGTTTCACGTCTTGATTTTAGCGGCCATAAAGATTCACCGGAGTGGAAAAATCAGGTTGATTTCTCTGCACTCAAATTAAAATTAGTTGCATCGATTGTGGCGATTTCGGGGATTCATCTTCTGAAAATTTTTATGAATATAGAAAAAACAAGCGACCGCGAAATCCAATGGATGATTATTATTCATCTCGTATTTGTTGTTTCGGGTGTGCTGCTTGCGCTGATGGATAAAATTGCCAATAGCGCCAAGGCTGCAAAGGGCAAGTAATTACTTCACATTTTCGCTGGCTGTTACCACGGTTTTACGCAGTTTTGGCGAAAGGGCGGTGACTGAAACGACCAGCAATGTGCCGATGCCGCCGAAGATAACGGAAGGTACTAAACCCAACAATCTTGCCGCTAATCCAGATTCAAATGCGCCGATTTCGTTTGAGGAAATAATGAACATGCTGTTGACGGAGGAAACGCGCCCGCGCATGTGATCGGGCGTTAATAATTGCATGATGGTTGCGCGGATGACCATGCTGACGCTATCGAACACGCCGCTTAATGCAAGCATTAGCAACGAAATCCAGAAGACGGTGCTGAGCGCAAAGCCGATCATGCAGAACCCAAAGCCAGCGATTGCGATTAATAGCACGGAAGCACGAATTTGCTTCATCGGCCACAGCGCCAGTGCGAGCGCCGTTAGGCCTGCGCCAAGTGCTGGTGCGGCGCGCAAGGCGCCTAAGCCTTCGGAGCCGACGTGTAAAATCTGATCGGCGAAGGCGGGCAACATCGCGACCGCACCGCCGAATAATACGGCGAACATATCGAGTGCCATTACCGACAGTAATACCCGGCTATTGAGTATAAATTTCCAGCCTTCGGAAACACTTTTCAAAAAGGCCTCGGTGACTCTGTTGGTTTGGTAAAGGCGTGTTTTTTTGCTCATTGCTATAATCGCTATAAATTCGATGCACATGAATAGAGTTACCATAAACCACGCAGCGCGAACGCTGTAGCCACCATAGACTAATCCAGCCAAAGCTGGGCCGGTTACAGCGCCTATTTGGAAGATGGTGATTAGCCATGAAGAGGCGGCGGGCATTAATGTGCGAGGTAAAATATGGGCTTGCAGGGCGAAGCTGGAAGGCTGGAAAAAGCTGCGACCTAAGCCGGAAATGATGATGCCGGTGAAAATCCAATAGAGGATATTGGTGACGTGAATGATGCCACCGGCGACGAACATCAGCATTGTCATGTTGAGCAAGACTAGACCAGCTGCTGTCATAAACACGGTGTGTGGGCGGTTTTTATCGACCCAATAGCCGGCAAACATCGCGCAGAAAATGGCAGGTACTGCTTCGGCTAGCCCCGTGAGGCCGAGCATGAACGGGTCTTTGGTGAGGGAGTAAACTTGCCAGCCGACGATGACGGCTTGACCGCTTAGAGACATGGTGCCGAAGAGGCGGGTTAATAATAGCAGCCGGAAATCGCGGATTTTTAAAACGGAGAAGGAGAGGGCCATGCGTGGGCAATATCTTATTGGCTGTTCTTCTGCAACTCTTCTAACTCCAGCCAGCGGACTTCGGCTTGGGCGAGGGCGGTTTCGGCGCGGGTGAGATAACGGGTGGAGCGGTCGAAAGTTTCGGGTTGTTCCATATATAAATTCGGGTCGGAGAGCATGATGTGATATTGTTTTATTTCATCCTCCAGCACCGCGATTCTGTTGGGCAGATTTTCGAGCTCGTGTTTTAGTTTGAAGGAAAGTTTGGTGGTGGGTTTGGGTGGAGGTGGGGCTTCTTCTACGATCGCGACGGTTTGTTTTTTCGGCGTGGGTTTGCCAGCGGCTTTTAGTTTGGCTTCTAAATAATCCGTGTAACCGCCGAGGTGGGTTTCGACTTTTGCGTCACCTTCGAAGGCGAGTACTTCGGTGATGGTGCGGTCGAGGAAATCTCGGTCGTGACTAACTATTATAAGCGTGCCCTGGTAATCGGCGAGGATGCCTTGCAGCATATCCAATGTATCCATATCCAAATCGTTCGTCGGTTCATCGAGGATGAGAACGTTGCCAGGATTACTTAGGATTTTGGCGAGCATCAGGCGGTTTTGTTGACCGCCGGAGAGGGTGCTCACTCTATCGCGGGCAATTTTGGGATCGAACAAAAAGCTTTTGAGATAGCCACAGACATGCACCGATTTTTTTTCTTCACCGCCACCTAAAAAGACGTGATCGCCGCCGCTGGGGCAGAGCGTTTCCCATAATGTTTTTTTAGGGTCGAGGTCGGAGCGATTTTGGTCGAAATAAGAAATGCTCATGTTTTTGGCGCGTTGGATTAGGCCGCCGTCGGGCTCTAACTCGCCGATCAATAATTTGAGGAAGGTCGATTTACCGGAGCCGTTTTTGCCGAGGATACCGATGCGATCGCCGCGCAATACTTGCATTGAAAAATTATGGAGAATGGGTGTTTTTTCGAAGGATTTCAACACTTGTTTAAATTCGGCGATGCGTTTGGAGGCGAGTGAAACAGCGAGCGCATCGAGCTCAATTTTTTTGGTAATGCTGTTATAGGCGGCTTTATCTTGGCGGATTTTTTCGCGCAATCTATGCAGCTCGCGCATACGACGAACATTACGTTTACGCCGGCCGGTGACACCGCCTTGTGTCCAATCTACTTCGGCTTGTAGTTTCTTTTCTTTGTTCTGAATTTCGCGGGCTTCTTGTTCGAGCATCGCTTCGGCCCAATCATCAAATTCGCTATACGATTGGGGGCAGGTGCGCATGATGCCGCGGTCGATCCAAAATACTTTGCGCGAGATGGCGTTTAAAAATGCACGGTCATGGCTCACGCATAATACGGCGCCGGGATAGCGGTTGAGGTAATCCTCTAGCCATTGAATCGCGGTGAGGTCTAAGTGGTTGGTCGGCTCATCCAGCAATAAAATATCGGGTTCTTCAAGCAACGCGCGGGCGAGTGCTGCACGGCGGAGTTGGCCGCCGGAGAGGGTGCCCATGAGGCTATCTGGCTCGATTGCGAGCGGATACATGACGATATCGGCTTTGTGATTGTTCTCTTCGTTGCGCTGTTCCTTGGGTAGGCCCGAGAGGATAAAGGTGCGGACGGTATCTTGCGGGTTATGGTCTACGCGTTGGGCGAGATAGCCCATGCGGATATTGGGCAGGGTGAAGCGTTTGCCGCCATCTAGTTCCAATTCGCCCATCATCAGGCGCATCAATGTCGTTTTGCCGGCGCCGTTTTTGCCGACTAGGCACACTTTATCACCCTCAGACATATGCAATGTGAGGCCCTCAAATAGGGGCTTGCCGCCGAAAGTAAGGTAAGCATCTTCAATGCTGATTAAAACGCGGTTTGCCATGGGGTGCTAAAATTCGAAAGTAACCTATTGTAATTGCGTATGTTTGTGACTTAAGGTAGAGTGTTTCGGAGAGGGCGCAATCTACACTTAATTTAGTGAAAATTGCAAAGAATAAGCGTATCATGCAGGGATATAAATTATGGCAAACGGCAGATTAGAATCAGATCCGCTTTTCTTAGGCCTCACGCGCCCGGCCATGGCTTTTGGCGTGACTTATACATGGTTCCTCGTTGAGGTATTCGTGTTGGTAATTTACTTTATTAATACATCTGATTTTTTAGGACTTTTCCTGGCGACCCCCATTTTGCACGGCATTGGTTATTTTATCTGTGCGAAGGAGCCACGCTTTATGGATATGTTAATTATTAAGGGTTCGAGATGTATGAAGTGTAAGAACGCCCGCTTCCACGGCAACACCCAATCGTTTGATTTATATTGATATGAAGTTTTCGCGTCGTCAGACAAAAAATTCTTATTACGTAAATAACGAATACCCAGAATCAAACTTCGCGCCTTATCTGTGCCACTGGAATCGCCACACGGTGATGACGAAAGATAAGGAATTGCTGCAGGTCATAAAAGTGAATGGCTTCTCGTTCGAAACGGCGGATGATGGTGATTTGGATATGCGCAAGAACGTGCGCAACTCACTCTATCGCTCCATCGCATCGGGAAATTACGCGCTATATTTTCATACGATTCGCCGCCGCCAAGCGGCCTCAATTGATGGCGTTCAGCCACCAGGTTTTGCAAAAGTGGTGCATGATAAATGGATGGAGAAGCACAAGGCGCATGATAGCTTTGTGAATGATTTATATATTACGGTGGTGCGCAAGCACGACAAAAAAGGCCTCGCGATTGTAGAGCATATGTTCACGTCGCTTGCGCAACAGGCGGATCAATCTGCTTGGGAAAAGGCGACGAAAATTGGCTATAAAGATATGACGGATGTGACGAACCGTATTCTTTCAACATTGCGTGAATATCAGCCGCAAATGCTTTCTGTTGTTGAAACGCCGAATGGTTTTTATTCCGAGGTATTGCAGTTTTTGGGCACCGTGTTGAATGGCGGGCATTCGACGCCTTTGATGGTGCCGAATATGGATATTGCAAAATTTTTACCTTCGCACCGGCTTTATTTTGGGCCACGGGCGATTGAAATTCGTGGGCCTTCTCATAGCCGCTTTGCTTCCATTGTGAGCATCAAGGAATATGCGCCGAATACCTCTGCAGGGATGATGGATTCCTTTTTGCAGCTGCCATTTGAATTTATTATTTCGCAATCCTTCTCGTTCGAAAACCGGCAGAACGCGATTATGAGTATGCAGAACCATCAGCGGCGAATGTTGGCTTCTGGTGATGTGGCGGTGTCGCAGATATCGGAAATTAATAACGCGCTCGATTTGGCGATGAGCGGACATATCGGTTTTGGCTCGCATCATTTTTCGATTTTGTGTCTGGCGGATGATATTCAAGAAGTAGAAAAAAATACATCGCTGGCTTCTTCAGAGTTGGTGAATTGCGGGATTGTGCCAGTGCGCGAAACACTTAATTTGCAGGCGGCCTATTGGGGGCAAATGCCCGCTAACTTTGGTTACGTCGCACGCAAATCCATTATAAACACGCTCAATCTATCAAGCCTTGCTTCGCTACATAATTACCCGGTGGGGCGCAAAAAAGGCAACCATTGGGGTGATGCGGTTACGTTGTTTGATACGACTTCCGGCACGCCGTATTTCTTCAATTTCCATGTACGTGACGTAGGGCATACAACGATTATTGGGCCAACGGGTGCTGGTAAAACGGTGTTGATGAACTTCCTCTGCACACAGGCGCAGAAGTTTAACGCGCGGACGTTCTTCTTCGATAAAGATCGTGGTGCGGATATTTTTATTCGAGCATTGGGTGGCAATTATACGATCATTGATCCATCACGAAAAACAAACTTCAATCCACTGCAATTGCCCGATACCGGCGAGACGCGTTCGTTCCTGGTTGATTGGTTCAAGAGTTTGATCACGGTGAATGGTGAAGATTTCTCGGTGCAGGATTTGGAAAAAGTGAATGAAGCGATTAATGGGAACTTCACACTAAACTTTTCAGATCGAACGCTTAGTAATATTCTGCCATTCTTTGGCCTTGAAGGTGGCGGCAGCATCGCGAGCCGCATCAAAATTTGGACCGGTAAAGAATCTCACGGGAAATTATTTGATAATCCGGAAGATACAATCGACTTCAGCCAAAGCAGAATTTTTGGTTTTGAAATGGGCGAAGTGTTGCGCGATAAATTGAGCCTTGGTCCGGTGCTGCTTTATCTGTTCCATAAAATTTCGATGGCGCTGGATGGCACACCGACAATGATTATTTTGGATGAGGCATGGGCGTTGATTGATAACCCATTCTTCGCACCGAAAATTAAAGACTGGCTCAAAACATTGCGGAAGCTAAACGCGATGGTCGTGTTTGCAACGCAGAGTGTGGAGGATGCAAGCAAAAGCCAAATTAGCGATACGCTGATTCAGCAAACTTCTACCCAAATTTTCTTGGTGAATCCAAAGGCAACTGATGAATATCGCCGCACCTTCATGCTTTCGGAGCGTGAGTTTGGGCTGATTAAAAACACCGACCCTACCAGCCGCTTCTTCCTGGTAAAACAGGCTTCCGAAGTGGTGGTCGCGCGGATTGATTTGGCGGGAATGGGGGATGTAGTGAGTGTGCTTTCCGGCCGTGCGGATACGGTGCGGCTGCTTGATCAAATCCGAAGCGAGGTGGGCGATGATCCCGCTGATTGGCTACCGGTATTTTATGAACGCGTTAAGACGTTACAGTAAATTCGTTTTCATTTTCCCAATCCTCTTCTTTCTGCTCACCCCACTTGCGGCGTTTGCGGTGGATGCTCAATTTGCACCAGACTGCGGACCCGTAAAGAATACAGTTGGAAATATATTTAGCTGCACGCCGAAAGAAGGTATTACTTATCGATTTACAGAATGTGTCACTGATATTTTGCAGAATGTTGCAGGGTCGGGATTCGATAAAGTTTTGGCTGGAACGGCCAAAATCGTGGGGTCTGTACTTACTATATCGGTTGCGCTTGCCGGAATAAAAATGGTGTTGGGTGGTATGCGTAATATGAAGGCGGAGGTGATGACAACGTTGCTGAAGCTTGCCTTTGTTGCTGCATTTTGTTTTGGCACTGGAGTTGCAGGCGGTAGTGCACTGCAGAAAACCTATAAGCTTGTGATGGATATGAATGTCGCATTAGTGAATACAGTCAGTGGTGCGCTGATTTCCAGCGGGCCTTGTAGTACTTCAGCAACTGGTGCGCCGGAAAACAATATTTGGAAGCGAGTGGATTGCACCATTTTCGCTTTTGTTGGTAAAGTGCAGCCGACTTATGAAACAGTTGATTTTGATTTCAATGGCAATGGCACCCTAGAACCCACTGAGATAGGGGCGAAGAGAGCTTCTCTTGTGTTTGCCCCAAAAGATGTCAATTGTGATGGCAATATGCAGAATCGGGTGACGGATGATTTTACTTTATTCGAATTTGGCCTTTCACAATTATTTACGCCTCACGGTATTTTTATCATATTCTTACTGGGTGCTGCTGCGTTAATGCTGCTGATTGCCTTTGCAAAGGCGCTCCAGATTTATGTGATTTCGTTTGTGGCGATCACTTTTTTAATGTTGTTGGCGCCGTTTTTTATTCCGCTGTTTTTGTTCATGCGCACCCGACAGATGTTCATCACCTGGATATCGATGATTCTGGGTTATATGATTCAGCCGGCAATGCTGATGGCGTTCGTCGTATTTTTACTCGCCTCTATGAATGTAGCATTGCATGGCACCACGGATGCCAGTGGCAATGTTACCAGCGCCGGCTTGGTGCATTCGTTAGATCTCATGAATAAGGCCATGAATGGCGATCCGAATTCGCCAGATCCAGCAAAAAGGGTAGGGAACCAGTGTACGCGTAAGGTATTGGGTTGTTCTTTCAATGGTATTTTAGGCGCAAAAGACAGTGTGGCGCCGGAAGAAAATTTCTTAGACTGTCTAAAAAGAAGGCGTGATGAAGAAGTAAACGCCATCACCGCTCCTGTCACAGAGGTTCCGTATGACCAATTATCCGTATTTATGGTGCATCTGATTTCCTGTATTGTGCTATTATATGTCATGATGGCATTGATGAATAACGTGGCGGATTTTGTGGCGAGCCTTTCAGCAGGAGCGGGCTCTAACTTGGGTGGCTTCGGCCGCGGTATGGCACAACTAACGGGAGCAGCGAAAGATGCGGCAAGTTCTATTGCTAAGTAGTTGTGTGTTGATGATGTTCCTGCTGTTCACCACGAACGCACAGGCAGCTAATGCCGGTGCGCAGGCTGCTCAGGCAAAGATCGCAAGAATCACCTGCGAGCCGAAAGAAGGAGAGCTGATCTCGGCTGTTTATCGCTGCATTAAGAAAAAACTTGATGGAATGGCGGAGGTGATGGTGCTAGATGTCTATCAAAAACTGCGTAAAGCAGTATTGGCCGTATTGACCTTGGCAATCGTATTTTTTGCGATCAAATTCGTGCTTTATGGCACTCGCCAAATGCAATCTGAATTTATAATCACAGTATTGAAACTTGTGGTGGTATCAAGTTTGATATTTGGTATCGGTGACGGGCAGGGCATGTTGAATTTGCGAGACGTTATTCTGGATACCGGAGAGCAATTCCAAAACTTAGTATTAGTCGATACGGGTGTATTTGGGGTGGAGGGGGAGAATATTTTCCAGCGAATGGATAAGATGCTATTTAAGCTTTATGGCATTAAGCCCAATGCGGATGGAAAATATGATATAAAAATGGATAAAGACATGGCGGGCATTGGGATGATGGGTGGCTTGGTGCTTGCTGGCCCATTGGGGGCAAAAGCTTTTGTGCAAGGCGGCGCGGCAGTTGCAATGTTGGTTGGCTCCTTCATGGTGGCGCTTTATATTGCGATTGTATCCTTGATTGCGCTCACGTTCCTGTTTGCTTTAAGCCCTATTTTTATTCCGCTGATGTTATTTCAGCCTACCGAACGTATGTTTCAAAAATGGCGCGGGCAGATTGTTTCCTATTCCCTACAGCCGATGATTATGACGGTGTTTATCAGCATGATGTTTTTAATGTTAGGCAACCTGGTTGGCACACTGGATAATTTTATCGAAACCGCCCGAAAAATGAGCAATGATCCAGGTGTTGCCACCATCACAAGGGCGGCAAGTTCACATACAGCAATAGTGAAAAGAAGTGACCCAAATGCAAAAGTCAATCAGAGTGAACAGCTGATACAGGGATATGGCCCTTCTGTTACCGGTGTTGCAGGAAAGGGTATTGCTGATACACAAAGTGCAGATATGTTATCAAAAGGTATCGGTACGAAAGCTTTTGTTATTCCCATCACGCCATTCAGCCGTGACCAATTAAATGGTCTTGGCTCACAGATGGTAGTGTTATTGATTGTGTGTGGGGCTATGTTTCGGTTTATGAAAGAGTTACCGGAATGGGCTTCGGATCTTGCTGGCGGCGATAGAACGGTGCCAAACTTGGCGACGATCTCCGGCACCAGACAGCTCGAACGGGAATTTGAGGCGAAAAAATGAAGCAATTTTTAACCCTCTTTTTCATCTGTTTTATCAGCTTATTTGCAGTTGGCTGTTCTGATACAAGCACATGCTATAATTTAACATGTGCGCCGAATGATACCGCCTGCAAACAGGAAATGCCGAAAACAACGTATCGCCCTACCGGCGAAAAACTGGGGGTTATTTCTTATATCGTGACCGTGATTCAGGATACGGTTAAAGGCTCTTCCGAAAAAATCTTTACCAAAATTATTGAGGACAGCTCCTTCAAGAATTTAGTAACGGCCTGCATGATGCTTTTTGTGGCGATATATGGCATCTCAATTGCCTTAGGCATTGCACAACCTTCGCCGATGGAATTGGTGATCCGGATTTTGAAGATGGCTGTGATCTATTATCTATTAACTTCCTGGCCAAACTTCCAGAAATTGGTCGGAGATTTCTTCGATATTCTGACCACAGAACTTAGCACAATTTTTACCACGGCTGTTGTTAGCAGTGCATCGGGGGAGACAGGCACAACTGTTACACCGATGGATGTATTTAATTTCATTGACGATAAAGTGTTGGGCACGCTGCTTTCTGTGCGCTTTGCCGTTATTGTGGGTGCGATGTTTAGCATCAGTGGTGTTGGCCTAATTGTTGGGTTGCTGCTGTTTAGCGTGGTGCTCTCTTATTTATGGACAGTTATCATGGCGGTGCAGATTTATATCATGGCCGGCATTGCCCGTGCGCTGCTTTATGCCATATCTCCGGTGTTCATCATCTTCTTATTATTCAACCAAACCAAACCCCTGTTTGAGGGCTGGATAAAACAGCTTATCAACTTCTCGTTACAACCAGTGCTATTGGTTGGGTTTATGGCATTCTTTAACGGCGTGTTCTTTAATTATTTGGATGTCATGTTCAAGCCCGGTTATAAAGTGTGCTCTGAAAGACAGCAAACAGAAGGGCAAGTCGTTCGCCTTCATAGCTTTAGGCTGGAAAGAGAGAATGAAGGACCTCCGAAAGAACCCATCCAAATCACCGAGGTGATGGATATGTTTACCTTGTTCGTTGTGATTATGTTGGGCACGATCATGGTTAAAATGAACCAATGGGCAGTGCAAGCGGCATCGCAATTGAGCGAAGGTGGTATTACCTTTACCAATACTATGCAGTCCAATGCGCAAATGGCGAATAATGTCACCAAGGGGGCGGGCAATCTCATGCGCGATGCCGTGGGGTTGAAAAAAGGGTCGCCGAAGTAAAAAACCTTTGAATTTGTTCTCTGGTCGGCTATTATTTTGCAATGCGTACCTTCTTATTTGCCCTGTTTATTCCGCTTATGCTTTCCTCCTGCGCTTCCGCGCCTAAGGAGCTTAAAAGCCCATGCGTTGGGGCGGCTGGTTCACCCTGTGATAAGCGGCCTGCGAACGCTGATCTCTTTCACGTATAAATTTGCTTGGCAGTTTACACCGCCGTTTCCGAAACTGACATCAAGCGCATAGAGTCGCTTTACGGCTTGCGTGATGTGCAGTTGAAACCCATTGCCGAGGGTGTCGAAAATTCTAATTATCTTTTGGCTCATGAAGCGGGTAGGGCGATCCTAACGCTCTATGAGCAACGCGTTGCAACATCTGATTTGCCGTTCTTCCTTGGTTTGATGCAGCATCTCGCCAAAGGTAGTGTGCCTTGCCCGCTGCCGATTGAAGGTGAGGATGATGCGGTAGTGCATACAATTGCGGGTAAGCAAGCCGCGATGGTTTCATTCTTGAATGGCAAAAGTGTCACCCGAATTTATCCGGAGCATTGTCGTGAAGTGGGCAAGCATCTCGCGCAGATGCATCTTGCTGGAAATGGTTTCTCCATCTCGCGCCCAAATGCGCTTTCACTTTCCGCATGGCCGACTATGTGGGAAAATATCAAAGTGAAAGCCGCAAAAGAATGGCCGGAGACTACAACGATTATCGACCAACAAATTGTGCGCCTGAAATCTGAATGGCCGACACATTTGCCCAAGGGCATTATCCATGCCGATCTATTCCCCGATAACGTATTTTTTGAGGGCGAGAGCTTGAGCGGCATTATTGATTTCTATTTCGCTTGCAACGACATGCTCGCCTATGACCTGGCTATTTGCCTGAACGCGTGGTGCTTCGAACCGAATTACGAATTTAATATCACCAAATCGCAGCGCATGCTCGAAGGCTATGCAACCTTCCGCCCACTAAGCGCAGAAGAAAAAGCTGCATTCCCGATTCTCTGCCTGGGTGCTACAATGCGCTTTTTGATGACACGGATGACAGATTGGCTGAACCCAAAACCGGATGCATTGGTGACGCCTAAAAACCCGATGGAATATTTCCAGAAATTAAAATTCCACTCCACGGCGAAAGATTTTCACGCTTACGGAATTTAATAGAACAACACGTCCTGCATGGTGTAAAAGCCGCTCTTTTTATCGGCGAGCCATGCAGCCGCTTTGAGCGCACCACGCGCAAAAATCGCGCGGTCGGTAGCGATGTGGCCAAGCTCTAGGCGTTCGCCTCTGCCAGCAAATATCACGTTATGTTCGCCCACAATATCGCCGCCACGGATAGAGGCAAAGCCAATACCACCAGGGGTGCGTTTGCCAGTGTGGTTATAAAGTGCTGCCGTTTCGAAGGTGACACCCCGTCCTTCGGCTGCCGCTTTTCCTAAAGAGATTGCAGTGCCGGAAGGGGCATCCACTTTATCTTTATGGTGTGCCTCAATAATTTCGATATCAAATTCCTCACCCAATTTGCTGGCCACTTGTTTCACTAACCCAAGCAATAAATTTACGCCCAGGCTCGTGTTGGAAGAAAGCAGCACCGGCATTTTTTTTGCCATTTTTTCGATGGTCGCTTGCTCGATCGTGGAAAGACCGGTGGTGCCGATGATAACAGGCTTTGGGTTTGCTTTAAGCATTTCCATCAATTGCATGGTCATATCGGGTCTTGAAAAATCGATCACCACATTCGCTTCACGCGTTGCTGCGGCAAGGTCGGAGGTGACTTCAAGGCCATCGCCTAACTTCGTGCCGAGTTCTTCGCTGGTGCCATGGGTTGCGCCGCCGGCGAGTTTGTAGAAATCTGGGCGGGCAGAAATCTCGGAAAGGATTGCCTTTCCCATTTTACCCGTGCAGCCGATCATGCTAATGTTTAAAACCATAGCTATGCTTTATCTCTTGTTACGCTTTTTGCCAATCGTTCTTTTCATATCCTTTGTGGTGTGGCTAAAATTTCGCGACAAGAAATTAGAGAAGAACGATCCCGCTTTGCGTTATTGGTTTTGGGCGCTGATTATTGTCATGATCATCACCATCGGCAGTTTGATCGCCTGGGCGTTGGAGCAAAAAGAATCAATCGAGGCTGAGCGGTTCCAGCATGAACAAACACGTTAAAGCCCTCATCACCCACCCGCATTTTTTGCGTCTCTCAGAAGTGCTGGCACCTGCCGAACTGCGCCTAGTGGGTGGCTGTGTGCGGGATGCAGTGCTTGGGCTGACTTCCGCTGACATGGATATGGCAACCCCACTGCGCCCAGAGCAAGTGATGGGTGTGCTGACCCATAGCCACATCGTAGCCAAACCAACCGGTATTGATTTTGGAACTGTGACCGCGATCTTGGAGGGTAAACCTTATGAGATCACGACATTACGCCGAGATATGGAATGTGATGGTCGGCATGTGAAAGTTACCTATAGCGAAAGCTGGGAAGAAGATGCGGCTCGTCGGGATTTTACGCTGAATGCGATGTCGCTCGATAAAGAAGGCAACATCACCGATTATTATGGCGGACAGCAAGATGCGCAGGCAGGAATTATCCGTTTTGTAGGGAAGGCGGAGGAGCGGATTCGTGAGGATTATTTAAGGGTACTGCGCTATTTCCGCTTTTATGGGCGATATGGCAAGGTGCTGCCGGACGCCGAAACGCTGGCGGCTTGTGCGGCTGCGGCGCCACATATGGGGCGGCTTTCGGGTGAGAGGGTGCAGAAAGAGATGCTCAAAATCCTGGGGACGCGAGATCCTTCGGCCGTGCTTAAATTAATGCAAGATTGCGGCGTGCTTGCAGTTATGGTACCTTCATTACAGCCAAACGCTGCAAAAATTGCGGCGGAAAAGATAGCCAGGGAGAAACATTATGAACCGTTTGTGGATTGTGATTCCAACACTTTGTCTCTGCGCCGGCTTTCTTACCTCCTGTATCAGTCTGTTCTAAGCCTAGACCCGATTTCCACCCGCTGGAAACTCTCCAGAGCGCAGCAAAAAACGTTGCAGCTGTTTTGCTCGCAGCCATTGTCATTCAAAACGCTGGCGCGCAAAGAAGGGAAAGACAAAGCCTGGAATGCCCTATTAGTACAAGCCACCAACGTCGAACTAAAAGAAGCCAAAAAATGGCTCCCCGATTTTAATCCGCCAGCATTCCCGGTTAGCGGGAGTGAAGTGCCGCACCTTACTGGTAAAGCACTGGGTGATTGGCTAAAGGCGGCGGAAAATAAATGGGAAGAAAGCGATTATGTGCTGACGAAAGACGAGCTGCTAAAAAAAGAATTCCTTTAGTGGATCAAACTCATTTTGCTGATTGTTCCTGTAAAATACGACCAATTTCTTTTAATTTTTCCCCTTTGGCCTGCATCACATCGCTACAGTGCTTTGTTTCAGCCTTGGATTCTTCTACTGTCATTTTTTCCATTTTATCTGATTCTTTTGATAAACTCTGGGCCATGTCAAAATTGGGTGAGCGCGCATCTATTCGTCCAACAAAATAAATGGGAGCCGTGATCAGAGCTCCTAAAGCAACCGGATTTTCAGATAATGTTCCTGCTTTTAGGATTGCCATTGTTGATGTGAGGGAACGTAACATGCAATGAACGTCTGCAGTATTGGCATCATCATTTTCACTAGCAGAAGCCAGTGAAGACGACAGCGTTCCCCAAACAAGAATAAAAATAATTAGTTTCATAGGTTGGCAACCTGCTGGCTCAAAAGAAATTACAATTAATAAAGAACTACACTTCGTTAAATGGCTCGGTTTTCACCTTTCCATCTGCACTTTTTACAATTTTTTCGACTTTAAGTTTTGCTTCATTCAGCCGCTTTTCGCAGAGGGCTTTGAGGGCCATGCCGCGTTCGTAATCGGCGATGGAGCGGTCTAGGTCTTGGCCGCCGCTTTCCATTCGGCGGACGATTTGTTCTAGCTCTTTCAGCGATTCTTCAAACGAATTTGGCAAGGTTTCTTTGCTCATGTAATTTTACCATGGCAGAATTTATATTTTTTACCACTACCGCATGGGCAATTATCATTGCGGCCCACTTTGCCCCAGGTCGCTGGGTCATTCGGATCAATCGGCCCATCGGTTTTAATCCGCACTGTTCCGCCGAT
This sequence comes from uncultured Alphaproteobacteria bacterium, assembly GCA_903821695.1. GTDB lineage: Bacteria > Pseudomonadota > Alphaproteobacteria > Rickettsiales > CAIJLX01 > CAIJLX01. Next base: position 59,458 of record CAIJLX010000027.1, on the reverse strand, counting down.
ATCGCTGACTGGCGTTGGTTGATAACCCGCCGCCGGATCCAACCGTGTCTCATGCATATTAGTTGGCGCTTTGATTTCCAGTGCTTCCAGCTCATCGGCAGAATGTAGTTCAAACTGTGCGAGGCGTTGGCAGACTAATTCGCGCAGGTTTGAAAGCATCGCATCGAACATAATGAATGCTTCGCGTTTGAATTCGTTCAGCGGATCTTTCTGCGCATAAGCACGCAAGTTAATCCCCTGGCGCAAATGATCGAGCGAGAGCAAATGGTCTTTCCAGAGCTGATCGAGCGTGAGCAGCAACACACGTTTTTCCATCATGCGCATATTTTCTGCGCCGATTTTTTGCGTTTTCAAATCCACTTCGGTGAAGACGTTTTGCTTCACACGCGTATGAATTTCCTGAGGTCCAATTCCTTCTTCTGTTGCCCAGCTGGTGATTGGCAAATGCAAAGCAAAAATACGGAAGATTTCTTTTTCGAGACCTTCAACGTCCCATTGTTCGGCATAGGATTTTTCAGGAACGTGGCGCCCAACTAATTCCAAAAGCACTTCCTCGCGCATATCGATCAGCGTTTCGGAAATGTCGACGGCTTCCATAAGATCGATACGCTGTTCATAGATCACTTTGCGTTGATCATTCATCACGTCATCGAACTTCAGAATATTTTTGCGGATGTCGAAGTTGCGCGCTTCAACACGTTGCTGTGCTTTTTCGAGTGCACGGCTGATCCATGGATGCTGAATTGCTTCGTCATCTTTGAGGCCGAGTTTTTGCAGCATGCCGGTCATTTTTTCGGAGCCGAAAATGCGCATCAAATCATCATCGAGCGAGAGATAAAATTTCGAAGTGCCAGGATCGCCCTGACGACCGGAACGGCCACGCAGCTGGTTATCGATCCGGCGGCTTTCATGGCGCTCCGTACCGATTACATAAAGACCACCGGCTTCGATGACTTTGCGTTTTTCCTCGGCATGTTGCTCTTTGCTTAGCTCCTTGGTCATCTCGGGATTGCCACCCAACACGATATCCGTTCCACGACCCGCCATGTTGGTTGCGATCGTAACTGCACCAAAGCGACCGGCTTGCGCGATGATCGCCGCTTCTTGCTCGTGATAACGAGCGTTCAATACATGGTGCGCGATTTTCTTTTTCTTGAGCAGGGTTGCGAGTTGCTCCGAACGTTCGATGCTGATCGTGCCGACCAACACGGGCTGGCCTTTGGCATGGCAGGTTTCAATCTGGCGCAGAATCGCGTTATTTTTTTCGTTCATCGTGCGATAGATTTCGTCATCAAAATCCTGGCGACTCACTGGGCGGTGGGTCGGAATTTCGATCACTTCCAGTTTATAAATTTCGCTGAACTCGGCTGCTTCTGTCATCGCCGTACCGGTCATGCCCGCGATTTTTGGATAGAGGCGGAAATAGTTTTGATAGGTGATCGAGGCCAGGGTTTGGTTTTCCTGCTGGATTTTGACGTGTTCTTTCGCTTCGAGTGCTTGGTGCAGGCCTTCCGAATAACGGCGGCCTTCCATCATACGACCGGTGAATTCGTCGATGATCATCACTTTGCCTTCTTTGACGATGTAATCCACGTCGCGCGTAAATAATTTGTGCGCACGCAGAGCTTGGTTCACATGGTGCACGACGCCGATATTTTCGATGTCGTAAAGACTGCTTTCCTCTGAAATCACGCCATCTCTGCGCAGCAATGCTTCCACGGATTTCATGCCTTCTTCCGAGAGCGATACGCTGCGTTGTTTCTCATCTTTGTCGTAATCACGTGCTTCGAGCTTTGGGATATATTTATCCATACGCTGATAAAGTTCGGATTGGTCTTCGACGGCGCCGGAAATAATCAATGGTGTGCGCGCTTCATCGATCAAGATACTGTCGACCTCGTCAATAATCGCGTAATGGAACGGGCGTTGGACCATTTCTTCGAGGTGGAATTTTAAATTATCGCGCAGATAATCAAAGCCGAATTCGTTGTTCGTGCCATAGGTGATATCGGCATTATACGCTTCCTTGCGCTCGTCATCATCTAGCCCATGCACCAAGCAGCCGACTGTAAGCCCGAGGAATTTATAAATCTGCCCCATCCACGCCGCATCACGGCTCGCAAGATAATCATTCACCGTCACGACATGCACACCTTTGCCAGCGAGCGCATTCAAATAAACCGCAAGCGTTCCCACCAGTGTTTTGCCTTCCCCGGTTTTCATTTCCGAGATCATGCCCTTATGCAGCACCAAGCCGCCGATCAACTGCACATCAAAATGGCGCATATTGAGCACCCGTTTGGACGCCTCACGCACTACGGCGAAGGCCTCCGGCAAAATATCGTCGATTTTTTTAACGGAAAGCTGGGCCCTAAAGCGACCGGTTTGGGCCTGCAATTCCTCATCGCTCATCGCCTCAAATTGCGGCTCGAGCGCATTGATGCGCTCCACAATCGGCTGCAACGATTTCACAAACCGCTCATTCGCCGAACCGAAAATCTTTTTTAATGCAGTATTAAACACGCTAAACCCTTATTTTTACAGATGTTGCACTGAGATAATGCAAGCTTTGGGAAATAGCAAGGGAGCGGTGTATTATAAGGTATTTATGTATGTTTTTCAGTGGGGTTTTTTTATATGTAGCGCGGCTTTAGCGCGCTACCGGCAATTCTGATTACGGTAAGCCCTCCTGTGGGAAAATAATTAATTGTGGCCACGGATGATGTTTCGGATGGTCCAGGGCAGGCCACTGAGGCCCATTACCCATAGGGCGAGGCCGACATAGGAAAACCAGTAACGATATTCCAGATGAGTTTCATAGTGCGATTCGGAGGAGCGAATAAACGCTCGAAGTTCCTTTAATAATTGGCCTTTTCTTTCTGAATCAAAATTACTCGAGAGAGAAGAGATTGCTGTTGGTTTTCCCTGACGGTCAATCAGTGCAACCAGAGAAGTAGTTGTGCTTCGGTTATTGTGACTAGAATGATTTACCTTATAATCCGCATTAATCACATCTATTGCCTCTGCCTTTCGCACATGAATATCGAGAAAAAAATGTTCTTCAATGCTGCAATAGATGCGTTCAGGTGTTTCGCGCTTGCACGTGATAAAAATATCCTGCCAGGGAACCAGCATGGCTGTTGCAAAGGTCAAAATAAATATATGGGCAGCCAGCGTTTTTAGTAAATATTTCATTTACGTACCTGGGGCATCCGTAGCAGGAGCGGGTTCTTTTACGGAGAAGGCGACTTTATTCAGCAAGATATCGGAATAAAGGGGCCATGCTGCTTCCAAATCCGCCCGCGTAGGCGCGCTTAAGATCACCAACAAGATGTGTGCGCCACCATCAATATAAGCTACTGCCTCCAGATTATTCAGTCGGCCACCTGAAAACAGGCGCATTTGGGCGATGTTATTATTGGGGTCATATTCATTTTTAATGGTAACCGGCTCCATAGGTGTAACCTGTAGGGTTGGGTTGGTTACCTTTAGTTTTTCCTCGATAAATCGCGTAATGAAAGCGTCAGTAGTTTCAGCTTTGTTTTTCTGCACCATAATGTGCAACATCACAGCTTTCTGACCAGGAATGGCGGCATATTTCTCAGAAAACAGAGTAGTGCCGATATGAATACTGGGTGGTAATTCTTGGCTTTTCTCATCAAATTCTTTGCGCTCCCATTCGTTTGGATAATCAACTACTGCGGAAGCGCTAGCTCCCTGTTGTACGAAATTTTTGATCTCTTTCTGCACAGCTGGGTTTTCCATCACTTCCGTAATCCTCGCTGAGCAATCTGCAATCATGCAGTAGCCACCCAACCAAAGTGCTCCAAAAAGTCCCCATACGGTAGGGCTCGTAGCAATGCCTGCGACGGAAAGGAGTGTTCCGACAATACCGGTGACATGTCGCTCGCGCACGTAACCGACGATGCCCATAATAAGCCCCGGTAAAGAGGCGATCCCCAAAAATGGAAGCAGACTAACCCCACCAAGAACGGTGCTGATGATACTTAAAATAGGCTTTTTGCGAAGAGGCAAAGAAACAGGTTCAGGTGCAGGTATCGTATTTTCTTCCATAGGATTCTCATGCTCTGCCAACTTAGTGCAATTCTAACAGAAGAGTTGTCTCTTTACAAGCTGCTGATTTTAAATGGGATTTTTTGTGGTTACCTTCCCGCTTTGGACTAAAGCGGGATAGTCTACGCTTATCTTTTTAATTCCAGCAAATGATACCAGGTTGGCATTAGACCATATTCTTGCACTACGGGGTCTAGGTATTTTGGCTCTTTGGTAATAAATTTGTAGCCGTAACGTTCTAAAATCGGGAGGAAATCTTGGCCGTCATTGGTGCGTAAATATCTCGTGTCGCCATTGGGGGCGATGACGAGATGTTTCACGCGATGCTTGCTTAATAAGCGCACCCACCATTCGATGGCCTCTAGCCGGCATTCGGAAAAACTGTGAATATTCATTGCAAAATCGACGGGGTGATCGCGCAGCATATTATCAATTTGATCCAGCGGAATAGCTTGGGCATTTTTGAGGCCCCGGAAGCGTAAATAATAATCGCTGACGAAGGTGGAGGCGGCAACGGCATCTGTGCACGAAAAGCTCTCAATCTGCGGAAATGCGCTGAGCACGCGATAGGCCAGGCGGCCATAACCAGCGCCGACATCCAATATGCGGATATCGGAGCGGGAGGCGATGTTAAAATGCTTATCGAGAAAGTATATTTCCGCAATCGAATCCAGCAAATCGCGTGAAATTTGGCGGCCATCAATGGTGAAGCTAAAATTGCCGAAATTATTATCTTCTGTGAGCTTGTCAAAAAGGCCCAGGCGGTCAATGGATTTGAGGTAATAATAAGTGATGGCATAGGAGAGAATATTCGCACCCGCCCCCCTCAATTGCCAAACCCAGGCATTATCACCGCGGAAATGCGAAATATATTCGGGGCGTATATGGCTATCTGTCCACACAAGCGGTGTAGTTACAGCCGGATCAAACGCTTTATATCGCTGTTGTAGATCAATTAGTTTCGGGTTGTTAGTCGTGAGATATTCCGCCGCATCTTTAGGCAACGGAAATTGATTAAAACTAGGGAGGAAAATAATATTTTTCTGCCAGGGGTAAAGAATTTGCGTTGGAACAATCTCAGCCCCAAACCGCTTCAGCGCACAGTTCAACATTTTTTTTATCAACTGCCGCATATCTCAATCCTATCGCCGGCGTAAGCCATCCGAAGCCCAAAGGGCGAAGGATGGTGGGCCCGGGAAGAGTTGAACCTCCGACCTCACGCTTATCAGGCGTGCGCTCTAACCACCTGAGCTACGAGCCCTCTTGAAACCAAAAGAGAGCGTGCTTATAGGCAGCGGTTAATCAAAAGTCAAATCATCCGTTGGCTAAGCAGGTTTTTTCCCTGCCGATAGCGCTTTTAGCAAGGCATAGTCATCATTACGGAAGGTACGCAGAACGCGGTCTAGCTCGGATTCTTCGGTGCCTGTGATGTTTAAGGTGGAGGAGGCCATGACGAGGCCCAACTCATAGGCCTCAGCAATCGCGAGTTTCGCGCCGGCTTTCTCGAGTTGTTTGACATGTTCTGTGTCCCATCCGCGGGCGACGATGGGGGTGCCGGGCACTTCCTCGGAGACGATGGCAGCGAGCCTTGAGGAAATACGGCGGTCATTCATGGTAATAATAACGGCCTTCGCACGCTTTAGGCCGACGGCGTTAAGGATGTCTTTTTTAGTCGCATCACCAAACAGAACTGGCTTGCCGTTTTTACGGCCTTCGCGAACGTTGGTGCTGTCGCTATCGATCACGATATGCTGCTCATCCTGCGCGGTGAGTACTTTTGCAATCACACGACCTACACGGCCATAACCCAAGATAATAATGTGGTTATGGAGGTCATTGGCTTCCTGCAGCAATTCATTGGTCGAGAGTTTGATGTTAGGGTTTAAGCGACGGGCCATACGTTTACCGAAGGCAGCCATGATTGGGGTTAAGGCCATGGTGAGCGCGGTGATCACTAGTAATTCCTGATAGAGCGTCGTTTCTAACATGCCCTGACGATTGGCCATGCCGAAGAGAATGAAGCCAAACTCACCGACTTGTGACATAATTAAAGCGGTATGCACAGCCTTGCCTTGCTTAAGGCCAAAGGTGCGGGCGAGGAGGAAGATAATCAAGCCTTTCATCAGCAAAATCATGAAGGTGATGCCTAATATGTGGAATGCTTTGTCATAGAGAAGGCCGACATCAAGCAGCATCCCTACGCTCATAAAAAACAGGCCTAGGAGCAGGGATTTATAGGGCGTGATATCGGCTTCTACTTGCAGGCGGAATTCGGTTTCGGAAATCATCAGCCCCGCCAAAAAAGCGCCGAGCGCGAGCGAGAGGCCATAATGTTCGGTGGCAAAAGCGGAGCCTAATACCACGACCAAGGTGGTGGCCGAAAACAGCTCTTCACTTTTCGCTCGGCCGATAATTTGGAACATTGGGCGAAGGAGGAATTTTCCGATCAACGTGATAATGGCAAGTGCAACGGCAGCACGCACACCTGCTTGCCCAAGGGTCATAAACACGCGGTCTGTATCACCCGCTGCAAGCAAAGGTACTAACACCAACAAGAAGACCACGATGATATCCTGGAAGATGAGAACCGAAAGCGAGGTGCGGCCAACCTTGGTCATCTCATCGCCCTGTTCATCGAGCACTTTCATCACAACGGCAGTCGAAGAAAGAGAAAGGGCGGAACCAATGATGATCGAAAGCGAGAGGCCTAACCCCAAGAAGTGGCAGATGAAGATGAATAATCCGGAAGTGAGCAAGACCTGCAAAAAGCCCAAACCAAATACATAACGTTGCATGGCTTTGAGGCGATCTAAGTTCAGCTCCAAGCCGATGGAAAACAGCAGGAATACAATGCCGAATTCGGCGATATAACCTGTGGTTTCGGTATATTCGACCAGCTTCAACCCATAGGGGCCGATGGCGGTGCCGGCAAAAAGATAGCCTAGCACGGGGCTTAAATTTAGTTTCTTAAAACAGGTGACAACGACAATCGCCGCGCCTAAAAGGTAGATCACATCTGCGAGACCGCCATGGGGCATTTACATTTCCTATTTTTAAAGAGCTCAACACTATAACACTAACGAACAACTATTTGGAGATAAATTATGGGCATCGGCTTTAGCGAACTTCTGATTGTTTTGGTGATTGTATTCGTGCTGTTTGGTGCGGGCAAATTGCCAAAAGTGATGGGTGATATCGGCAAGGGCATGAAAAGCTTCCGCGATGGCATGAAAGAAAGCGAAAAACCCGAAACGAAAGAGTAATCCATGCTTGGGTTTTCGTGGGGAGAATTAGGGCTGGTATTAGTGGTAGCCCTGCTGGTGCTGAAGCCTGAAGATCTGCCCGATATTTTGCGTAAAGGTGCAAAAATGGTACGCGGTGCACGCGGTATGATGGATGAAGTCACCGCGCCGATGAAAGAAATTCTCCGCACGGTGGAAGAAGAAACCGCACCGCTCCGCAAAATTAAAGGCGATGACGGCAATTGGTATGAAACCTATATGGCCGAAGAAAAACTAAAAATAACACATACGCCCGATCATGAGCGAGTTTGAACATACACGCGCGCCGCTGATTGCGCATTTGATTGAATTAAAGCGCCGGCTTATTTGGGTGCTGTTGGTTTTTATCGCGGCAACTAGCGTGGCATATTTCTTTTCCGGGCAGATTTATCAGTTCCTGCTGCGCCCATTAAGTGTGGCCTATGGCCCGAATGATGCTGGGCATAAGCTGATTTATACCAGCCTTACCGAGGCATTTTTTACTTATATGCGGTTGGCCTTTTTCGGTGGTGCCTTTGTCGCGGTGCCGTTTACGGCCTGGCAAATTTATTTGTTCATGGCGCCAGGGCTTTATGAGCAGGAAAAAAAGCTGGCTGTGCCTTATCTAATTGCATCACCCACATTGTTTATTATAGGTGCCGCACTGGCTTATTATTTTGTGTTTCCGCTGGCTTGGGAGTTTTTCTTGAGTTTTGAAACCATGGGGGAGCCCGGCACCAAATTACCCATTGAGCTGCAAGCACGAGTAGGTGATTATTTGAGCATTTCTATGCAATTTATCATGGCTTTTGGGGTTGCGTTCCAGCTACCGATTATTTTGACCCTATTGGTGCGGGGAGGGGTGATTGGGGCGGCACAGCTAGCAAAAGGCCGGCGGCTGGCGATTGTACTCATCTTTATTGCTGCAGCACTTCTCACGCCACCTGATATCGTAAGCCAGACCTGCCTTGCCATTCCGTTGATGATCCTTTATGAATTCTCGGTTTTCGCGTGTAAAAGGATAGAGAATGCACGACATAAAATGGATCAGGGAAAACCCGCAGCAGTTTGACGCCGGGTTAAAGCGCCGAGGACTTGCGCCTCTGTCAGAGGAGATTTTGCGCCTGGATGCGGAAGTTCGTGCTGATAAAACCAAGGGCCAGCAACTACAACAGGAAATGAACGCCCTTGCTAAAGAAATCGGCATGCGCAAAGCCAAGGGCGAAAACGCCGATGATTTGCTCGCTCGCTCTAAGGAAATGAAGGAAAAAATAGCCGGGCAGGGCGAAGATAGCCTCGATAATCCGCTGAACCAATTGCTGCTTACCATCCCGAATTTGTTGCTAGACGAAGTGCCTGAGGGCACAGACGAAAGTGCCAACCAAGAGCTCCGCAAATGGGGCGCACCCAAAACATTCAGCTTCGAACCGAAAGACCATGTGGCTATCGGCGAGGGCCTGAAATTGATGGATTTTGAACAGACTGCTAAAATTTCCGGCGCACGTTTTGTAACGCTTAAAGGCCAGCTTGCGAAACTCGAACGTGCATTGGGGCAATTTATGCTCGATGTGCAAACCGAAGAACACGGGTTTACCGAGGTAAACCCGCCTTTATTGGTTAAAGATAATGCATTGGTGGGCACAGGACAGTTGCCAAAATTTAAGGAAGACTTATTTAAGGCCGGCGAAACACATTATTTGATTCCGACTTCGGAAGTACCAGTAACCAATCTTGTTGCAGATAGCATTATTGATGAGGAAAAATTGCCTCTTCGCTTCACCGCGCTTACGCCTTGTTTCCGTTCGGAAGCAGGTTCTGCCGGCCGTGATACCAGAGGGATGATTCGCCAGCATCAGTTTAATAAAGTCGAGATGGTGAGCATTACTACGCCAGAGCAGGCGGAAGTCGAGCATCAGCGCATTACGGAATGTGCGGAGAAGATTTTGCAGAAGTTGGAACTACCGTATCGGGTGATTATTTTGTGCACGGGCGACACTGGCTTTCAAAGCCAGAAAACGCATGATATCGAGGTATGGTTGCCGGCGCAGAAGACCTATCGCGAAATTTCCAGCTGTTCGCAATTTGGGACATTCCAGGCTCGTCGCATGAAGGCTCGTTACCGTCAGAAGGGCGAAAAGGGTACGGCTTTTGTGAATACGTTGAATGGTTCCGGTTTGGCGGTCGGGCGGGCGTTGGTGGCGATTATAGAAAACTACCAAACGGCAGATGGTTCTGTTATAGTGCCAACAGTTTTGAGGCCCTATATGGGAGGAATTGAGTGCATAAAACGCTAGCATTTCTCTGTCTTTTTTCCCTAACCGCATGCGGCACACAAAAATCCGCGCCCATTGCGCTGCATGATAGTGGGGCGCCACAATCGATTACGCCTTCGGTCTATCCGGATGAAAATATTCCCTTCAGACCGGTCTATGGCAATGTGAAACAAAGCCAACCTGCCGCAATCAAAGAAATGAACATTGAGGAGCTGCCACCACCAACAAAAGGCCAGCCGCATAGCAGCCTTGAAGAGCCTGATAGCAAAATCATCGCGGGCGTGCCGATTCCGCACTTTAAACCCGAAGCCACCCCCGTTTCCGCGATCTTACAGGAAAACGAGGGATTCAAGCCGTTTGCGGTGCATGCCAAAGTCGACCGCAAAGGCAAATTCATCTGGCCCGTCAATGGCCAAGTCATCTCCCGTTTCGGCGCGAAATCGGGCGGATTATATAATGATGGCGTGAATATCTCCGCCCCAGAAGGCTCGCCGATCCATGCCTCGATGGATGGAGCAGTGGTCTATACCGGAAATGACCTAGCGAGCTACGGAAACCTGCTTATCATCCGCCACAAAAACGGCTGGTTAACCGCCTACGCCCACGCCAAAGAAATCACGGTGCAAAAGGGTGATAAAGTGAAATTAGGCCAGGTCGTCGCCTCCGTAGGCCAAACCGGCAACGTCCAAACCCCGCAGATCCATTTCGCAATTCGAGATGGGAAAAAAGCTCTGGATCCAGTGTTGAAGGTTAAAGGTTAATCCAAATATTTTTGGATAAAATCTGTTTTAGCTTCTGTATATGCTTCTCTATCAGTATTGTGCATTTCTGCTAATTTGAGCTTTAGTGTTTGGTATTCTTTTCTGGCAAATTCGTCTGTTTTCAAAATAGAAATGAATTTTTCTCTTTTTGCTATTTCTTCATGCCCAGTTTCAAATACATGAATGTGGTGCGTGCGCTGTTTGCCATATGGTGGCATGCCTTTTACAAAAAACATTCGATCAGTTTTTGGGTTATCCGGCCAATAGACATAATCTAGCTGCGAAAGAGGCGATATAAGCATCTCTTTCGCATCGGATAATGATTTTACAATCAGCATCATATCTATGATGGGTTTAGCGGAAAGCTTAGGAACTGCAGTGCTTCCTACATGCGCAATTTCTAAAATATTGAGATCATCTAGTGCTGAAAGTAATTCTGCTTTTTCCTTTTGAAAAAGCAGCGGCCACTCCGAATTATAGGGCACTATTTTTATTTCATCGGACATATTTTTAGGCGAGCCTTAGCCCGCTTTCCGATATTCCAACAACTTCGTCTGCACCTTCTCAAACGCGCGGTTTTCGATTTGGCGGACTCGTTCGCGGCTGATGTTGTAGCGTTGGCTTAAATCTTCCAACGTGGTTGGCACTTCGCGCAGGCGGCGTTCGAAGAGGATGTCTTTTTCGCGGTCGCTTAGGTCGGCGATGGCGGTGTTTAGCTGTTTGTGTTCTTGGCTTTTTTCTTGGCGTTCGCTCAAGACGGTGTCGAAACCTTCAGCACCATCGGCAATGAAATCGCCATATTCCGCATCACCATTTTCGCTATCGCCATAGGGCTGGTTCAGCGAAATATCATGGCCATTCATGCGGCGGTCCATATCGATCACATCATCTTCACCCACATCCAATTCCTTGGAAATAAGCGCGACTTCCTGTGGCGAGAGATCGCCTTCGGCTTTGGTGATACGTGCGCGGATGCGTTTGAGGTGGAAGAACAGCTTCTTCTGCGCAGCGGAAGTGCCGACTTTTACGACAGACCATGAGCGCAGCACATATTCCTGGATAGAGGCTTTGATCCACCACATGGCATAGGTCGAGAGGCGGAAACCTTTATCCGGATCGAATTTTTTGACAGCTTGCATGAGGCCGATATTGCCCTCGGAAATCAACTCGACCAACGGCAGGCCATAGCCACGGAAACCCATCGCCATTTTGGCGACTAAACGGAGGTGGCTGGTGACGAGTTTATGGGCGGCTTCGGTGTTGCCATGTTCCTTGAAGGATTTGGCCAACATGAATTCCTCTTCCGCTTCCAACATAGGGAATTTGCGGATCTCCTGCATGTAGCGGGTAAGACCAGTATCAGATGATAAAACGGGTAATACAGCTCGTGAAGACATAGCAACCTCTATAACACAAAAGCTTAGATAGTTCAACTTTTCAGAACTTCAAGTAGCTTTAAAAAATCATCAGGAAAATTGGCCTCTAGATTCAATATCTTGCCCGAAATCGGGTGCTCAAACGAGAGGGTTCTAGCGTGTAAAGCCTGCCTCGGGAAGGCTTTGGATGCTTCGCGTTGTTCGGGGGTCATTTTGGCGAGCATTTTGCCGAGCGGGTTGCCATAGGTTTTATCGCCCATGATGGGGAATTTGAGGTGGGTGGCGTGGACGCGAATTTGGTGGGTGCGGCCGGTTTCGAGCTTAAAGGCGACCAGCGACGCACCGCCATCTGCCAGCTTTTCCAGCAATTCATAATGAGTGACGGCCAATTTTGCTTTGGTCGAGGTTTTGGTATAAATCGCCATTTTCTGGCGGTTACGGATACTGCGGCCGATTCCGGTTTCCAATGTGCCCCGTGCGTGATCCGGCACACTCCAGCAGATTGCGTTATAACCTCTTGAAATATCACGGTTTCTTAGTTGTTCGGAGAGGGAAATATGCGCCCGATCATTCTTCGCGATCACCAAAAGCCCCGTCGTATCTCGATCCAGCCGGTGGATAAGCCCCGGCCGAGCCACCCCGCCGATGCCGGAAAGCGAATCCCCACAATGGGCGACCAGCGCATGCACCAGCGTATCTTCCTTGGTTCCAGCCCCCGGATGCACCGTCATTCCGCTGGGTTTATTGATGACCAGCAGGTGCTTATCCTCATAGATAATATCCAGCGGAATCGCGACCGGGAGAATATGGGTCGGCTTTGGCTGGGGGATCGAAACCACATAGGTTTCGCCCGGTTTTGTGGTGTAATTCTTATGCCATAGCGGCGCCTCTTTACACTTCACCTGACCCGCCGCAATCAGCACCTGCACTTGATTACGGGTGAGAGAAGGCAGCTGCTCATGCAAAAACTTATCCAACCGCCCACCCGCATTTTCAGGGGTGACAGTAAAGCTGCTAATCGTAGGTGTTCCGGTAAAATCCATCATGGGCGCACTATAGGCATGGATAAGGAAGTGTCGAGGTCGGTTTTGTTAATAAAAAATTAAGGGGTTGGAAGGTATAATGCGGTATGGCTGAATATAGCAGTACTGTAGGGCGATTTTGCATTGAAAATGATCCTGGAACGGCGTTTAACCGGAGATTTTCAATGGAATTTAAAGCCTATGCCTTTGTAGAGCATTTTGCGCCGCTGGGACAGAACCCTTATGATCAGGGCTTGCTCGATCAATTGAAGGAATTAAACGATCTGGGCCAAAACCCAGGCATAAAAGCGGAAAGAGCAGCGCTTGGTTTAGCGCTGAAGGAGCTGCTTCCACCTGTAACATGGGAAAATCCGCTAGTGATGATTGATCGGTATTGCAATGTGGTGGCGCCCGAGCAGTTTATTGAGGCGGAGAAACCGGTGCTTATCTTTGGCGGGCAGGGCGAGCCATGGGAACACCCACTTATTGCAATTGAACGGCAGAATACCATTTTTCCACGAAAGGTAATGTATGGCGTTCGTGCTTTTATGGAGAAAAATAGCCCGCAAAGGCGGCAAGTATTTGCGCTGTTATACAGCTCTAATGAAAATGTAATGGCTATGCAATCTCTGGATTTAGTGCTGCATCATGCGGATCCCAACCATGCGGGCGATGAGGCAAAGAAGATTGCGGATACCTATGTTATTCCACGCCTCATTGCTGCTGTATTGAAGCACCCAAATGGTGACTATGTTAAAACCGAAGAAGGCTTTCTGCTGTTTGATGAGGCAAGCCTGCAACGACAAGCACGTTTTACAATGCATCGGCAATGTCTAGGTGATTCGGTTGGCAAGCAAATGGATAGCTATGTTGCCAAAAGATTGGTGGCACTGGGTGTTTCGCCAAGAGCTCTCAAAAAAATGCAGGAGCAGATGTTTATCTGGAGCCAAGTCGGCCTGGGCGGACTAAGCACAGAAGAAATTAAAACAATCGGGATTATTCATCCCCTAGATGTATATATTTCAAGGTTTGGCTGTAATGGACTCACTTCACCACAATATGCCGAAGTGCACAGCCATACTGCAGTTCCAGCCGGAAATTTCCATAATATCGCGCTGAGGCTAGATATAAACCATGTAGTTTATCCTGATTTATTGGATTCCGCGATTCGCCAGGGTATTACTGCGGATAAGTTACCAGGGCAGATCCGCGATCTTTATGATCCTTCACAGGTGCATTCGGAAATGCGTCCAAGCCCGGTTATTGAACAAACCGCGCAGGCAAATGGCTTGAAAACTATACGAAATTCCGTAGCTGGGCTTGATCAAGGGCTGCAAGTTCAATAAAAACAACTCCTTCCTCGTTTTTCCACTAACAACCCCGTTGACAACCGATGCGAATTGGGTAGTATGCGCCCTCTTTAAATTAGGTATACGTATGAAAACATATTCTGCAAAACTCTCGGAACTCAAGTCAAACTGGTGGGTTATTGATGCGAACGAGCTGATTCTTGGCCGTTTGGCGAGCCATGTCGCAAATTTGTTGCGCGGCAAGCATAAACCAACTTTCACCCCAAGCATGGATTGCGGCGATCACGTTGTAATCATCAATGCTGAAAAAATTCATTTGACCGGTAAGAAGCTGGAAAACAAGCGTTTTTACTGGCACACCGGTTACGCTGGTGGGATTAAAGAAATTAATCCTAAGAAACAGCTGGCTGGCAAACACCCACAAAAATTGGTTGAGCGTGCGGTTGAGCGTATGATTACGCGTGGGCCACTCGGTCGCGACCAAATGCGTAAATTGCATGTCTATGTTGGTGGTGAACACCCACATGTGGCGCAACAACCAGTAGCGGTTGATTTCGCTGCGAAGAATGAAAAAAACAAGCGCCGTAGCGCATAATTAAATAAGGATATACGAAATGGCTAAAGCACCTGCAAAAATTGCCGCGAAAACCGAAGCAGCACCAAAGAAAAAACTCAATATTGATGACCAAGGTCGTGCATACGGCACCGGTCGTCGTAAAGATGCTATCGCGCGCGTTTGGATTAAAGCAGGCAGCGGCAAAATCACAGTAAATGGCCGCGATGCGAAAGAATATTTCGGTCGCCCAAACCTGATCATGCTCGTGCAGCAACCTTTCGATGCTACCAGCACCCGCGATCGTTATGACGTAGTCTGCACCGCAGAAGGCGGCGGTCTCTCCGGTCAAGCTGGCGCAATCCGGCATGGCGTTAGCCGTGCACTCGATAAATGCGATGATACTTTCCATAAAGTACTCCGCACCGGCGGCTACCTCACCCGCGATAGCCGCGTGGTCGAGCGTAAAAAATACGGTAAAGCAAAAGCCCGCCGTAGCTTCCAGTTCTCGAAACGCTAATCTATCCCATTCTGCCTTGCTGCAAATGACGCTTTTCTGCGCTCCGCTGCGCACGTACTTTCGTACGCTTACGCTGCGGTGCTCGAAAACCCTCATTTTCGCCAACGGCATAATGAGATAGCAGCCTGATTCGCTAGTTCAAACTGCGACATAATTAATCAATTCTTTTATATTTATTCATTTCTGCTACAGTCTTTGCCTTATGTCGCAGAAAACCGTTTTGATTGTTGAAGATAATGAATTGAACCTGAAATTATTCAGGGATTTGTTAGAGGCACATGACATTCGTACGCTTGAAGTGCGTGATGGCACGAAGGCGGTGCAGGTGACGGAAGAGCATCTGCCAGATTTGATTTTGCTGGATATCCAACTGCCGCATATTTCTGGTTTCGATATTTCACGCGAACTTAAAAGACGCCCGAAAACACAGCATATCCCCATTATCGCAGTAACGGCATTTGCGATGCATGATGATGAGGACAAAATTCTCGCGGCGGGGTGTGAGGCTTATATGGCGAAACCCATTTCCATTGTATCGTTCATTGCAACGGTGCGTAAATTTTTGAATGTGGTATGACCGGAAAAGTACTCGTCATTGATGATCTATTGCCGAATGTGAAGCTTCTCGAAGCCAAGCTTTCCGCCGAATATTACGACGTCACCCCGGCTATGAGCGGCGCTGAAGGCATCGAAAAAGCCAAAGCCATTCTGCCCGATATTATTTTGCTCGACGTGATGATGCCAGAAATGGATGGTTTCCAAACCTGCATCAAAATGAAGGCCGATCCAGACATTATGCATATTCCAGTCGTAATGGTGACCGCACTAAGCGACATGCAAGACCGTATCAAAGGGCTCGAAGCCGGTGCCGATGATTTTATCACTAAGCCAATTAACGATGTGCATTTGCTCGCTCGCGTGCGCTCCCTAGTGCGGGTGAAACTGATGCTCGATGAACTCCGCATCCGCGATAAAACCAGCCTCGAATTCGGCCTCGAAACCAGCAAACATCCGGAAAGCGTCATCGGCAATATTTTGTTGATTGATGACGATGTCGTGCAATCGCGCGGCATGGAAAAACATCTCGTCGCCAAAGGGCACAGCGTTATGCTCGCGCAGCCAACAGAGGCACTCGAAGTCATCGCCGCTCACGCATTTGATTTGGTGATTGTGAGTACATTGCTGGCGGATGCTGATGGTTTACGCCTGTGCTCACAAATTCGCAGCCAAGAAAAATCTCGCCAAATTCCGATATTGATTTTGGTGGAAGAGGAAGAGCGCCAGTTGCTAGTCAAAGGCCTTGAAATGGGGCTCAATGATTACCTCATCTGCCCTGTGGATGCGAACGAATTGGTTGCTCGCGCCCGCACCCAGATTCGCCGTAAACATTATCAAGATGCGCTGCGCGGTAGCGTAGAACAAACGCTTAACATGGCAATCGTCGATAGCCTTACAAAGCTTTATAATCGCCGCTATCTCGATGTGCATTTGCATAATATGGTGGAACAGGCGTTGATAAAGAAAACCGAACTTTCTGTACTCACAATTGATATTGATCACTTTAAGCAAGTGAATGATGGGCCGGGCCTTGGCCACCATATTGGCGACGAAGTGCTCAAACAAATAGCCGATCGTATTCGCAATTCGATTCGCACAACGGATTTGGCAACCCGTCCTGGCGGCGAAGAATTCGTGATCCTCATGCCTAACACCAATATTAAACAAGCTGCCGAAGTTGCAGAACGTATGCGTAATACCGTTGAAACCATAGCATTTGAGATCTCCGCTCGTGACGGAAAACTAAGTTGTACTGTTAGCATCGGGGTTGCTGAAATTAACAAAGCGGGCGACACTTCCATCGAATTATTAAAACGTGCCGACGCAGCACTTTATCGGGCAAAACACGAGGGCCGAAACCGGGTTGTTGTTTCTCAGTCTACGGTCATACTTGCCAAGATGTGATGGCAAAATTTTTGAAAAAAAGTGAAATCCCGCTTCCGCCTGCATCTTTAATGGCCATAGATTATGGCAAAGCGAGAATTGGAGTTGCACTCACCAATCCAGAACAAAATTTCATCTTCCCCCACAAAACCCTAGATCGCACCAAAAAACTGCTTGCAACGCTTGAGCTGATTAACCAAATTGCCCAGGAATACGCCGTTGCAGCCATTATTTTAGGCTATCCTTTAAACGCCGACGGCACTGAAAGCAAAATGTGCCAAGCCGTCCGCGCTTTTGGTAACAACCTGAAAAAGCAGACAAATCTCCCCATTTTTTACCAAGACGAACGCTACTCCAGCCTAGACGCCGCCTCCGACGCCCACGCCGCCGCCGAACTACTGCGCCGCAGCGTAAATAATTAACCGGTTGTCATACAATTGTCATAATTGGCAGGTAATAATGGTGGCATGAAACTAGATCAAACCATTAAAAATACGCATCCCACCTTCACTATCGGCGAGCATAAATCTGCACGTCGGTATAGAACGATGACACCTCCTTCTGCTGCTAGTGCCGAAGCGCCAACGGAAGAATTAGATCCACGCATTAGCGCGGCCATTCGCGAAGCGATTGGTGGACAGGTAAAAGAACTTAGCAAAGTTATCAAAGATTCATCTTCTGCTAACAGTGACCTTGCAGCAGGTTTGGTGATTCGTGGTGAACAGGCAAAAGATGGTGCACAGGTAGGTTACGATAACCCAAATAACAACCGCGCACCTTATGGTATGACATGGAGCGCTGGTCAGAATTCTACCTATAGCGCAGGTCAGATGCCAGGAATGACGACGCCTTTCCGGGAAGTATATGTTGCAAGACCAGTTCCTGCAGGTAATAAATCAAATAGTGGTGGAGCGGCTTGGTATCAGGCTAAAATACCGATTGAAAGCTTGCCGCCAGGCACGGTGTTTGCGACTGGTGACGGCACTACAGAATATATTGATGAAAATGGTGAAGCTAAAGTTGTGTTGCCTTATCAGTTAGGTACACCTGGCGAGCCTATCGACATGGGGCAGATTAATTACCCTCTACTCAAAAAATTTATAGAACGCAAATTTCCAAATACAGGAGAAATGCAGAAGGTGAATGGTGTCGATAAAGATACCGGAGAAATTGCTCGAGAAAATTTGTTAAAAGAATATGGCTATTATGATGCCATTTCAGACAAATCTGCTTCATTCCCTTGGATGCGGGTGATGGCGAATGGTTTAGGCAAACCTGAGCCTTTTCAGCCGAATTTTTATGCCATTCGTTATAAAAAAGATAACTTCTTCCATTATAAGAATGTTGATGGCGATAATATCAAAATAAAATTGAGAAATAACCCTGCTACCGGCCTTAAAGAAGCCGTGCATGATCCTGTGGATGGTGAAGAGCATTTTGGTTTTGTAAGAACCAACCGTCGCTTCATTCGTGAACAAGTTGTTGAGAAAGATCCTGCTACAGGCCTTAACAGAACGGTATGGAAATATAGAAGGAATGGTCAAAACCGCGCAGGTGATAAAAACCCAACGGATAATTTCTTAGCGACCGATGGTTTTGAATATGAAAATGCCGATGGCACCGGCAAAGCTAAGATGAAATTTTATATGCTGAACACGAATCAGTTTGATGAGCCGATGATCCAGAAGGATAGTAACGGTAATGAATATCTTGTTGAAATTAATGATCCAAAAGCATTGCCGCAGGTTGAACAAGAAGGCCTGATGGGCCGCGACGGCAAAATTATTGATCCACGCAAAATGTTTTTGGATAATGGTGCGCCAATATTTGGCTTTAGAAAAGAATCCATCTCGATGGAAAATACCCGGCGCGTATGGTCATTCAAACGCACATTGCTGGTAGATACCAGCAAATCACTTGATGAGCAGAAAGAACAAGTTGATGGACTGCCACAGGAACTGAAGCAATTTGTCAAAAAGGTTGAAGATACCCAGCTATTTGGAAAAAAACATGTTGGTTATAACCTTGATCAATCAAAAGGTCTTGTCGTTGAAGTTGATAAGGGTGGAAGAAAAGTAAAATATCGCCTTGTTCAAGACCGCGATTATGATGCATTAAGAAAATTTAATTCTTCTAACAATCCTTCCAATAAAGGACAGGCACCTTCCCAGTTTTATGCCTATGAACTGGATAATGAAGGTCTGCCTATTCCAGAAATTAAATTGCCAGAAATTGGCCTGGAGACTGACCTCAAAAATCAGCCAGGAAACCCGCTTTATAAAGATTCGATGTTCCAGCATTTCACAGGTAACTATCAGCCTGCGCTGGATGGAAAACAATCCGATGGTTCTTCCCAGGTTTCACGTGGAATGTATTGGCATGGCCGTGCGATAGATAGAAACCGTGCTCGTCACATGCTGACCTATCTGGATGATATTCAGAAAAATCATTCTGTTGGTGCTACGGTCGCCAATTGGTTGTTTAAACTTGGCTATGAAACGAAAAAGGATTTCCTTCCCAATACACGCTTCTCTATCCAAGAGTTTGGCCAAAGAGCGGAAGTCTATCAAAGAATGCGTGAAGCTTCTTCACATGATTTGCGTGCAAGCAAAGATGGTACGCATACAGATAACCAGGTTACGATTTGGTATGAATATGCCTTCTCTCGCTGTATCAGTGATTTAGTAAATGGTACTAACCGCGCAGTTCATGCGGCTACGGAAGCAACGGCAGTTGGAGTGTTGGGCTCAGGCTTGGCAGGGGTTGGTTGTTTGGCACTTGGAATGACGGCGCTGCCAACTGCAGCTGTATTAACCAGCGCCTTTGTGATGACGGGCTATCTTTGGAATAGCACGACTTTCCAACATTCCCGTCGTAGAAAAGATACGATCACCGTTGAAGAGTTAGAGAGCCATGCAGATACATCTCTGATTTACGGTAAGTATG
Organism: uncultured Alphaproteobacteria bacterium; assembly: GCA_903821695.1. Classification (GTDB taxonomy): domain Bacteria; phylum Pseudomonadota; class Alphaproteobacteria; order Rickettsiales; family CAIJLX01; genus CAIJLX01. The sequence goes on along the minus strand of CAIJLX010000027.1, from coordinate 39,422 downwards.
GTGAAAACACAAAATTAAACGAAGTGCTCTTATATGATCGCAAGAAAACAATGGGGCTTTTCAACACAGTTGGTATCCAAAACGATATCTATGTCGCATTACGCGGATTATTTGGTGCAATGTATCTGTGGAATGGTGCTTATATGGGCATCGATAAAATGCAAGAGAGAGCAGGTCAATATGCTGCGGGTGCTACTGCAGCTGGTGTAACCACGGCTCTTTCGGGCTTGGGCCTTGCCTCTGCCGCCTCTATCGGAACAACATTGGGTGTTTCGGCATCTATTGTCACCACTACAGCACTTTCTTTAACTGGAGTAGGTGCACTTGGAGTTCTGGCACTTAGCGCGGTTTCAGGAACATATTACCTGCGTCGTTACATGGCAACCGAAGGCAAGGCCTTCGGTGAAGCGGTGAAAGATGAATTCGCAGTATTGAAACCTAAATATTATAACTGGGATGCCTTAAGCCCTGATTCGGTGAAAAAACACAAAGATACCTTCCAGCGCCTTGGATTTGCCAAACGTGCAAAAGAATCGCGCTATACATTATCTGTTGCAGGTATCTAAGTAGGCGGGTAAAACCCCACGTTAATGACTATTCTCAAAAAAGCCCTATACCCCGTTGGTGGCCTTGGCACTCGGTTTTTGCCGGCGACTAAGGTTATGCCCAAGGAAATGTTGCCGGTGGTGGATAAGCCGCTGATTCAATATTCGTTTGAAGAGGCGTTAGCGGCGGGGTGTGAGCAGCATATTTTTATTACCGGACGAAATAAGAACGTTCTGATGAATCATTTTGACCATGCGTTTGAATTGCAGCGCACGCTCGATGAGAAGGAAAAAAAGCATCTGCTGGAGATTACGCGGGATTGGCTGCCGAAGCCTGGTCAGGTGGCGTTTATTCGTCAGCAGGAGCCCTTGGGGCTGGGGCATGCCGTGTGGTGTGCGCGGAATTTTATTAAGGATGAGGCGTTCGCCGTTTTGCTGGCGGACGAAATGTTGATTCCGGATGGCGAATCCTCACTCAATCGCATGGTGAAGGTGCATGAGGAAACGGGCGGGAATGTTGTCGCGGTTTATCCAGTGCCGAAAGAAAAAGTATCGAGCTATGGCATTATTGACCCGGAAGGTGAGGGCGATGTGGTGCGGATTAAGCGGATGGTGGAGAAGCCATCGCCGGATAATGCGCCATCAAACCTTTCCATTATTGGGCGCTATATTTTGACCGATGCTATTTTTCCGTATTTGGAAAAAGGGCAGCGTGGGGCGGGCGGTGAGATTCAGCTGACGGATGCGATGCAGCGGATGATTGAGGATGGGCATACATTCCACGCTGTGGTGTGCCATGGGCAGCGGTTTGATTGCGGTAGTCGCCGTGGCTTCCTTGAGGCGAATATTGGTTATGCACTGCAGAACCCAGAACTGCATGAGCCGATGGTTGAGATTATGGAGCGGTTCCTAAAAAAGGCGCGTAAAAAATGAAAATTGCGGTGATTGGTACGGGATATGTCGGGCTTGTTTCAGGCACATGTTTTGCGGAACTTGGGCATCATGTAACCTGTATTGATACGGATAAAAATAAAATTGAAGCGCTCAAAAAAGGGCGAATTCCGATTTATGAACCGGATCTCGAGGCGCTCGTTATTCAGCATGCGAAGAATAAGCGCTTAAGTTTTACCACTCAGTTGAAGGAAGGTTTACAGGGCGCTGAAATTGTATTCATCGCGGTAGGCACACCGACGAACCCGAAAGATGGTAGTGCGGATTTAAGCTGGATCTTCCAGGCTGCACGCGATATTGCGCCGTTGATACAAAAAGGTGCGGTAGTAGTTACAAAATCGACGGTGCCGGTTGGAACCGCCAGCCGTATTCGCGCGGTGATTTATAAAACACGAAAGAAGAAGGATGTATATGTTGCATCCAATCCAGAGTTCCTACGCGAGGGCTGTGCGGTGTTGGATTTCTTGCAGCCGGATCGGGTGATTATTGGGGTGAGTTCGGCGAAAGCAGAACAAAAATTACGACAGCTTTATTTGCCGATTACGGGTCGCGGTATTCCGCTCATTTGCACCAATACGCAGACTTCTGAACTTACAAAATATGCGGCCAATGGATTCCTCGCCACGAAGATCGCGTTTATTAATGAGATGGCAGATATTTGCGAAAAAGCGAAAGCGGACGTCGAAGTGCTTGCGCAGGGTATGGGTCTTGATCCGCGAATTGGGCGCACCTATTTGAAACCGGGGCCTGGGTTTGGTGGGTCGTGTTTTCCAAAAGATACGCGAGCCCTGCAATATATTGCGGAAAACTATGGTGCAAAAAATCATCTCATTCCGGCGGTGATTGAAAGCAATGAAGAGCGCAAATTTACGATGGCGAAAAAAATTATCGCGGCTCTGGGTGGAAATATTAAAGGTAAAACGATTGGTATTTTGGGGCTTACGTTTAAGGCGAATACGGATGATATGCGCGAAAGTGCATCGTTGGTGATTGTGCCTTATCTGCTCAAGGCTGGAGCAGTGCTGAAATTATTTGACCCGGAAGGAATGGATCAGGCGAAATCTATATTGAAAACTGGCAAAGATGCGCAGTGGTGTGAGGATATGGATGAGGCGCTGCAAAAGGTTGATGCGGCGGTAATTCTGACCGAATGGCAGATGTTCTCGACGATCGATTGGCGCAAGATGAAGAAGAAAATGAAGCAGCCAATCGTGGTCGATATGCGTAATCTATTTGATCGTGCGATGATGGCGAAGCAGGGGATTACCTATCATTCTGTTGGCCGTGAAGTGGCTACAGCTTTGCTGGCACCATCGAAATAAACCAATCGACAAAGCTCGGCGGAAGAATGCCAATGAACCAACTCGCTGCATAAAGCTGCCAAGGGAAAGCGATCCGTGCTCTGTTTTGTTTGAGGCCTCGCAAGATAATCGAAGCCGCTTCTTCCGGGCTCATCATTAATGGCATTGGAAATTTATTGGCATCTGTCATGCGCGTGCGGATGAAGCCGGGGCAGATAACATTTACTTTAATGCCGAGCGGGCGCAATAACGGGCGCCATGCTTCGCCGAGATAACGGACGGCGGCTTTGCTCGCGCAATAGGCGGGCGCACCGGGGAAGCCTTTGAAACTGGCGAGTGAGCTGATGATGACCATCTGTCCGCGTCGACGTTTTTCCATTTGGGGGATGAGTGGTTCAAGGGTGTTTAGAACGCCCTGCACATTGGTTGCAAAAATCGCTGCGGTTTGTTCGGGTGACTCGGGGCCGCCGGCGGTGCCTGCGGAGATGCCTGCATTGGCGATGGCGATATCGATCGGATAAGAGGTGACGAAGGCGGCCATTGCTTCTTTATCGCGTACATCAATCGGTGCGGCGACGACGGTTGCGCCACGTGCTTCGCAGGAGGAAACGACTTGCGAGAGGCGTTTTGCATCACGCCCGGTGAGCAAAAGCCGGGTGCTGGGCGAGGCAAAGCCAAGCGCGAGTGCCGCGCCTAAGCCACTTGATGCTCCAGTGATCAGGATATGTTGCATCCTCTTTCGCCTTTGGTTAGGTTACGTTCCATGTTGCAGACACCACTCCAAATCTCAAGCCCTATTCGCCGTAAAGGTTTCATGTTCGTTCTTTCTTCGCCATCGGGCGCAGGTAAGACCACACTTTCGCGGATGTTATTGCAAAAAGACGAAAATCTCGCGCTCTCCATTTCGGCGACCACACGCCCGATGCGCCCAAATGAAAAACACGGTACGCATTATATTTTCATGGATAAAAAAGAATTTGAGACAACCAAGGCCAATGGTGAATTCCTAGAAAGTGCTGAAGTGTTCGGAAACTACTACGGCACTCCAGCCGCGGAAGTCACAAAAATGCTTGCCAAAGGAACGGATGTTCTTTTTGACATCGATTGGCAAGGCACCCGCCAACTTGCGCAACGCGCGCGGGAGGATGTGGTGAGTGTATTTATTTTGCCACCCTCGATGGAGGAGCTTGAGCTACGCCTACGCAAACGCGCGGAAGATAGTGAAGAAGTACTTCAGCATCGCATGAGCAAGGCAAATATCGAGATCAGCCATTGGAATGAATATGATTACGTCGTGGTTAATAAAGACCTAGAAGAAAGCTTGCAAAAAGTCTATTCCATCCTCCGCGCAGAACGTTTGCGCCGTGAGCGTCAAGAAGGGCTTCAAAGCTTCGTTGAACAATTGCTTAAAGGAACGGTCGCATGATTTCCCGCCAACACCTCACCATCAGTTTTTCATTATTATTGTTGGCCACGTTTTTTTCTCCCTCCGTTTCCATATTCTCCGGCCTCGCGATTGCTCCATTTTATAGCATTGTAATCGTCGCGTTATTAATCGAAGGTTTACGTAAAAACGCATTGGTAGTACCCTTTAACAGCACCATTTTCCTGGTCGTATTATTTACTTTATGGGCTTTTATCTCCGGTTTCTGGGCGATAGATATGGACCAGGCCTTTCTCGAATGGGCAGCCACTTTCCTAATTATTATATTGAGTATCGTGGTCTCAGGGGTGCTTGGTTATTTGCGCAAAACGCAGCTGGAAGTATTGACGCTAGCGCTCATGATTGCGATACCACTTGCGATTCTATTAATCGCGATTGAAATATTTTCTTACGGTGTATTGGATTCGTTTTTTCGCACCCATCTATTCGGCCGCCCATTTCAGTTTTTTTCCATTCAGCATTATAATCGCGGCGCTTGTTTTCTAGCAGTTATTTTCTGGGTACTAGTAATGTCACTCAGCCGTAAAATTCGCCAAAATGCAGGCGAGGTTATGCCGTGGCTTATTGCTCTTGCTATTATTTTGATGGTTGCACTTGGCCGGCTTGAGAGCCTCTCGGCGAAGGTTGGTTTTGGCTGTGGGTTGATTGCTTTTTCGGCAGTTTTGTTTGCGCCGAAAATTGGCATTCGTTTGTTGCAAGTCGCGATTGTTTTATTGGCAATTGCAGAGGTGATTATAGCTCCGCGAGTGCAGCCCATCGATTATGTGAATAAAGGATTGCCCCTTTCTTCGGTGCATCGGATATTCATTTGGCATTTTGCCGGTGCGAAAGCACAGGAAGAGGCATTTACCGGCTATGGTTTTTACAGTTCGCGGGATATCCCGGGAGGCAAAGAGGCGATTCAGCTTCCGAACCAATCTTTGCCAGAAGGCTCGGTTTATTTGCCGAATCATACACATAATAGCATCCTCCAAGTTTGGCTCGAATTGGGTTATGTTGGCTTGGCGCTTTATATCGCGATTTTGCTTTCGGCGCTGAATTGGATTGCGCGGGAAGTGCGTGCGCCTATTCAGCAAGCGGCGATGGTTGCGATGCTAATGAGTTATCTTGGTATTAGTCTATTTGCGTTCAATGTATGGCAGGAATGGTGGGTGGCGACAGGGCTATTCGCGTTTATGCTCACGCGAGTTTATGTCGACGGATTTATAGAGAATGCACCAAACATGCGAGGCGGCAAAACGCTTCGATGGTGATGTCTTCCGGCCGCGCATCTGGCCGGATATCTGCCGAACGTAACAGCCCCTCAATATCGGGCGATAACGATTTTAAACTACCGCGTAACATTTTACGCCGCTGATTGAATGCGGTTTTAACCACATGCTGTAATGTTTTTGCATCGGCCGGATAACGCGGAGTAACAAGCGGTTTTAAATGAATGACACTTGAGGTCACTTTTGGTGGCGGGAAGAACACTTCCGGCGGCAGATCAAACGCGATATGGATATCACAGAGCCATTGGCAGAAAACAGAGAGCCGCCCATATTCTTTATTGTCTGGGGTTGCGGTGATGCGATCGGCCACTTCTTTTTGCAGCATAATGGTGAGATCTTGGAGGTGGCTAATATTATCGAGCCAACGCATGAGCAATTCGGTGCCGATATTATAGGGCAGGTTCGCGATAATTTTGATGTTGGAGGGCAGGGTGGTAATGTCGAATTTGAGGGCATCGGCTTCGATGATGCTTAAACGCGGATCACCGATTTCTTGAATGGCGGCGATGCAGCGCGGGTCTTTTTCGATCGCGTAAAGGTGTTTCGGATTTTGCTTGAGGATAGAGCGAGTGAGGCCGCCAGGGCCAGGGCCGATTTCTAAGATGGTTTGACCTTCGATGACGCCTGCGGAGCGAGCAATTTTATCGGTGATGTTTTGATCCAGGATGAAGTTTTGCCCCAGCTTTTTTTGTGGCTGGAGATTATGCCGATCGATGACGCTGCGAAGCGAAAACTCCTTCATCTTTTTTCGATGAACGCTGCGCGGCGCAACTGGCCCAGATAACGCCGTGATTCAAGGTCAAGTTTATCGCGGCTAATCACTTCACGTACTTTTTCTTCGCTAGGTAATGCATTGCTAGTTGCTGAGCGTGAGCAGACGACGAAGATATTTATACCACTTGGTTTGTTTAACACAGGGCTCACTTGCCCAGCGTTTAATGCCGCCACATCATCGCGGAATTCAGCGGCGAGATCGCTCAGCTTAATTTTACCTAAATCAAGGTTTGAAAAATTAGGAAGGGCGGCTGGGGAAAGCATCGTCTTTAATGTTTCGGCGACATCATCCACATTGTCGCAACCCTTCAATGCTTTCGCGGCATCCATAAAGGCTTGCGGTGCTTCAGCGGTAACGGGTGCGTTCAGCTGGATTTGCTTGACTTCAAGTTCCACATCTTTCGGATCAAAGCGGCGGTTTAGTTTGTAAATACGGATGGCACTATCGCTCTCAACCGGCTCGGTAATTTTTCCTTCTCCGGTATTACGCAGTGCTTTTATGGATTCCGCATCAAGGCGCTCCTCCGGAATCCAGCCCGCATCACCCCCTTGCAGGGCGGTGCTGCTAGAAGAGAACTGGCGGGCGAATACACCGAATTCTGCACCCTTACGGATTTCGGAAATGATGTGAACGGCGAGCGCTTTGATTTCGGCGCGCTTAGAGCTGTCAGTAATAGGCAGCACAATTTCAGATAACGCATATTCACGGCGATTTTGTTTGCGTGTGAATTGATCTAATCCTTCCTGCAATTCCGCCTGGCTGACATTAACGCGCGAGCGCAGTTTCCGTAAGGAAAGTTTCTGCCAAAGCAGGCGTGCGCTAATCTGCTGCAACGCACTATCTTTATTAATGCCACGACTAGTCAAGGATTTCTCAAAGCTGCCTTCCGGCATTTTATTGCGTTGCTCGAGATCTGAGATCGCCCGTTTCATATCTTCGGGTGTAACAGTAACGTTATTGAGCTCGGCTTCTTGCTTCTGCAGGGTTTCATCGATCAGGTTGTCGAGGATTTGTGAGGAGAAGCGTTTGCGGGTTTCCGCATTATCGGGAATGTTAGAAGACGTAAAAACGAGCTGCAGGCGGTTTTCCAGCATGGTGCTGGTGATGGCTTTTCCATTCACCACCGCAACGATATTGACGTTACTGGCCAGCAGCGGCAGCGCGCAAAAAAGCAGGCTACTTATAGCTAAGATTTTTAAGCGCCACTTGGAAGGTGACAGATGTAGAAGGTGGGATATCGCGATCACGCGTATACTCGCGGTTTAAGATGAGGGAAAAGCCAAAACATTCGTTCCTAAACAATAAGCCCAAACCGCTTGAAATCAAGCCCCCATTTTGCTCCGATTGAGCCAAACCACGGCGTAAATTTCCAACGGCAGTCCAGGCTGGTGCAATTTGATATGATGCGCTACCGCTGATTTCTTCACGGTCACCGCCTAAGGTGCGGAATTCATCATCTAAGAAGATATAATCAACACTCAAATTAATAGGATTGAGGTATAAAGTATTTGAAATTTCGCTGCGTTCGAAATTGCCATTTCGTTTGCTTATGCGGAAATTATAGGTGAGGTCAATATAACGGTTATCACTCATATCGATTCTGCCGACATAACTGGATGCACCTGGTTCTAAACCTGCTTCATTGTTCTGGCGGTCGTCACGCATGCGATAACTCTCGGCGAGTAAGATGCCGAGGCTTTTATTGCTGTCGGTATTATAATTGCTACGAACGCCATAACTGGTGCGTGGGCCGTCCTCCACTCGGTCGAGGCCTGTGAACTTATTGCTGCTGAATACGTTCAGGTCGTTCAGTTCAAAGTTTTGGCTGTCTTCGTTGGGGATTGATTTGGGGTTGCCACCATAAGGGCTGATCGCGCCGGTGACGATTGGCGAGACTATAAGATTACCCTCGCCCAAGCGGCGCATGAGGGGGTAAGACCATTCCGCATTTAACTCCGGGATTAAGCGGCCTGGGGTATTTTCTTGGCCATCATAACCAACATCTTCAACAGAATAAATATCGCCACGTAATTGTGCGCCTAGTTCAATCAAGTTACCAGAAGGGGTGATGATAGGCAGATGATAACTGCCTGTCATCGAAGCGCGGCGGCTTTGGGCGCCGGTTTCTCGGAAAAGAACATTTGTGTTGGTGTCGAGTGCGAGTTTTGAGCCGAGATAACCGGGAGCGGATTCAAAATGCGTGTTTGTTAAAGGCAGAATAAGTGGAGTTGTGTCTGGGTTATCACCTGCTTTGAGGCCCTGGAAAGTAAGCGCGCGGATTTCAATGAAATCACGGTTTTTGATTTGGTTGATATAGGCGGTTGAGGTAAGCGTAGTCTCATTGCCGAAGCGATAACGACTTAAATAGGTATCATCGGTTGCGCGTTTGCCAGAAAAACCCCAGGCCCAATCATCCTTCAAATCAAATTTACCTTCGCCTTCGAGATGTCCTCGGATTTCATTTCCCTCAATTTGCTGGCCCGTATTGTCGCGTTTGGTTGGGTTTGTAATGCTGGCTTTTAATTTATAATCACCGTTTTCCATGAGGTGGCGAAATTCACCGGCCATCACCACACCTTCTTTCTCGGTGAAAATAGGCGCGAAAGTAAGGTCCATATTCGGCGCGATGGAAAGATAGTAGGGTGTCTGGAATGTCGTGCCGAAAACGGTTGAATTGCGATAGGTCGGGATCAGGAAGCCACTTTTATTATCCGCATTAGGAGTGGGGTGCGAAAAATACGGTGTATAAAATACCGGCACTCCATAAAGCTCCATCACCGCGTTTTGATAGGTGAGGCTCTGTTTCTCCTCATCCATTTTTACTTTTTTGGCCTTGAGTTGCCACAGCGGCGCCTTGTTCGGGTTATTTTTACAGGGCTTGCAGGGCGAATAAACAACGTTGCGGAATTTAGTGACATTCTCATTCAGATGCATTGCAGTGCCAGCAGCGAGGCGAGATTTATCGGCCAGTATGGCTTTTATGTTTTTAACGACGCCGCGTTTGAGCTGTTTGTTCAATACTACGTTATCCGCGAAATAAGCTTGCCCATTAGGCTCCATCACCACAACGTTCCCGCTCGCCTCAACTACATCGGTGGCCTGATAATATGTCACCTTATCGGCAAATAAAATTCGCTTATCTTGGCTTACTTCTACATGGCCTTCGGCGAATACTTGTTGAGTGGTGGGGTCGTAATGTAATGAATCTGCCTTGAAGGCGGCGGGTGCGTTTACATCTTGTTCAGCTACTTTAAAAGGCTGTGGCCCTTGTTTGGTGTTGGGGTCGATTGCGGAATTACGCGCGGCATATGCTGCAGTGCAAATAAAAAAACACGCAAAAAGAGAGAGGGTCTGTTTAACCATCTTCCAAATGTAATAAAAAACCCAAACTAATCAATGTGATAATGGCGATTGGTGCAAAAGCTGCCAGAGAAAGAGGAATGCTCCCGGAAAGTCCGAAGGCGGAAACGATGTCGTTAATGAAATAAATTAAGAAGCCGGTAAGTACACTGCCGCCCATTAAACGGCTGGTTTTTGCAAAGCGCGGCACACTTAATGAAAACAACGCACCCACAAGAACCATCGCGCTTAGGAAGAATGGTAATACTAATAAGCTGCGATAATAAAGTTGATGGCGCAAAGCGGAGAAGCCAGCTTCTTGCAGGGTTTGAATAAAGCCTGGCAGCGCCCAGAAAGATAGAGTCTCCGGGCTTGCGAAACTTTCCTGAATTTGTTCGAGGGTGAGGGTGGTTGGAATATCTGCATGCTCCATCCGCTGCACATCTTGATTCGCAGGTGTTAGAGTCACCTTATCCAATTTCCATACGCCATGATCGAGCAGGGCATGGTCCGCATCCACCCGCTTGATGAATTTTCCTTCCGGCGAAAAGAAAAAGAGAATAGCCTGATTGAGATTGCCTTCTAAGCTTGAAGCATGCATCGAATGAATAATCGTTTCGCCACCATCCGCCTCCTTTTGTTTAAGCCAGAGTCCGGATTTTGATACGCTCATCACATTCGCGCGGCCGGCAAATAACCTATCCTCAATCCGCTCATACCGCGCCAACATGGCGCAGGAGATTGGGTTAATGACAGCGATGATAATAAGCCCCATCAGAAATGAAGTAATAATCGCCGGTGCCAAAAACTGCCAGACAGAGATACCGGAAGAACGCGCAATCACCATTTCTTGGCTGCGGCTCAGGCGGGTGAATGTAAGTACGGTGCCGATTAACACTGCAAAAGGAATCGTCTTTTGTGACAACATCGGAAATTTGAGGATGATCATTTCTGCAAGCAAATAAAGCGGCACAGATTTACTCACCACCCGGCGCAATAATTCTACCGCATCGATTAGCATAATTAAGCTCGCCATCGCAGCAAACACAATGCCGACGCTAAGTAAGAAGTGGCGTATCATGTAACGCGAAAAAATATAAGGCACGCGGCTCATTCTGTGCTCTCTCGTTTTTGGCGTTTTACAGGCTTATGCGCAGTCGAGAGGCGATAACTGCCCACCAAGGAAATCAGCACAAAAGCATAGGCCCCGACAATGGCATAGACATGTGCACTTAAGGCGTTAATCAGCGATAAGAGTGAGATAAAATAAGCCGCACAAGCGACAGAGACAATCAACACCCGCCGCCACTGCCCACGCCGGTTATATTGCCCGCCAATAAAGGCAGAAGAAGCAAGTATTGCTGAAAACAAGGCAGAGAAAGACCACAAAATTCGGTTATTTAATTCAACCTTCAGCCGCGTAGCAAGCGAAGGCACAATATTGGGTTCCGGAAAAAGCAGCTCCGGCAAATAACGCTCTTCGGCCTCACGCGCACGGGCGGCGGAAGGCTTCGCATTAAACATACTGAGTTCCATGGCATAACGATCGAAATGGAGGATCGAGACTTGTTTTTCGATCGTATTCATTTCCTGGCGGTTGCCGTTAATCAATAAAAATTGCGCACCGCTAGGGGTATTTAACAGCTGACCTTGTTCCGCCATCATGGTGATAGGCTCTTTTGGGTTGCGGCTATCGTGCACCAATATCCCTTTGAGCAATCCGGAATCATCTCGCGCCCGAATATAAACCGTGACGCCTTCGATCATCGTATTAAACACACCTTCTTGTAATAAGACCGATGCATAATTATCGCGGATATAGGCCTGCATATCTTTAAACTTACGATACGAGGCAGGCATTACATAAAACGCGATGCTATAGCCGATCATCATGACGATAAGTGCAAGGGTGACTACAGGCCTCATAATCTGCCAACGGCTGAGGCCCGAGTTAGAAAGCACAATCATCTCACTATCCCACGTCATCCGATTAAACGCGAAGACGACGCTCACAAACAATCCAACCGGAAGAATGATTGCAACTAGCGAAGGAAGCAGCAGCGAGGAAAGATAGACAAACATGCCGACGCCTAAGCCACGGTTCACAATCAAATCGACGAAACGCAAGCTCTGCGTAAGCCAGGCAAGGCCGGTGAATCCGAGCGTGATAAATGTCAGTGGCCCAGCAACCCGCGCTATAATATATTTGCTATAGTTTTTCATTTAGGTATATCAATAACTTAAGTTCACGCGCAGTTTAGAGCAAGATGAAAAAATATATTTATCGTGGATTATTTGCTCTCCTATTCTTGACGGCACTTTCCTATTTTATGGGATATAAATACCCGCTCCTATTGTTATTGGAGATAGTACAACCAATTTTATTTCCTATGGCACTGATGATGTTTGCTGTTCCAACGCAGTTGCACGGCATTATTTTATTCGGGATTTTTCCGGCTATACTTATTTATTTTGCGCTATCTGATTGGTTGAAGTCAGAGTTTCCAGATATTCAAAATATAACTCGAAAAAAACTAGGTAAGTTTATTATTCCTTTTTCCATTTTGCCTGCCCTCATTGCATCTCCATTTTTGATTGGTGACTATCAAAAGGTACAAAAAAAGAAGGCTGCTGAAGAAGAGCTAGTCCCGATTGATATGGATAAAATAAGAATAGAAAATTATAAAGAAACACCATTTTATCAATGGGGCAGCAAATCTCCCGTCGGTCTGCAAGTTGAGTTTGATTTAGTTGGTGAAAATCAAGCTCAACTATTTATTGATCTCGAGTACAGCTATCTTAGCAAAAATATGTACAACCAGGGATCTTCAAGTAGTCATGGCTCTATTTGTTTGTCGTATGATGCAGCCATGGAGGCGGCCAGGACTAATCTTGGTGGAAAATTTATAGATACATACTTTAAGAAGAATTTTTTATTAATGGCGCCCAGCAGAAATCACGTCACATTTATATGTGACAGCCCATTCATTTTAAGGAATCTAAATGGTGATGAAAATTTTCTCCTGTGGCTAAACAATGATCCTGAGTTAATTAAGGATGCAGAAGAAGCAGCAAAAAATGAAATATCGCAAGATGTACGAGAAAACATTACTGTTTTATTGGGTGTTCGTAGTGTTGAGGTTGGGGGTGAAGCACTGTCATTTCTGTTTACCCGAGACGTTCCTAAAAATTCTTTGATTTTTAATAAAAATTTCTGGCTTAATCAAACAGAACGTAATTTAGGCGTACATCTTATTGCAGGCGGCTATAGTGATTGTTCTGATCATCCAAAGTACAAAGGACGAAAAGGATATTTTTGTAAAAAAGCACCATAGCATTTATTGATGATGTATATTACATATCACGCATGCGATCATAATTTAAACTACAGAGGGCAATCATGAAATTTACTTTTAGCAAAGCAACGATACCGAATTCTGGAATTTTAGCCATTCTCGTTTCTGAAGGCGGCAAACTTTCTGCTCAAGCCGAATCCGTTGATAAAACCACCAGCGGTGCGCTGAAAAAAGCAATGAAGGCCGCGCAATATACCGGCAAAAAAGGCAAGAACTTAGTTGTCTATTCTCCAGCGAACACTGGCCTCGAAGCCATTATCCTCGTGGGCGTTGGCGGTCCAAAAGATCAAGAATCCGAACTCAACATCGAACGCATCGGCGGCACGATTGCTCCAACCTTAAATGCACATCGCTTCACCAAAGCAGCAGTGCTCGCAGAAAAGCTCGGTAATTTTTCGGCGGAAGAAGTGGCGGCGCATATTGCTTATGCCGCAAAACTGAAAGCCTATCATTTCTATAAATATTTCACGACGAAGAAGGCTGACGAATATCCAACTTTCAAAGAACTCACGTTGCTGGTGACCAACACCAAAGCAGCGGAAGATAAATTCAAAATTCTCGATAAAGTGGCGGATGGCATTTACCTCACCCGTAATGTCGTAAGCGAGCCGCCGAATGTTATTTACCCGGAAAGCTACGCAAAAATTATCGCGAAGGAACTTCAGCCACTCGGCGTGAAAGTCGAAATTCTCGATCGCAAAGCGATGGAAAAGCTCGGCATGGGCGCATTGCTCGGCGTCGGCCAAGGCAGCACGAAAGAATCTCGCTTGGTTGTCATGCAATGGAAAGGCGGCAAACCAGCCGATAAGCCAGTCGCGTTCGTGGGCAAAGGCGTCACGTTTGATACTGGCGGTATTTCGATCAAGCCATCCGACGGCATGGGCGATATGAAATATGACATGGCAGGTTCTGGCGCAGTAGTCGGCGCGATGAAAGCACTCGCCGGCCGTAAAGCAAAAATGAACGTAGTTGGTGTGGTTGGTTTAGTGGAAAATATGCCTGACGGCAATGCAATCCGCCCAAGCGATATTCTGCACACGATGAGCGGGCAGACGATTGAATGCTTAAATACCGACGCTGAAGGCCGACTCGTATTGGCCGATGCACTTTGGTATACGCAAGATCGCTTCAAGCCAAAATTCATCGTTGATCTTGCTACATTAACTGGCGCAATCACCATTGCGCTCGGTCGTCATTATGCGGGCTTGTTCAGCAATAGCGATGATCTGTGCGATAGACTGACAAAAGCTGGCAAAGCAGTGGATGAAAAACTCTGGCGCTTCCCAACCGATGAGGCCTATGACCGCCAGATTGATTCCGTAATCGCCGACGTACAAAATATCGGCAACGAAAAAGGTGCAGGCAGCATCACTGCTTCCAAATTCCTGGAGCGTTTTGTCAACAAAACCCCGTGGGCACATTTGGATATCGCGGGTGTAGCATGGGCCTCCAAAGACGGCGATTTCTGCACGAAAGGTGCGACCGCATTTGGCGTACGTTTGCTAAATGAATTGGTATTAGGTCTGGAGAAATAAGCTATTTAAAAGGACAAATTGCGGATGGATTGCTCTTCGGTTCATTGCACTATTAATGTAGGGTTTTCAATGGGATTTGGTGCTGTAGTGTGGTGGTTTTTTTCTTGGCGTCAGTATAGCTGGGGACTCTATGATCGCAGAAAAAAACACTACGATGATCTTGAGGAAGCCAGAAAACTCTTACAGCAAGGGAAAAATTGTGACATCGGGAAACTTGATAAGTTGCGAAGTGAATCTAGGAAATTATTTACTGACAAGAAAATCGAGTCGCTAGAGGAAGCATTTTATGAAAAAGTTGGGGAGCTTCGGGAATGCCCTAATACCCTCCTAACCGGACTTGATCCGGAAATGTGTAAAAAGCGATCAGAGCTAATGCTCTATTTTACCACTCTTGACTTACCCAACTATTTCAACAAGTATTTGGACATCAAGCCGCCCTTGAGAAAACGGGGAACAAAATGACAGACATTTCCTTCTATCACCTTGAACATTTACCGGTCGAAAAAGCTTTGCCAGCATTGCTGGATAAGGTGATTTCGAGCTGCAAAAAGGCGGTGGTGCGGATGCAATCGCAGGAATTATTGACGCTGCTAGATCAATCCTTATGGACTGCCGGGCACACGAAATTCATCCCTCATACCGCGAAAAAAGATGCGGATACCGAGCATACGCCGATCTTTTTAACGGTGACGGAAGAAAACCCGATTAGTGCCGATGTATTAATCGTGCTCGAAGGCTCGAGCATTTTTGAAGATTTCTCACGTGTGCTCGTGATGTTTAATGGTCAGAATGCGGCTGAACTGGCCGAAGCTCGCGCACGCTGGAAAACGCTTAAGGATGCCGGGCATGCGCTGACCTATTGGCAGCAGGAATCAAACGGCGGCTGGAAAAAAGCTGCTTGATTAACGGGTGTTATCTCGCTAAAACCCTACCCACTCTAACAAACTAAAGGTTGTATTTATGGCTATCGAACGCACACTTTCTATTCTGAAACCCGATGCGGTTAAAAGAAATCTCACAGGTAAAATCAACGCTGTGATTGAGGAAAGCGGTCTGAAAATCGTCGCCCAGAAAATGGCGCATTTGAGCCGTCGTGAAGCAAGCCTGTTCTATTATGAACACCGCGAGCGTCCATTTTACCAAGAATTGGTAGAGTTCATGGTCTCTGGTCCAGTGGTTCTGCAAGTGCTGCAGGGCGTAAACGGCATCGCGAAAAACCGCGAAATCATGGGCGCAACCAACCCGAAAGAAGCTGCTGAAGGCACCATCCGTAAACTCTATGCGGCAAGCATCGGCGAAAACGCTGTTCATGGATCTGATGGCCTAGAAGCCGCAAAACGCGAAATCTCCTTCTTCTTCGCTGAAAGAGAAATCTTCGCCTAGGATTTTTAGTGTCGCTCAAGCGCCGCTAGGTGGCTGCGCTCCCGGTCGGTCGCTAGTCGTTCGCTTGCGCTCCTCCAAGGGAGATCGCGATTTTCTTAAGCGCCGCCGGATATAAGATGTGCTCCTGCTCCAATACACGAGCAGCGAGCGTTTCTTCTGTATCTCCGGCTAAAACCGGTACAGAAGCTTGCAAAATAATCGGCCCGGCATCCATTTCATCCGTCACATAATGCACCGTGCAGCCATGCGTTTTTGCGCCTGCCGCAAGCGCATCGCGGTGGCTATGTGCACCTTTGAATAAAGGTAGCAATGAAGGGTGTATGTTGATCATTTTATTTGGCCATTGGCTAACAAACCAAGGTGAAATTAGGCGCATAAATCCGGCTAGGCAGACAAACTCTACGCCCATTTGAAGCAGTTGCGCATGAACAGCCAGGTCGAATTCTTCACGGCTAGCATAGTTTTTGTGTGGGATGACAGCAGTGGGGATGTTAGCTTTTTTGGCACGCTCCAGCCCATAGGCATCAGCTTTATTGGAAATGACGCCAACGATTTTGGCGGGGAAATTGGGGGTGGCGCAGGCATCGATGAGTGCCTGTAGATTCGATCCGCGACCGGAAATAAGTACGCCGACCTTAAGAATAAACCACCTCCGACTCACCTTTTTTGGCGATCGCTTCACCGATGATAAAGCAGGTTTCGCCCGATGCTTCGAGTATTTTTATAATTTTATTAGCATATTCTTTCTTGGTGATAACTGCCATGCCGATTCCGCAGTTAAATGTACGCAGCATTTCCGTTTGATCGATATTGCCGGTTTCTTGAAGCCACTTAAACAAGGGGGGTAATTTCCAAGATTTTGGATCGATCTTTAGCGAGATACCTTTGGGCAATACGCGAGGCAAATTGTCAGTCAAGCCACCGCCGGTGATGTGCGCCAAGCCTTTTATATGCCCAGTTTTGATCGCTTTGAGGGCGGAGGCTACATAAATTCTTGTGGGTGTGAGGATCGCTTCACCAAGTTTTTTCTTTTTCGCAAATGGGGCAGGGGAATTGTAATTAAGGCCTGCTTTTTCGATGATGTAACGCACTAATGAATAACCATTGGAATGCACGCCGCTGGAAGCAAGACCGATGACCACATCGCCCGCTTTAATATCTCCACGAGGGAGGATTTTCTTTTTCTCAACAACGCCGACGGTGAACCCCGCCAAGTCATATTCGCCCACTTTATACATACCTGGCATTTCCGCTGTTTCGCCGCCGACTAGGGCGCAGCCAGCCAATTTACAGCCTTCTGCAATGCCTTTGACGACTTGAGCGGCGACATCAACATCGAGTTTACCGCAGGCGAAATAATCTAAAAAGAACAGCGGTTCTGCACCTTGTACGACGATATCGTTGACGCACATCGCGACCAAATCAATCCCGATCGTGTCGTGTTTGCCAACTGTTTGGGCGACTTTGAGTTTGGTGCCGACGCCATCGGTGCCGGAAACTAAAACGGGTTCTTTATAGCCCAATTTCGAGAGGTCAAACAGGCCACCGAATCCCCCCAAAGCACTGTCAGTTCCCTTTCGGGCTGTGGCTTTCGCGAAGGGTTTGATGCGTTCGACCAACGCTTCGCCGGCATCGATATCAACGCCTGCTTGGGCATAGGTGGTTGGGCGGTTTGATTTGTACATTTTAAACCTGTTGTGGTGGGCAAGGTTTACGGTATATCCTAATGGTGATGCAAGTCTTTTTGGTATTATTCCTGCTATTCTTTGCTTTGCCTTCTTCGGCGGCGGATGTTTTCGTGATCGATAATATCTACGCCGACAAGGCGGCAGATTCGCCCACAATTGCGCGAAACCTGGCAATTGAGGATGCGCAAGTGCAAGGCTACAACCTGCTCATCAACCGCATGACAGACCCGAATGCCCGCAAAGCCTTGCCGAAATTAACGCCTCAAGGCATCGCGGCGATGGTGAAATCGTTCGAGATCACGGAAGAGAAAATTAACGGCAATGAATATATCGGCCGGTTCAATATTTTCTATGATGAGGGCCAGATTAAGGAATTGCTCTCCCAATATAATGTCGATGTGCTGGAAGTTAAAAGCCCGCCGATCTTGGTGTTCCCGATTTTGACCAGCGGTGACAAGCCTATCCTGTGGGACCCGGAAAACCCATGGCGCAAATCCTGGCGGGTGATGCTCAATGCGCCCTCCGAAATGAATTTGATTGTACCGATGGGTGATGTGGAAGATGTGCAGCAAATTACGGCGGAGGATTTAAAGGCAAAGAAATATGATGCTCTGCTTGCCTTTGCCAATAAATATGGCGCACGGGAAGTGATGGTCGCTGAGGCGTTTTTTGTAGAAAACGGAAAAATGTTGGTAACACGTTTAGAGCCGGTTGGGCCATCACCAACGCTTGCCAATCTGGTTGGGTTTCAACAGCAGTTGGATGCGACGGGTGACTTCTGGACTCAATCGGTTGCTGCCTTAAAGCAGAAAATTATTGAACAATGGAGCACTCGCTGGAGCCCGTTAGAGGCTTTTTCGAGCAAAAAAATTAAGATTATTGTCGCGCTTGAAAATGGCCCAGATTGGTTAGAGCTGCGTAGCAAGCTGGATTCTGTGCCGCTGATTTCCTCAATGGAATTGAAAGAGCTTAGTGTGCGGCGGGCTATTATTGAGGTGGAATATACTGGCCCTTATAGCAAGTTCCAGGAAGTATTGGATAAACAAAAACTAGAGCTCATCCAACAAGGTGATGATCTGGTATTACGCAAGGTAGCAGAATGAAAAAGAAATGGCCGTTTTGGGCGATGTTAGGTTTCAGCATTTTAATTTTCCTCACGCTCGTGAAGGCAATTTTGCTGCCTTTTGTGCTGGGCATCATGGTTGCTTATTTTCTTGATCCATTGGCGTATCGGCTGGAAAAATATGGCCTTTCTCGTCAAACGGCGACATTGGTTATCACCACTATTTTCTTCAGCATCATTACCATTTCGCTGATTATATTGGTGCCGATATTATATCAGCAGCTGGAATCACTCCTCACTGCTTTACCAAAACTGATCAATGATAAAAAATTGATACCGCAGGTGAACCATTGGCTAGAAGGCCTTGACCCGAATATTACGGCAAAAATCACAGAGGGTCTGCAGAACACCTCCATCACCATTCTAGGTTTTGTCGGTGATTTTATAAAAGGCGTGATGCAATCTGGTTTTGCGCTGATCAACTTGCTTTCGCTTATTTTTATCGCTCCGGTTGTCGCGTTTTATTTCCTGCGTGATTGGGATGTGATGGTTGCGCGGGTTTATACATTGCTGCCACGCAAGCATCTTACCGTGATTAAGCAGCAATTATCGTTGGTGGATAAAACGCTCTCCGGATTTATTCGTGGCCAGACCCAGGTCTGCCTTTTGCTTGGCATATTTTATACTATTTCATTAAGTATGATGGGCCTAGAAGGCGGGGCGCTTATTGGTTTCCTCACTGGAATTGCTACGTTCATTCCTTATGTGGGGATGATCGCTGGCTCTGCGATTGGCCTGATTGTTGCGTGGTTCCAGTTCCAAAGCTGGGAAGGTGTGCTAACCGTAGCGGCAATCTTTATAGCCGGGCAGGTGCTCGAAGGTAATTTTGTGGCGCCAAAATTAGTCGGCGATAAGGTTGGTTTACACCCAGTCTGGATTATTTTCGGTATGCTCGCAGGTGGCACATTATTTGGCTTTTTAGGTGTGGTGATCGCCGTGCCCGCGACTGCAATTTTCGGTGTGCTGATTAAGTTTCTGACTGCGCAGTATATGAAGAGTCAGTACTATAAAAACTAATGTCGCAAATTCCCTTATCTTACCCTTTGAAAAAAGATTACGCGGCGGAGAATTTTTTTGTATCCAGCGCGAATGAAGAAGCCTATAGGCTCGTCCAAAGCGGCGAATGGGGTGCGGCAACTGGGCTATATATATATGGCGAAAAAGGCTGCGGTAAAACGCACCTAGCATACATTTGGCAGGGCATCGCTATTGATGATGTGGAGCAATATGCCAGCAATGAGGAAGAATTATTTCACCTGCTAAATCGTGCAAGAGAAGAAAATACGAAACTACTTTGCACCGCGACTGCGCTGCCCAGCCAACTCAAATTCAAAACCCTAGATGTGCAATCACGTCTGGCAGGAATGCTACAGGTGAAGATTCAGGCGCCGGATGAAGAGTTGTTGCAATTGTTACTCGCCAAACAATGCGCCGATAGGCAGCTTAAGGTCTCGCCGGATGTAATAAGTTATATCGCTAGCCGCATTGAGCGCAGCTATACCGCCATCACCGAATATATCACCAAGCTGGATGCTTATGCCCTTGCCACCCGCCGCGAAATCACGATTCCGCTGGCGCGCGACGTGCTGCTAATCCCGGAAATTAGTGTATTGTATCGGGAGTTCTAGGCCCATAGTGCGCACACCTTGCATGCATTCTTGCAAGTCATCACGCTTCTTGCCTTCAACACGTACTTCATCACCCTTAATAGAAGCCTGCACCTTCATTTTTGTATCTTTGATGTGCTTCACGATTTTCTTCGCTGTGTCTTGATCAATACCCTGTTTGATCTTCACCACTTGGCGCATGGATTGGCCGGCAGCTGCTTCCTCTTTTTGGAAATCCAAAGCAGTTGGTTCTAGTTTGCGTTTCACAAAGTGGGTTTTGAGCATGTCCTGCAATGCTTTTAATTTATAATCGCTATCGGCCAGCAAGTTGATTTCTTCATCCTTGCGCTCGATTTCAATTTTGGAACCTTTGAAATCATAGCGGTTCTCCACCTCACGTTTTACGCCATTAATAGCGTTATCAACTTCGGCGATATCGGTTTTGGAAACGATGTCGAAACTTGGCATAATTATCTCTTTTTGTTATAGCGTGGATTCTTAAATGTAAATAATTTGTCATCAATCGCAACGCCGAATTTTGGGTTGTTTAGGTTGATGCTAGTATGGTTGTTTGCCGCATCTGTCAGCTCAATCTTGCGTAATAAAAAGGGCGCTTCCTCAAATACGAGCGTCATAGAACCATCGTCCGGCTTATCCTTAAGCGCAAACGTAATCCGCAGCGCTTTGTTTTCTGATTCAGCGTTTACGATCTGCACATCCGAAAATTTAATCTCCGGCCGGGTCAGGAATGAAGTCAGCGTTTCCTTATCACTTAAATAGGTAATCTCATCGAGTTCCGCATCGTAATAAGCGACCGTACCTTTATTCACCACAATCAAAATTGGCACGGGTGGATTATATTGCCAACGCAATTTTCCCGGGCGAGAGAGATAGAAGGTGCCCGTACTGACATCACCACTTGGCGCTTGCTGAATAAAATCTGAAACAATGGTTTTGAGGCTGTTGAGGTATTCTTCCGCAAAGGCAATTTGTTGCGGCGTTGCGGGGGCGGCTTGTGCCTGTCCGAATGCTAATAATAAAAGTCCAACTACTAATTTTTTCACGCCACATCCCTTCGTGCTAATATTTCGCGTTTGCCAGCATGGTTTGGTTTGCTAACGACGCCTTCTTTTTCCATGCGCTCGATCATAGTTGCGGCACGGTTATATCCAATTTTTAACACCCGTTGCACATAGCTGGTCGAAGCTTTGCCATCACGCACGACGGCCGCCACAGCTTGGTCATACAGATCATCGCCACTACTGCCACCGCCGCCAGCGAAGGCCGCTTCTTCTTCCTCATCGACCGTAATGTTTTCAACATAAGCCGGCTCGCCTTGTGAGCGGAGATAGTTGGCGATTTTCTCTACTTCTTGATCGCTTACGAATGGACCATGCACACGGGTGATGCGTCCGCCGCCAGCCATATAAAGCATGTCACCTTGGCCTAATAATTGTTCCGCACCTTGCTCGCCCAAGATGGTGCGGCTATCGATTTTTGAGGTTACCTGGAAGCTAATCCGGGTTGGAAAGTTCGCTTTGATAACGCCGGTGATAACATCCACACTAGGGCGCTGCGTTGCCATGATAAGGTGAATGCCAGCCGCACGTGCCATCTGTGCAAGGCGTTGGATTGAACCTTCAATATCTTTGCCCGCCACCAACATCAAATCCGCCATTTCATCTACGATCACGACGATGAAGGGTAGGGGTGAGGTATCAAGTTTGACGGTTTCAAAAATCGGTTTACCGGTTTCAACTTCGAAACCAGTCTGCACTGTGCGAGTCAATTCCTGGCCGGTTTTTTCGGCTTTCTCGAGCATTTGGTTGTAACCTGCAACACTGCGTACGCCGAGGTTAGACATCAGGCGATAACGGTTTTCCATTTCCTTCACGGTCCACTTCAGTGCTACCACAGCTTTGCCAGGTTCAGTCACCACAGGCGCAAGCAAATGCGGAATGCCGTCATAAACCGAAAGCTCTAACATCTTCGGATCGACCATGATGAATTTGCATTCTTCCGGCGTATATTTATAAAGCAGCGACAAAATCATCGTATTAATCGCGACTGATTTACCGGAACCTGTCGTACCTGCGACCAACAAGTGTGGCATCTTAGCGAGATCGACTACTATAGGCTCGCCGCCAATATCTTTACCCAATGCAATCGCAAGGTTTAGGTCATCGGATTTAAATTCATCGGTTTCAAATAACTCGCGTAAATAGACGGTTTCGCGGTTGGAGTTTGGCAGTTCGATACCGATCACGTTTTTGCCAGCAACGGCGGCAATACGGGCAGAGATGGCGCTCATGTTGCGGGCGATATCATCCGATAAGCCGATTACACGAGAGGCTTTGGTGCCGGGGGCTGGCTCCAATTCATAAAGTGTTACAACCGGGCCGGGGCGGACATGGGTGATGACGCCGCTTACGCCGAAATCCTGCAATACTTTTTCCAACATGCGGGCGTTTTGCATGAGGCTGGTTTCGGAAAGCTGTGGGCCTTTGGATTTTTTGGGAGCTACATTTAATAGTTCCATGTCCGGCAGTTCAAACTCATTCGGACGACGAAGATCGAATTTTTCCTGCTTAGGCTTTGAGACTCGTGGCGCTTTTTTGACGGGGGCAACGGCGATGGCGTGTTCTTCTATTTCTGGTTCATCGGCGGATATTCTAGGGGCACGGCGGGGCAATGGCTTGCGCAGCATCTCGTTTTTGCGCTCGCGGAGGTTGATGTACATCTCCTGAAGTTTGAGGCCGACCTCTTTCCATTCAGCAATGCTGAGGCCTAATACTACATATAAAGCCCCCAATAACAGGGCCAGCGCACCGCAGGCGAAGGTGGCGACACCCAGTTTGGCGATCATTTTATTGGCGATAAATACGCCGATATAACCGCCCCAGCCTTGTGGGAAGGCGAGGCTTTCGGTGTGGTGGATGAGGTGCAATAATCCAGAGGCTGGAATGAGGGCCACCAAAAGTGTCGAAAGCCGCAGCCACAATAGGCTAGTAGGGCTTTTGTGCAGCAGTTTCCAACCCCAGGTAAATAGCGCTAATACAGGCAAAATTCCGCCCGCCAGGCCCAAGAATTGTAAGATAGGACTCGCAATATAAGCCCCCACCCGGCCAGCGATGTTTTTAACCGCAGCACCAGAGGTGACGGTGAAGGAGGGATCGGAAGGATAATAATCCAGCAATGCGACGACGATATAAAGCGCGAGCGCAAGCAGCGCTAACCCATATATCTCCTGTATTCTCCGGCGGATGAAATTCATCCCACTAAAATAACTTACAACTTGCAACTTACAACCAGCAACTTACATATCTTCCTGAGGTTGGGCGGGCGGCAACCCTGCCAATCTGGTCAGGTCTTAACCGAAGCAGCCATAACAGGATCCTTGTCGGGTCGTCCAGCCTCACTGTTCTTTTGATGTTTCCTTCCGCCTTCGCCAAGGCTACGGCGTGACAAGGCAGGCCTCCTTGCCTCGCAATACGATAGAGAACTTATATGGATGATGACATTGTTCCCGCCATTATGACCCAGGCTACATCATGGCAATGCATACTTTCGACGGGGGAATCGTGGAAGGTGCTATATGCTGATTGTGTGGCGGCTCAGCATTCGATTCAGATGGAGCATTATATTCTGGCGGATGATGAGGAGGGGAAGCGATTCCTCAAACTATTCTGCCAGAAAGCCCTGCAAGGAAAAGAAATAAAGCTGATGCTAGATAAAATTGGCAGCCGCACGGTGTTTTATTCAAAATGGCCTGAGAAACTGCGCAAAGCGGGTGCGGTGATAGAGTTTTTTAATCACGTCGGCTGGCGTGATCTGCTCTCGCCTCGGCGCTGGTTTCCGCGAGATCATTGTAAAACAGCACTGATTGATGGGCGGATTGCCTATCTGGGCAGCGCCTGCATCGATATGAATATGAAGCTATGGCGAGATACGCAAATCCGCCTTAAAGGTGCAATGACCACGCAATTTGCCAGGGCGTTTCGCAGGCTGTGGAGAAATCCTGAGCAGGCCGAATATCATTCTTCGGGAAAAGATGGCCTGCAGTTGGTGATTGGTCGTGCATTGCACACTTCTTTTTACAAAGAATTATTGTTTCGCCTCAAAAATGCGAAGAAGGAAATTTATCTGGTCGGGCCTTATTTCATGCCCAGTCTAAAATTCCGCCTGGTTATCAAAGCCGCCGCGCGCAAAGGCTTAAACGTGAATGTGATTGTAACAGGGCCGACAGATGTGTTGCTAGCGGATTGTGTTGGCCAGACGTATTTTCGGACATTGCTAAAAAGCGGCGTGAAGATTTTTTTTTATAAACCTACAGTGCTGCACGCGAAATATCTGGTCATTGATGATGATTGGGCGAGCGTGGGCAGTTTAAATTTTGATTATTTGAGCTTTTTCCATAACCGCGAATCGAGTTTGATTGTGACAGATACGGCGAAAGTGGCCGAACTTAAATCACATGCGTTGATGGATCTCGAGAAAAGCAAAAATTATACGATGAAAGATTGGAAAGAGCGGCCATTTCTTTATAAAATAATCGGTATCTTAGGTAGGCCCATTAAACGATTATTATGAAAGTGTTTTTCAGCAATATTGGTTACGCTAAAGCCATGGATGGTGGCTTAAAAAGCCATTTATTACACGCTTATCGTCATGTTTACTGCCCGCCAAAAGTGCAGCATCAAGCACTCGATCAGTTAAAAACATTGATCGATCGCGAGACCCCAGATGTATGCTGTTTGCTGGAGATTGATAGCGGCTCGTTTTATTCGAGCTACATTAACCAAATTTCGCGGCTGATGGATGGGAATTATCCATTCCATGATATCAGCGATAAATATGGTAATATCCTAGGGAAACTGCCACTCCATAAAGGTAAATCCAATGCCTTTATGGCGAAAAAAAAGCTGCCATTTGAACGGCGTTATTTTGCTTCCGGCAGCAAGCGATTGGTCTATCGCGTGCAGCTCGAAAATATCGCTCTTTATTTCGCTCATTTTTCGCTGCGTGCAAATACTCGGCAAAAGCAATTTACTGAAATCCGCAAATGGATGGTGGCGGAGACGGGCGAGGTGATTTTGCTAGGGGATTTTAATGTGCTGAATGGGTTGCAGGAGTTGGATGGGTTGCTGCAGGATACGAATTATGTGCTGCTGAATGACAAAACCGAAACTACGTTTACCTTCCATAAACGCCGTCTTTTGCTGGATATTTGCATCTGCACTCCGAAAATTGCCAAATCGGCAAAATTGCAAATTATCCCGCAGCCATTCTCCGATCACTCGGCCCTGCTATTGGATATTGACGCCGTCCACTTCGGCAACTAGAAAAACAGCATGTCTTATCGCGTTCTCGCCCGTAAATACCGTCCCCAAGATTTTTCTGCGCTGATTGGCCAAGAAACATTGGTTCGTACACTTAATAACGCCATCGCTGCCAACCGCATTCCGCATGCATTTATCCTGACGGGGATTCGTGGAGTTGGCAAAACAACGACCGCTCGCATTATTGCCAAAGCCCTAAACTGCGAAGTGGGCGAAACCGCGAATCCATGCGGTGTCTGCAGCAATTGCGTTGCGATTGCTGAAAGCCGTCATGTTGATGTGCTGGAAATGGATGCGGCGAGCCATACCGGCATTAACGATATCCGCGAAATTATTGATTCGGTGCAATATTTGCCGACGATGGGCCGCCATAAAATTTACATCATCGATGAGGTGCATATGCTCTCAAAGGCCGCATTTAACGGCCTGTTGAAGACATTGGAAGAGCCGCCACCACACGTGATTTTCGTGTTCGCCACCACCGAAATTCGCAAAATTCCAGTCACGATTTTGTCGCGCTGTATGCGATTTGATTTGGCACGAGTTGAGCCGGATGTATTGGCCAACCACCTCGCGAATGTTTGTGGCAAAGAAGATTTCGTGTTTGATGAAGCTGCCCTGCAGGTTATTGCCGATGCGGCCGAAGGTAGTGTGCGTGATTCACTCTCAATTCTCGATCAAGCCATGGCCCTGTCGGGTGAGGGTAAAAAGATTGAAGAACAAGTGGTCCGGCAGATGCTCGGCCTGGTTGGCTGGCAGCAAATATTTGGGCTGCTGGAGCCACTCTTCGCCGGTAATATTGAGCAGACGCTAGAGAAGGCTCGCTCGCTTTATCAAGCCGGGGCGGATCCGATTCAGGTGCTGGAAGATATGCTTGAGATTGCGCATCTGCTTTCGCAGCTCAAGGCGGCGCCTTCGCTCAAGCAATCGTCGCATTTGAATGGCAGCGATATTACGCGAGCGGTGGCGTTGGCGGAGAAGTTGTCGATTCCATTTTTGGGTCGACTTTGGCAATCGCTGATTAAGGCGGTTGAAGAAGTAAAACATGCGCCGCAGCCGATGATGGCATTGGAAATGGCGCTCATTCGTTTGGCATTTATTTCAGATTTGCCATCGCCTACAGATTTAATTCGTACACTCAAAAATAATCCGCAGGCGGCGATACCCGTGCAAGCACCAGCAGCTGCACCAAAACGCGAAGAAGCGTTGATGGCGATGCCGAAAAATTTCAAAGAGTTGGTGGCGTTGTTTAAAGAGCGCCGTGAACCCTTCCTGCATCAATGGTTGGTGAGCGATGTCTATCCGATTATCTGCGAACCAGGCCGGCTCGAATTTCGCCCGGCGAAAAATGCGCCATCGGAATTAGGTGGGCGGCTTTCGGAAAAGCTAAAACTGTGGACGGGGCGGCATTGGCTAGTGATCGTGTCGAACGAAGAGGGTGCTCCTTCGCTGAAAGAGGAAGAAGATAAACGCCAACTCGAACTCAAAGAACAAGCGCTCAACCACCCGGCGGTGCGTGAAATTTTGCAGGCCTTCCCGGGTGCTGCGATCAAAACAATCATCAAAAAAGACGGAGACGAACATGAACATACAAAAAATGATGCAACAAGCGCAGGCAATGCAGAAGAAGATGGAGGAGATGCAGCAAAAGCTGGCTGAAACCGAAATCACCGGTAAATCCGGTGGCGGCATGGTGCAAATCACCATGAACGGCAAAGGCGAAGCCAAAAAACTGATCATCGATCCGAAACTGGTTGATCCATCCGATAAAGAAGTGCTCGAAGATTTAATCGTCGCTGCGATCAACGATGCCAAAAACCAAAACGAATCCAAAATGAGCGATGAAATGGGCAAACTCACCGGCGGCTTAGGCCTGCCAGCAGGGTTCAAATTACCGTTCTAAATGACACCGATAGATAACCTCGCAACGTTGCTTTCCAAACTTCCCGGCCTTGGCCCCCGCTCGGCACGGCGTGCGGTGTTGCATTTATTTAAGAACAAAGAAAAATTATTTCAGCCACTCATCGTGGCACTTCAGCAAACGCTGTATTCTATCAAAATTTGTGAAATATGCGGCAATCTTGATACCTCTTCACCCTGCAATATCTGCAGCGATCAACGCCGCCCGCATGATCAAATTTGCGTCGTCGAAGAAGTCGCCGACCTCTGGGCAATTGAACGTAGCGGCCTATTCAAAGGCATGTATCACGTATTAGGCGGCACGCTTTCCGCGATGGATGGCAGAGGCCCCGACCAACTCGGCATCCCCAAATTATTCAAACGAGCCGAGGGCTTAAAAGAGGTCATCCTCGCCACCAACGCCACCGTCGACGGCCAAACCACCGCCTTCTACATTACCGAACAATTAAAACCCCTAAACATCCCCGTAACCCGCATCGCCTACGGCATTCCGGTAGGTGGCGAGCTGGATTATTTGGACGAAGGTACGTTGGGTGCAGCGCTAAAAAGCCGGCAGAGTATGTAATAAAAAAAACGAGCGCCGGGGAATAATCCCACGGCGCTCTAATTCAAAATCTCACCTTACTTTCTAATGAAGCGGCCCTCTATCCACATAAGGATGAACCGGACCCGGTCCTAAGATGTCTTGCAAAGCCCAGTAGTCTTCTTGCTCTTGCTGCCCACTGGCAAGAGCCTCGTCTCTAGCTCTGCATTCTTCGTAGGATTTCTGTAACTTTGCAGCAATCCTACGTCCTTCCTCCGGACTTTTTCTCACTGAGGAAGGAACAACCTCAATTCTGAAGGACACAGAGTACCTCCTTTCATGAAGACCCTCCGTCTATATTCAGAAGGCCAATACCGGCCACATCTGAATTTGTGACATAGCACGGAGAATTAGCGTCATTATATAACTATTTAAGGAAAGAAAGTGTGAAGTTTTTTATGACAAAATGACCCACTAAGTACCTATAAATTGTAGGGTATATGTAACTTATGAGGGACTAATAGGATTAGTCATCATTTTGTAACAAACATCTGTAATACTCTCACCATGGCAGAAGCAGGCGCTATTGTTTCGGGTGTATCTTCGATTGTTGGGGTCATTGCGGCTTCGCAAGTTGCGGCTGCGTTATTGACGGCTGCTGAAGTAACAGCTGTAACTGGCGGCGCTGCACTTGCACTCGGTTTTGGCATTCCTATTGTGGGTGCTGTTATCGGTTTGGCACTTGGAGATGCATTATTAGGGAAACGTGATGAAAAACGTAGCGTGATGAACTATCTCGCTTCTGCTGCGTGTTCTCTGCTCGGTTTTTCATTAGGGAGCACGATTTTAGGTGGTGCTGCATTTGCCTCATCGGCAGGATTGGTAACTGAAGAAGCCATAAAACAAACAGTAGCCACAAATGTGATTGCCCCCTCTATTCAGCAGATGATGGCTATTACCTCAGCGGGCGCACTAGCGGGTGGCGCTCTTGGCGCCGTCGGCGGCGCTGCAATCGGCAATAAAATTGCGAAATAATCAGCTTATTTGATCGCGCACGGCTATCACACTAAAACCTAAACATATTGGTATATATAGAAATACTAATCCAGCTAACACTGGAAGGCTTCCACCTGCGCCGAAGATTAATATCGGGATATAGAGTGGTAGGATCAAGAGTGCGCGCAAGATGGGGGATTGGTTTTGATTGATGGTGAGGGTCGCGGCTAAGAAGCCGATGGCAGAGAATAATATGCTACCAAGGAATATGGGGAGTATTGGGAGGCTGTGCTGTAGCAATAGGCTGATGACGGGTAATATGATGAGGGCTGGTAGGGAATAGCAGAGCCAGAAGGTGAGATATTTGGCGGAAATCAGATCGGTGGTTGTGATGGGGTAGAGGAGCATTTGTTCCAGGCCGCCGGAATCCGCATCTTTATCCCAGATGCCTTGGAGCATCATGAAATTTGAGAGCAGCAGCAATACCCAGAGAATGCTAGTGGCATAAAGGCTGGCAGCTTGCGGGTTTCCGGCGAGTGGGAAGCACATGGCGCCCATCAGCAGAAACAGCGGGGCCTGCAGCAAATCTGCCCCACGGCGGGCGGTGGAGCGCAGTTCGAATAGGAAAAAAGAGAGCCACATATAAATATTTCTAGAGTATCGACTATTTATAGTAAACGCGATATGTAGGGCGCATGTCAGTCACATCTCATAAAGTTGCCGCCTTAAAAGGCACACTTCTCGTCCCCGGTGATAAATCCATTTCGCACCGTGCGTTGATCTTCGGAAGCCAAGGAAACGGCGCCTCCGAAATCCACGGCCTGCTCGAAAGCGAAGATGTAATCCACACCGCCCAAGCCCTGCAATCGATGGGCGTGAACATCACCAAAACCAAGGGCAAAAACAAAGCCACTATCTGGCGGATCGACGGCGTCGGCACTGGCGGCTTAACCGAGCCGAACGATGTGCTTTATATGGGAAATTCCGGAACCGGCGCACGGCTGATGATGGGCCTTGTGTCGAGCTATCCCTTCACCAGTTTTTTCAACGGCGACGAAAGCCTACGCAAACGCCCAATGAGCCGAGTGACTATTCCGCTCGCACAATCTGGCGCACAATTTTTATCGCATACGGGCGAGAAATTGCCACTCTCTGTAACCGGTATACGCGAAGCATTGCCCATAAATTATACGTTGCCGGTAGCCTCCGCGCAGGTGAAATCCGCTATTCTATTGGCCGCACTAAACATCGCCGGAAAAACAACCGTGGTCGAACCGATTGCCACACGCGATCATACGGAGCGGATGTTGAAATATCTTGGCGTAGAAGTGGAATCGGGTGAGCATTCCATTACGCTCAAAGGTCAACCGGAATTGAAAGCATTTGATCTGACGGTGCCCGGCGATCCTTCGTCAGCAGCGTTCCCCATCGTGGCGGCGCTGATTACGAAAGGCTCTGATATAACGCTGCCGAATATCTGCATTAATCCATTACGGATTGGGCTTTATGTGACGTTGCTGGAAATGGGCGCTGATATCGAATTTAAAAATAAAACTGAAGTAGCGGGCGAATTGGTGGCCGATATCCGTGTGCGCTCGAGCAAGCTAAAAGGCATCAAAGTGCCAGCCTCGCGTGCACCTTCGATGATTGATGAATATCCAATTCTTGCTATTGCTGCGGCGATGGCGGAAGGCGATACCATCATGGAAGGGCTGGAGGAATTACGGGTAAAAGAAAGTGATCGCTTGGCGGCCGTTGCGGCGGGGCTTGAGGCCAATGGCGTGACGCATAAAATTGAAGGCGATACGCTCACCGTTACGGGCGGCAAAGCAACTGGTGGCGGGTTGGTTGAAACCCATTTCGATCACCGGATTGCGATGAGCTTTTTAATTCTGGGTATGGTTGCTAAAAAGCCAGTCGGGGTAGATGACGTAAGCATGATCAACACCAGCTTCCCGAATTTCATGGAACTGATGGCAGGCATCGGCGCTGAGTTTAAAAAGGCTTAAACCAACTGCAACGCAGCCGCGACTCGGCGTTCTTCAGAGAGCAATACGTTATAGGTTCGACAGGCAGCGCCTGTATCCATCACATCAGCATGTATATTTTTAGTGCGGAAATATTGACGTAGGCGGGTTGGGATCGGCACTATTTTTTGGCCCGTGCCGACTAGTAAAATTTCAGTGCCGGGAATAGCGTTGATCAATATTTCTACTAATTCATCGGACCACACAAAGGGAGTGATATTTTCCCAAGTCGATACTGCGCCCGGCATCAGAATAATCGAGCTTTTATATTCGTGGCCACTGATGATGAAACGCTCGGCACCGTAGGAGTTAATGATCTTTCGGTCGCCCTTAATAAGCGGGGTTATATCCATTAAATCCGGATAGTTTTAGGTTTCGTTTTGCGCAGATACATCACGATCAACATCCGTGTCACCATGATCGCGGAAAACAGCGATGTCACGATACCAATCGAAAGTGTGACCGCGAAACCTTTGATCGGCCCTGCGCCAAAAATATACAGCAAGAACGCCGAAATAAGCCCGGTCATGTGCGAATCAAGAATGGTGCCGAACGCTCTTTGGAAGCCATGGTCAACGGCAGCCATTGGCGACCTGCCATTATTCACTTCTTCGCGTATGCGCTCAAAAATAAGTACGTTCGCATCTACCGACATTCCAAGCATCAACACCATACCAGCAATGCCAGGCATGGTGAGTGTGGCGCCGAAAAGGGTGAGGCAGGCGACCACCAAGGTGAGGTTAATCACCAGGGCAATGTTGGCAAATAGACCGAACAGGAGATAGCTCACAAACATAAAGCCCATGACCAACGCAGCACCGAGGAACACGGCATTTACACCAGAGTCGATCGAATCTTGACCCAGGCTTGGGCCAACGGAACGTTCTTCGACAACGAGCAATGGAGCAGGCAATGCGCCAGCGCGTAATAACAATGCAAGCTCGTTTGCGGATTCGGCGGTGAAGCTGCCCGAGATCATGCCCGAGCCACCCGTGATCGGCTCATTGATACGTGGTGCCGTAATCACGCGGTCATCGAGTACAATCGCAAATGGCTTGCCGGTATTTTCGCGGGTCACATCTGAGAATTTTTTAGCACCGATGCTGTTGAAGCGGAAATTTACGACGGGCCGCGAAGATTGATCGAAGCCTGCCTGTGCATCGACGAGCATGTCACCGGTCAAGATACTGGTCTTGACGATGTTATAAAATTGACCCTTCTCATCTTTGAGCAGAGAATTTTCAGGCGAGACAGCGCGTTGCGCGGCAGGGAATGGCTCTGCCTCATCCATCAAATGGAAAGTCATTTTCGCAGTTGTACCGAGCATCCGCTTGAGGCTTTCCGTATCGCGCAAGCCTGGCACTTGCAGTAGAATCCGGTTCTCGCCCTGGCGCTGGATAATTGGTTCGCGTGTACCTGTTTGGTCAACGCGTCGGCGGACGATCTCGATCGACTGCTCAAGCACTTTTTTGAGCAATTGTTTGCGGTATTCTGGGTAGAAGCTCATCCGCACGATGCCTTGTTTGCTCTCGATATTCCAATCACGCGAGATGGAACGAAGAGCAGCAATCATCTTCTCTTCATCGTTCTGATCACGCAGGTTAAGCGCAACGGTTTCGCCTTCGACACGCAGGTTTTGATAACCTAACTTTTCTTTGCGAGCCGCGCCACGTACTTCTTCGAGCATGTTTTGCAGCTGCTCTTTAAGGTAACTATCAGTCCCCAACTCGAGCATCAAATAGGAGCCGCCTTTAAGGTCGAGGCCTAGATTAATCCGCTGCGAAATAAACCCTTCACCCGGCGCTTGGAAATTGACAGCACTATAGAGAATGGACCACACGGAAACCGCGAGTACCAATAGTTTTTTCCAAAGCGGGTAATCGAGCATCGAATTTATTTCTTAGATTTTTTGTCTTCTTTTTTCTCAACCGCTGGCACTGGCTTCGTAGTGACTTCGGTGACTGCAGATTTAACAATTTTGATCACGACATCAGGTGCAATTTCGAGATGGACCAAACCTGTTTCGGTCTCAATTTTGTTCACGGTGCCCATAATGCCGGAAGAGGTAATTACCTTATCGCCACGGCGCAATGCTTCCACCATCTGTTTATGTTCTTTCATTTTTTTCTGCTGTGGGCGGATGAGCAGAAAATAAAATACGCCAAGCATCAACACCAATGGGATGAAGCTGGCGAAGCTAGATTGGCTGGTGGTTGCAACTCCGGCAGCATCTTGCGCCATTGCAGGTGTGAAGAATGATAATAAATCTGTCATAAAGTATCTCCTAAATTAAAAAGCCTGATCAACATAGCCAGTTGAGTACAAGATGCAATAAATCATTCCCACGTTTTGCCAATGCTGACATCAACGGTAAGCGGCACGGAAAGTGTTACGGCATGTTCCATTGTTTTTTTGACGAGGGCGGCGGTGGCTTCGGCTTTTGTTTCCGGGCATTCGATAATGAGTTCATCGTGCACTTGCAGTAATAAATTGACCCCTAGCTCATGCAGTTCGATCATCGCTTTTTTGATGATGTCGGCGGCGGTGCCTTGTAGGGGAGCGTTGATCGCTGCACGTTCTGCAAACTGGCGCAAGCCGCCGTTTTTGTTCAGGATCAGCGGCGTATAACATTTGCGGCCGAGTAAGGTTTCGACATAGCCATGTTCGCGGGCAAAGGCTTTTGTCACCTCCATATATTTTTGGATGCCGGGGAATTGTTCGAAATACGATTTAATATAAGCTCCCGCCTCTTCACGCCCAATACCTAAACCCGCCGCAAGTCCGAATGCGCTTTGGCCATAGATGATACCGAAATTGATCGCCTTCGCACTGCGGCGTTGGGCAGAGGTTACGTCTTCTGTTTTTAAGCCGAATACTTGAGCGGCGGTTTGGGTGTGGATATCGATGCCGTTTAGGAAAGCAGTTTTGAGCGGCGGGATATCGGCCATGTGCGCAAGCAACCGCAATTCAATTTGGGAATAATCGGCCGAGATAAGTACATTACCCTCTTCCGCGATGAAAGCTTTGCGGATTTCTTTGCCCTCAGTGCTGCGGATAGGAATGTTCTGCAAGTTTGGCTCGATCGAGCTTAAGCGACCGGTTGAAGTATGGGCGAGATTAAAGGTGGTGTGTACACGGCCAGTTTGTTTGTTGATCGATTTCGGCAATGCATCGGTATAGGTACTTTTGAGTTTCGAAAGCCCACGCCATTCCAATACATTTTTTGCAATATTGTGACCTTGCTCGGCGAGTGCTTCAAGCACATCCGAATCCGTTCCATAAGCACCACTCTTGGCAGATTTTTTGCCACCGGCGAAACCTAGGCGCTCGAATAATACTTCGCCAAGCTGTTTTGGGCTGCCGATATTAAATTCACCTTTGGCTTCGGCATAAATTTGTTGCTCAAGTGCTGCCATGCGGCTGCCAAATTGTTGCGAGAGACCTAGCAAAAACCGTGCATCAACTTTAATGCCGCGTACTTCCATGGCGCCCAATACTTTTTGTACAGGCTGGTCAATTCGCCAATAAATACGGTTCAGTTGTTTTTCGGCAATCTGTTGGCGGCAGTTGAGATAGAGCGAAAATAACGACGTTGCTTCAAGCGATATTGCTGGGCGAGGGGTGCCTTGCAGCGCATAAAGCATCAGCTCAATATCTAATACATAGAGGCTTGGGCAAAGATGTAGCCATGGTTTTACATTATAGCCCACGATTGGAATATTCAGCTTACACAGCGCATGAAATACAGGGCCTAATTGGCTAGAGCTAATTGCATCCGTTTGCGCGAAGAGATCTTCCTTCAGCGCATTGCCTAAAGTGATTGATGCCGCCTGTGATGGGCTAATCGCGGCGGTTAATGTGCGCTCATCATGACTAATGGCGATTATTTCCGCTTTTTGTTGTGTAAGCCAGCTGCACAATGCTTCGGGTGAGGCGAGGGGCGTGATGGTGGCCGGCGCCTCTTCCTGTTTTACGGGCTGCGCTGTTGGCAATGGTGCAGCAGTTGAAGTAGCAGAAGCAGGCAAACCCCACTCCTTCTCCAATCGCTTCAGCAAATTCGTAAACCCATGTAGTTGCAAAAATTGGGTTAGTTTTTGTTGGTCAATCGCATTAAATTTTATGTCCTCTAATGGCGGCGCGGGAGCGGTTAGGCATAGGCCGACTAGTTCGCGGGAGAGAAAGGCATCCGCTTTTGAGTTGACCAATGTTTCCTTGCGTTTGACCTGTTTTATTTCATCTATGCGTTCATATAAATGTTCTAATGTACCATAGGTTTGAATAAGCTCTGCTGCGGTTTTTGGGCCGATGCCGGGAACGCCGGGAACGTTATCGGAGCTATCACCCATTAGTGCCAGCACTTCTTGCACCTTAGCTGGTGGTACGCCGAATTTTTCTTCGACTTCCTTGGCGCCAATCCGTTTGTCTTTTACCGGATCATACATTTCGACTTGTTCATCGATGAGCTGCATCAGGTCTTTATCAGAGGAGACAATCGTCACCTTCATGCCTTTGGTCGAGGCTTGTTTGGCATAAGTCGCAATAATATCATCCGCCTCAAAACCCACAGCATCGACAGCGCTTATATTAAAAGCTTGGGTTGCTTCGCGGATGAGGGGAAATTGAGGAATTAAATCATCCGGTGCTGGTGGGCGGTTGGCCTTGTATCGTGTATCTAAATCATGACGAAAGTTTTTTTGGCCAGCGTCGAGCACAACCGCCAAATACAAATCATGCTCTTTGGCGTGGCTGCGGATGCGGTCTAATAATTTATGCAGCATGTTGCAAAAGCCAACCACCGCACCGACTGGTGTTCCAGCGGAATTGGTGAGCGGCGGCAATACATGATAGGCCCGGAAAACGAAGCCGTAGCCATCAATTAGGAATAAATGCGGAGGGTTGGAAGACGGCTGCATGCCGCACATACTGATTGAAAATTTCTTGCATACAAGATATTTCGTTTACCCGTCATCGCCTGAATACACGCAGTGAATTCTAAGGGAATGACAAAGGTTAGATTGAAGACGTTAATATGCCGATCTTGTGCTTCTAGCTACTTTGCTACAACAGCCTATGATTTTGAATTGCCTTGGCCAGCAAGATTTCGGACAGTTTGAAGCCAGGCCGGTGTTGGTATGTTATCCAGCCCTTGCACTCTCAAGGCCTCTTTATCCGCTAGAGTTACTGTTCTGTCAGCTGTACGCATGATTTGATCGAGTGCATAATATGCATCACCTTCAGGAGTTCCTGTCCTTACAATTGGTGTGCCACCGTCTCTAAGTTTATCAGCCCATGGCTCTAGTGCATCTCTCATTGCCAGCGCATGGAAAAATATACGCTCTGGAGTTGCAGGAACATCTGTTGTAAGCGCAGCAAAATCAAGAGGCTGAACATGCTGCCTTACTATTGCATGATGTATTGGATCCAAAAGTTTTGGCATGTCTTCCTCTAATAGTTAATAAAACGATGGGCCTTGTTGCTCAGGTTGCGGTGCGGGCTGATAGCTCATCGGTTGTGGGCGAGCGACCATCTGTTGCTGCATTGGAACCATATAGCCTTGTGGAACTGCTTGCACCATAGGCTGTGCGGCTTGCTGCATCACTGGCGTTGGGTTTGGTGTGCCGTCATCGCTATTATCAATTGTCTCTGCCATTTGGCGAGTGACGAGCTTATTTTTGCGAGCAGCCATTTCCAATTTATTATCGCAATCCATAATGTCATACACACGAGCAAGATAATCCACCCGTGCATTCGCAGCACTCACTGCATCTTCCGCGCTCATATAGGTTGAAATATATCCGAGCGGCATCAGCAATGTTTTCACATCCGGATTTTTATTTTTTTCGGCTGTTGTTTTATAAAAATCCGCCTCATTTTGTTCCAGCAACACTTCGCGGCAGGTAAGATTTTTATCTTTTTTCTGCATCGCGGCGATTTTTTCCGATTCTTTCCCCGAGCACGCAACCAGTGCGAAACAGAGGGTGGCAGTTAATACGATGTTTTTCATAAACATGCTCCAGTAGAGTTTAACCCTTTTCTGGGAGAGTACTCCTCAAGTATTAACAAAAGGTTAACAACCCCAATTTTTTGAGTTTAACGATTAATTAACGACTCTGAGCTAGTATGACCGTAATAACCAGAAGAGGTGTATATGGGCTTTTTTACTAAAACTGTGGCATGGGTTAGGAATGTGTTCCTTCCAGAAAATAAAAGTGGCGATGCAGTAGATGCAACAGTTGCACAGATGCTGCGAGAAAAAGCCAAGGAAAACGGTTACTTAGAGGTGAACGGTAAACCTCCATTGAAAGTAATAAGCCCTAGTGATTCTACAGATAACCTTCGTGTAATTGGTCCTAATAATGGTCATGTGTTAGACGATTCTCGTGAAATAAATACATTTGGAGATTCGGGCAATTTCGGGGACTCTGACAAAGATTCTGGTAAAGCTTTTTCAATGGCCCCAGCTCCGTCACCTGGCATTGATCTCAGTGCTTATAAGTTCCCACTTAATAATAAGCATAAAGCACAATTTGCGGAGATGGAGCTTAAAGATAAAAATGGAAATATAACACCCGCAATTCGCATCAGTATTGCTGCCAATTTGGGTGAGATTGGCGGAAAAGAAACCATTATTAGACTGGCAATAGAACTAAAGAAATATGACCTGAAGATTGAGCCTATAGCAACAAAAGACGGCGGAAAAACGGATATAGGACATGATTACGCCAAAGATGAGTTTGGTAATCGTTATGATCCGAATAATCCAAAACCCCGCAAAAATAGCAAGGGAGAGTGGACTACCGAGCCATATCATCCTGAATCCTACCGGGTAACTGTTTCGGGTGATGCTACAAAACTTGACGCACTCTTGGCGGAGCTTAATAAACAGTCAGTTCGCCCCTTTAAAGAAAAAATAGCTGAAGATCGGCAAAATTCCGTACCACAGCGATAATTCCGTGCTTGCGATGGGTTTATTTTGGTTTAAGTTCAGCAAAACCAGAATAAACAGAGGAAGCAT
Organism: uncultured Alphaproteobacteria bacterium; assembly: GCA_903821695.1. Taxonomy (GTDB): domain Bacteria; phylum Pseudomonadota; class Alphaproteobacteria; order Rickettsiales; family CAIJLX01; genus CAIJLX01. The sequence goes on along the minus strand of CAIJLX010000027.1, from coordinate 1,284 downwards.
ATGCAACAAGTTATTGAACAAGCATGGGAAATCAGAGACCAGATCACCGCTGAGTGCAAAGGCGATATCCGCATGGAAGTTGAAAGAATTCTGAGCGAGCTCGATGCCGGAACCTTGCGTGTAGCGGAAAAAACGTCAGAAGGCTGGCAAGTGAACCAATGGGTGAAGAAGGCCATTTTGCTCTCTTTCCGCCTCAACCCGATGAGCGTTACCACCTCCGGCCATTATGATAAAGTGCCCCTCAAATGGGCGAATTGGCATGAATTAGAGTTCAAAACCTCCGGCTTCCGTGCCGTTCCCGGCAGCGTCGTGCGCCGTGGCGCCTTCATCGGCAAAAACGTAGTGCTTATGCCCTCTTTCGTAAATCTCGGTGCTTATGTGGATGAAGGCACCATGGTCGACACCTGGGCGACCATAGGTTCATGCGCTCAAATTGGCAAAAATTGCCATATTTCCGGCGGTGCAGGTATTGGCGGCGTATTAGAACCCCTCCAAGCAAACCCTGTCATCATCGAAGATAATTGCTTCATAGGCGCCCGCAGCGAAGTTGCAGAAGGCGTCATCGTTGAAGAAGGCAGCGTACTATCTATGGGTGTCTATCTCGGCGCCTCCACCAAAATCCTAAACCGCGCAACCGGCGAAATCACCTATGGCCGAGTTCCGCCATATTCCGTCGTCGTCTCCGGCACATTACCAGGCAAAACACCAGAATCCCCAAGCCTCTATTGCGCAGTAATCGTGAAGCAAGTGGATGAGAAGACACGGAGCAAAACCAGCATTAATGAGCTATTGCGGGTGGCGTAGGTTTAATCATTCTTTAACTTTTTAGTGTTACGCTTCTTTCTGGTTTAGCAGGAACGGGGCATCTATGTCTGAGTTAAAAGTTATTGAAAAAATGAATGACCAAGAGCTTGCAGAGCAACTTGCAGGAGCATTGGTTGTATTGAGCACTACATCAGGTGATAAACGGGTAAATTTCAAAACACTGTTTAACTTAATTGGCAAAGACCAGAATCATAAAGCCGGAATCAATTTTTATTTCACTGATGTCGGCGCTTTTGATCTTCCACCTAGGGAAACCGATGAAGATAAAGGTAGTTATACCGGTAATTTACATGGAAAAGCGTTGCGCTTCCTTGAGGAATTGCAAGACCCCACAATCCAAAAACAGATTCGTGGCGCAGCTGGATTAGCGAAGCCTGAAAATGAGTTTGATTATGAGGGCGCTAACATTATAGGCATGACAGAAGATTCCGGCTGGAGAATCGATTTCGGCAAGAAGTT
>CAIJLX010000026.1 GCA_903821695.1 uncultured Alphaproteobacteria bacterium | reverse complement strand
AGATCGTCGCAGCGGATACCGTCACCGTGACGCGCCTGCTGGAAGGAATTGTCATTATTAGCCCCGAGGTAACGCGATGACCGACATCATCACCATCAATGAAGTGATCCAGCTGGTTAAGGTGGAAGAAAAGAAAATCGAAGTGGTTACGGTGGGAACACAGGGACCACCTGGCACGGGCGGCAGCGGTTCAAGCGATCACGGCGCACTGGCAGGGTTAGAGAACGACGACCACCCGCAATATCACACCGATGCGCGTGGGGATGCTCGGTATTACACCAAGTCGCAGATGGATGGTGCGCTGGCACTGATTCCTAAAACGGGACAAGTCACAGTGGATTTTGGCAATGCCAGCGGTGGGGAATCTGATCTGGCAAGGGTCACCGTCGCCGCTGCCTGGGTAACCGATAGTTCGGTCATTCTTTGCACGGCCGCTGGGGTGGCAACGCTCGATCACGATGCAGAGGATGCAGCACTCGAAGGCATACAGGCGGTGGCGGCAAATCTTAACGAAGGCGTTGGCTTCGACGTAATCGCCCGTGCGCCGCAGGGAAGCTGGGGTCGTTTTAACATCAACATTATGGGGGTCTAAACCATGAGTATCATTCTAAAATCTGGCGATTCTGCCGATCTTGCATCAGTGGACTCAAACAAGCGGCTGAAAATCAATCTGCCTATGGCAATGGCGGAGGCTGGTTATTCCGTCATCGCAGGCGAATCTCACGACGGCGCAAACGGTGAGCCGCGCCTGGTGCGTGCGGCTAAAGTTTCCACGGACGGCAGGCTGCGCGTGGGCGTGGATAATATCTATTGGGCGGATACCTTCAATCACACGGTGGTGGATGGTGGCGCGTACCAATTCGTGAGCGTGACGGCAACCATCGCTATGGCTGGTGGCTTCATGGTGTTCAATGCGGGTAACTCGGTGGCCTCCGCAGCGGTGGCACGGGCGCAGACCTATAAAACCTTCCCGCTGCATCCTGCTGGGTCTTTGGAAGTGCTTTTCCGCCTGCGCTTTGCGATTAACCCGATAGCCAATAACGTCTGCGAGTTCGGGCTTGGTTTTGCCGCCACCACTGCCACGCCGACCGATGGGGTTTATTTCAAGCTCAATACCGCTGGTTCGCTGGTGGGCGTGATGAATATCAATGGCACCGAAACCACCACCGCGCCAATGCCTGCGCCCGTGGCAAACGAGGTTTATTATTATCGCGTTGTCATCGACCAAGACCGCATTGAGTTCTTTATCGACGGGGTGCTGGAAGGTGTCATTCTTTCGCCGAACACCGCCGCTGCAATTTCACTCTCACGCTGGCAGCCGCTGCTTATGCGCTGCTACAATGCCGCCGCCACGGGTTCGGCGCAACGCATGGAGATTGCCGACGTATCGGTGATTGCCCGTGATTTGGCTTTGAACCGCCTTTGGGCAACGGCAATGGCTGGCATTGAGTGCGGCAGCTATAACAACCCTCGCGGCGCAGCGGTGGGGCAATCAGCCAACTATGTGAACAACACGGCTCCCGTATCGGCGACGCTTTCCAACATTGCAGCGGGTTACACCACGCTGGGCGGTCAGTTCCAATTTGCAGCGGCGGCGGGTGCAGAAACCGACTATGCGCTGTTTGCCTTCCAAGTTCCCGTAGCAGCAGCTGGTGGCGGCAACCGCAATCTGGTGATCCGAGGCGTTCGCATTGAAACTTTCAATATGGGCGCAGCCTCCGCCACTACACCCACGCTTTTACAATGGGCGTTGGGCGTGGGTTCGACGGCGGTATCACTGGCAACAGCGGATTCTAACACCGCAGGCACACGCGCACCGAGGCGCATTCCGCTTGGGGTGCAATCCATTCCCGTCGGCACGGCAATCGGCGGAAACGTCGCGCCGATTGATGTGAACCTCGACGCGCCACTTTATGTCGCGGCGGGAACATTCGTTCACATCATCCTGCGTATGCCAGTGGGAACGGCCACGGCCTCGCAGATCATCCGTGGGCTTGCCATGATTAACGGCTACTTCGAATAACCAACCCTTCAACCCGCAACCAACCACCGCCCTTTGAGGCGGTTTTTTTATGTCCAAAACCCAAGGAGGAACCATGTCACCACCCGACGATATTGATGTGCGCTCACAGCTGGCTGTGATGAACGCGCAGATCCAAACACTCACAAAAACAGTCGATGTGCTGGCGGAGGAAGTCAAATCCCTCACAGCACTGGCAAATCAGGGCAAAGGGAGCCTTCGCACCCTCCTGATAGTCGGCGGCCTATGGACGGGCTTGGTGGCCTTTCTCAGCTTCGCCGCTGGTCATCTTTCTTGGAAATAATGGAGGTTCTTATGATTACGCTACTCGGTTCTTTACTCGGCTTCCTGTCGGCGGCCTTTCCTGATTTCTTAAAACTGTTCCGCGACGCGCAGGATCGCAAGCACGAGCTTAAAATCCTTGAAATGCAGATGGAGCAGCAGAAGCTCGGGGCTGCCCAGCGGCTGGAAGAAATCCAGGTGAACGCTGACATCGCCGAATCCCAAGCCCTCTATCGGACGTATAACACAGGCATTCGCTGGGTGGATGCGCTCAACGGCACGGTGCGTCCTGTCATCGCATATAGCTTCTTCATTCTCTATGCGCTGGTGAAGGTGATGCAGTTTTCTGCAGATCTTCCGTGGTTGCTATGGACGGCGGAAGACCAGGCGATTTTCGCAGGCATCATCAGCTTCTATTTCGGCCAGCGTGCCATGAGCAAATTGCGGAGCGGAAAATGAGACATATTTCCAGACAAGGGCTTGACCTGATTTGCCGCTTTGAGGGTTTTTCGCCGATCATTTACATGTGTCCAGCTGGGTATTCAAACGAGCGCACGCCCGAGGGCAAGAGCAACATCGTTGTTGACCAATCACGCGCTCCGCTGATTCAGAAAATCTTCCAGGAGTATGCCACTGGCGCATACACACTATCCGAAATCACCCAGAAAGCTAAAGCCTGGGGGCTTCGCACCAAAAAAGGCTACGCACTTAACAAGGCGACCATATACCGCCTGATGATGCGGCAGTTCTATTATGGCGAGATGGAAATCAAGGGCGTGCTTTACCCGCACTGCTATCCGCCCATCATCTCACGGGAATTGTTCAAAGCCTGCGAGGATGTGCGGCTCGGATACAACAAGAAGCCATTCCGTTATCGCGGCAAGGATTTCATCTTCCGCGGCCTGCTGACCTGTGTAACCACGGGCAAGATGGTCACCGCCGATACCAAGAAAAGAATCTATAAGAACGGGGAATCAGCCGAGTGGACATATCTGCGCTGTTGGAAGCCTGACGATGCTGAGAAAATCATGTGGGTCAGAGAAGACAGCGTGTTGGAACAGGTTGCCGATATTTTCAATCACCTCGGGATCAAAAATCCTGAGATGCTTCAGAATGTCGTGGACTACATCAAGGAAACCAACCGCGCTAAAAAGGCGTTTCATAATCAGGAAGTCGGGCAGCTGAAGAAGCAGCACACCGAGATTCAGGACAAGCTCGACAGGTTGGTGGATTTGCGGCTGGAGGGGGAGGTCACCAAGGAGGAGTTCGAAACCAAGAAGAACCGATTGAAGGATCGGCAGTACGAACTCGACCAATTGATCCTGACATACGACAAAGCAGACGACCAGTTCACAAAGACGCTCTGTGCCTTGCTTACCATCGCTTCAGACAGTGATAAAATCTGGTTAGGTTCGACGATTTCGGAAAAACGCGAGTTGCTGAATTTCGTATTTGCGAACCTACAGCTAAAAGGT
>CAIJLX010000025.1 GCA_903821695.1 uncultured Alphaproteobacteria bacterium | reverse complement strand
TGTCACCGCCTCAATAATCGGACGAATTTCAAGATCGAAAACTTCGCGAGACACAGGATATAAGCGCTTGTTCATGGCAAAAATCTCCCTTTCGCCATAACCTATATCATAAAAATACAGGTTTGTTAACAGTGCCTAATGTTTGGCGTCGGGTTGCATTTTTCTTTCCGTGATTTGATGAATGTACGCAAAATTGCACTGCCGGGCGCAATCGTGCAGATGGCGATGGCGACAGCAGTTGGTGCGTTTGCAATTCAGATGCTGGGCTATAGTTTGGCGCAAGGTATTATTTTTGGTTTCTCCCTTTCGGTCGCGAGCACCATCGTGCTTTTGCGCGCATTAGAGCAACGTAGCAAACTCGATAGTAAGGGCGGAAAAATTGCGATTGGCTGGCTGATTGTGGAAGATATCATCATGGTGTTAGCACTGGTGATGTTGCCGGTTGCGGCGGACATAATGAATGGAGAAACCGCCGATGCCGGGCTTATTTTTTCTACCTTCTTAACGGTGGTTTTGAAAATTAGCGGCTTCTTTTTGTTTATGTATCTCGTCAGCCGCCGCTTCCTGCCATGGTTGTTAAAAACAACAGCGGATTTACATTCTTCGGAACTCAGCACATTGGGCACGCTCGCCATTGCCCTCGGGTTTGCGGGCATCGCCTTTATCGTGTTTGATGCATCACTCGCGCTTGGCGCATTCCTGGCTGGTGTAGTGGTGAGTGAAAGTAAAGTCGGACGCGAATCAGCGAAAAATTCATTGCCAATGCGCGATGCGTTCTCGGTATTATTCTTCGTTTCGGTCGGCATGTTGTTTGAGCCAATGACGCTTATTAATCATCCCGGCGGATTGTTAATCACGATTTTGGTGGTGGTTGTGGTTAAAGGAGCAACAGCGTTGCTCATCTCCTACTGGTTCAAGCAATCGCAGGAAGTGAGCTATACTATTGCGATCGGCCTTGCTCAAATCGGGGAGTTCTCATTCATTCTGGGTGGCCTGGCGCTATCCCACGATTTGATTAATGAGGAGCTTTATAACCTGATTCTGGTAGGCGCGATGCTATCCATCGTGATCAATCCATTCCTGTTACGCTTCTACGATATCATCACGCGCAAGTTAGCTGTTCAGCGCGGCGCTTAGTTTTACCCGCGCGATCCAGTTTTCAATTTCCAATAGCCCGTCCGGATTTAGCGCATAAAGCCGCTGTTGGGCTTTTATTTCCATGTGGATGAGGTTCGCTTCTCGCAAAACTTTGAGATGCTGCGAAATCGCCGGTGGGCTAATAAAAAAGCGTTTGCTGATTTGGTTTGCCGCTAATTGCCCCTCATTCCCAAGCATTTCTACAATGCGCAGACGGGTTGGGTCAGCAAGTGCGGAAAAGGCTAACATAATGCTATAATATGTAATTTGCTTAATTAAGTAAAGTCTTAATTAAGCTATTAGGCAATTGGCTGATGCATTTTGAATGGGAATATTGATTAAATCGCCGGCTACAGCCAATTTCGGCAGAGTTACTTTGGCATAATGTGGAGTGTGACCGGTTAGGCCATCTTGCTCGACTATGATCTGCTGCGTGGTGCCGATGAAGTTTTGCAGGGTTTGGGCGACGAGTTTATCACCCAATCCACGCAATCTGGCGGCGCGGGCTTTGCGTTCTTGGGGGGGGACTTGGTTCGGGATGCGGGCGGCGGGGGTGCCTTCGCGTTCGGAATAGGGGAATACGTGGAGCCAGCTAATATGTGCTTCTTCAACGCAATCATACGTATTTTGGAAGAGGGCATCGGTTTCGGTCGGAAAACCGGTGATGATATCGGCGCCGAACACGACATCCGGGCGCAGGCGGCGAATTTGGGCGCAGAAATCGAGAATATCCTGGCGCAAATGGCGACGCTTCATGCGTTTTAAGATGAGATCATCGCCGGCTTGCATCGAGATGTGCAAATGCGGCATGAGGCGGGGTTCGTTGGCGATTAAATCGAGCAATTCATGGTCAATTTCTGCGACATCGACCGAGGAAAGCCGCAAGCGGGGCAAGTTCGGCACTAATTTTAATACGCGCGCGAGCATGTTACCGAGGCTTGGTTGGCCGGGGAGGTCTTTGCCATAATCAGTGATGTCGACGCCGGTGATGACGACTTCTTTGAAGCCATTTTCGACCAGACCTTCGACTTCTTTGACGATCTCGCCGATCGGCACGGAGCGACTATTTCCACGGCCATAAGGGATGATGCAGAAGGTGCAGCGATGGTTACACCCATTTTGTACTTGGACGAATGCACGTGCCCTGCCCTCAAAGCTAGTAACAAGGTGCGAGGCGGTTTCGGTGACGCTCATAATGTCGTTTACGAGTACTTTTTCCTCGCCAAATGCATCATTCGCGCTGCCGTACGATTCGGCTTTAAATTTTTCCTCATTCCCCAATACGCGGGTAACACCGGCGATTTCAGCATAGGGTTTAGGGTTGATTTGTGCGGCACAACCCGTCACGAAAATTTGTTTGCCCGGATGCTCGCGGCTATAACGGCGGATTGCTTGGCGGGCTTGGCGCTCAGCCTCTTTAGTGACGGCGCAGGTGTTGAACACTGCAATATCCGCTTCGCCCACCGCACGGCGGATCACTTCGCTTTCATACGTATTAAGGCGGCAGCCGAAGGTGATGATGTCTGAGGTCATGGGGTGCGGGGATAGCAACCTAAGGCCGAAAAGTAAAGGCTAGTGCGGTTTGTGGAGGGAAATGTAATAAAAATTTAACAAATCTGCGATTTCTGGATAACCGGTTTTGTTGTATAATCAACGCTGTATTTCCGCGCTTATTGTTGGATCGTTTTCAACTAGGGACCGGTAAAGGCCTGAAAGTAAGCGCACAGGTCTGGTTTACCCGAGTAAAGAAAGGCACGTGTATGGACGGATATGCTGCATTTAACCAGGAAAGGTTAAACGTGCGCGAGCGGATAAGGAAGGTCACGGAAGACCTTGCGGCGCGCGCGGCAGAAAGCAGGGAGTAAACTCGTAAAGAGCAGGAAGCTGCCACTGCTCGAAACTCTTCCAAGTAAAACTTTTTAGGAAGACCCGCCACGCATTATGCGTGGCGGGTTCTTTGTTTTGGGGAGTTTTAAGATTGGCGTTGACAGGCAACTAAAAGGTTGCATAATATGTGTATGGTTATCGACGAAGACAAAGTGTTTAAGGCCCTTGCGGATGTTAGCCGGCGGGAATTGCTGGATAGGCTGCGCGAGAAGGGCGGACTTTCGTTGGGGGAGCTTTGCACGGGGCATGACATGAGTCGGCAGGCGGTGACCAAACATCTTGCTTTGCTGGAGGCGGCAAATCTTGTTGTCACCAAAAAACAAGGGCGCGAAAAGCTGCATTACTTAAACCCAATGCCAATCCATGAAATTTACATGCGTTGGATCGGCAAGTTTGAGCAGGCACGCATTTCAGCGCTTCACACATTGAAACAGGCTTTAGAGGAGGACAACCATGAGTGATTTTATTTATACGACTTATATCAAAACCACGCCGGAAAAAGTGTGGCAGGCGATCACCAACCCTGAATTTACGCGGCAATATTGGGTGAACGAAAATATTTCCGATTGGAAAAAAGGCTCCGAATGGAAACATGTGACGCCGGAGGGTGGTGTGAAAGTGGTGGGCAAAGTGCTTGAAAGCAACCCGCCTAAACGCTTGGTGATGAGCTGGGCTGGTGTTGAAAACAAGGCTGATGAATCGCAGGTGGTGTTCGATATCTCAGTGGTAGATGATTTGGTGAAACTTGATGTAGTGCACACCAAACTCAGCGCCGATATGGGCGGCAAAGTTTCCGGCGGCTGGCCGCTCGTGCTTTCGAGCATGAAATCATTCCTGGAAACGGGCAAGGCGCTGGATATTATGGCGTTTAAAAAATGCGCTTAAAAACAGTAGGTTAACATTAGATTGTCATAAAAATTTAACAAATCTACCATTTATCTGCCGACTACCTAATTGTATAATCAGGGCATGTTTTGTTGTTCTTGGCAGCTCTTCTTATGCCTCGTACGGCTATAGGGGGGTGCCTCTTTTTTGAAAGGATCTGTTATGACGGTCGTTTTTGTCGGGCAGCCAGAAGTCAAAGTAGCAACTTTTGGTGATTTATCGGCGGCACTGGGAGTGACGTTTGATGAGGTTGATCTGGCACAACCCGTGGACTGTTGCATTCGGGTGCTGGAGGGCGAATCGCCAGAAACTTACATCCATGTGCCGGGCCATGTTGGAACCGATAAAATCTTGGTTGTTGACGCCGGTTTCTTTTGTCAGGCAAAGGATCCCGGAATGCAGCTAAGGAATTGGCGAACTAATAACAATTGGGCGATCGTCTTTTTGGTTGGAGAGCAAAGAGACCTACAAACAATGTTAGAATGGTTTGGTCAGATGGAGCGTAAGGTCGAAATTCTTATCCGTAACCATTAAATTGAAAAAAACCTTGAAAGAAAACCTCCTTCGCCATCGTGCGGGGGAGGTTTTTTTATGTCTTAATCATCCCTTTTCACTTCGTGCAGGGTGCTGTGAAGATTGGTCATGATGCCGGTGAAGCTGGCGGCCGCGGGGCCGGTCATCCAGACATCGCCGGTGTCGCGCCAATCGATGTGGAGTTCGCCGCCGGGGAGGTGGATGGTCGCTTTGCGGTCAGCGAGGCCACGGCGGCTGGCGGCGACTAAGGCGGCGCAGGCGCCGGTGCCGCAGGCTAAGGTTTCGCCCGCGCCACGTTCGAATACACGCAGTAAAATATGGTCAGGTTTGATGATTTGGGCGATGCCGATATTGGCGCGCTCCGGGAAGAGTTTGTGGTTTTCGAGCAATGGGCCCAAACGTTCCAGCGGAATCGCGGTGATATCAGGCACGAAGAATACGGCGTGCGGATTGCCCATACTGACGCCGACGGGGTCGCTCAGCATTTCGAGCTCTATGCCCAGATGGAGCGTATCCATTTTTTTGGCGAGCGGGATTTGGTCCCATTCCAGCCTTGGTTTGCCCATATTGACTGAGATATCCCAACTATCACGGCGATGGGCTTCTAGAATGCCGGCGTTGGTTTCGATGGTGAGGGTGTGGCCTTGGGTATCTTGCATCACCAAATACGCCACGCAACGGCTGGCGTTACCACAGGCATCAACTTCGCTGCCGTCGGCATTATAAATCCGCATGTAAATATCGGCATTATCAGAAGGTTGCATGACGATCACCTGGTCGCAGCCGACGCCGGTACGGCGATCCGCAATCGCACGCACTTGGCGGTGGCTGAAGGGGATGGGCTGTTTGCGGGCATCGATCACGACAAAGTCATTGCCGAGGCCGTGCATTTTGGTGAAAGAAATTATTTGTGACATTGCTCAAAAACCTATATTTCTTGAGATATAAGTTGGTTTTACGCGGTGCACAAGGGCTTCTAGAATGGGACGCAGGATTCGTTGGACATATTACTACTTCAAGCGGCTCCTGCTGTTTGCCGCCTTGGGCTGGGTCCTGTTCTATGCCATTAGCTATCTAGGCCTTCATTATGACGAAGAGGTTGAGGCCCGCAGTAAAAACGTGATGCTGCCACAGATTGTGGAGGTGGATCTCAAAGGCGTGGAGCCCTTTTTGAAGGAACCGCGAGTTACTACGCTCATTTTTATTTACAGCACACGCAGCTTATTATGCCGTTGGTATTTTGACGATTTTAACAAAATCGCGGCGAAATATGCGCCAAAAGGGGTGCGGATTCTTTATATTTCGGTCGATAGCGATGTGAAAAATCTGGCGGATTATTTGAGTACACGCGGCGATATTTATTTCACACCGCTGCATATGAGTGGTCGTGATGCGGAACTGTATCCGGATATGATCGGGCAATTGGGCGGCGATCCGTTCGGTGGGGCGCTGCCTTATATGGGTATTATGAACGCTAGCCTCCATCTGCGTGATTTTCCGCAAGGCCTTCTGCGCACCGGTAAAATCGAAGAGGTGCTGGACGAGGCATTACGGGGTGGTTAATGCGGTTCTTTCTAGCAACTTTTTTAGTATTGATAACAATCGGCTGCGCACAGCAGCAACCTAAACAGCCCTGCTTCATCCAGTTAGGCAAAGCAAAATGGCAAACCGAAGTCGCCAAAAGCGAAGAAGAGCGGGAAAAAGGCCTGATGTATCGCAGCTATATGCCGGAAGAAAATGCGATGATTTTTGTGTTTGAACATCCGCATCCGGTTACCATGTGGATGAAGAATACCTATATCTCGCTCGATATGTTGTTCGTGGATAAAAACTTTTTGATAAATGGCACCAAAGAAAGCACCGCACCGCTTTCGGAAGAAATTATCCGCAGCCGTGAAATCGCTTCTTATGTGCTCGAATTAAATGCCGGTCAAATCGCCGCAAACCAAATTAAAGTTGGTGATACATTAGATATCTCGCAATGCCCCGCACTGGCGGAGGCAAAGAAAGAATAATGCCGGCGCTTCCACCCTTTCATCTCGCATTTCCCGTTAACGATTTAGTTGAGACCAAAAGTTTTTATCGCGATCTATTGGGCTGCAATATTGGTCGCGAAGCAGAAAAATGGGTGGATTTTGATTTCTTCGGCCACCAGCTTTCTGCCCATGTGAAACCAGAAGAAACGCATCGCATAACCGGAAATGCAGTCGATGGAAAAAATGTTCCCGTACGTCATTTCGGTGCGATTTTGCCGTGGGATGAATGGCACCAACTCGCCGAAAAACTAAAAGGCAAAGTCACCTTCATCATCGAACCTTACATCCGCTTCCAGGGCGAAATCGGCGAACAAGCCACCATGTTTTTCCTCGACCCCAGCAACAACGCGCTCGAATTCAAATCCTTCAAAGACCCGGCTGAAATTTTTAGGGCTTATTCTTAGGCAGTGGTTCTATTCTTATGTTGTGGGTGTGAAGCAGCAAAGCGGCTCACTATAAAAATGCAAACACAGAATAGTTTACTTATAAACTCTATCATAGCGTCGAAAGAGAAATAACCATGCAAGGAGGAGTTATGAGTTACGTAGATGGGTTTGTTTTGCCTGTGCCGGAAGGCAAAATCAGTGCTTACCGCGAAATGGCGGGAAAAGCTGGAAAAATCTGGATGGAGCATGGCGCGCTGTCTTACAAGGAATGTGTGCTGGAAGATGCCGAACCGAAAATGCCTGAAGACGCGCCGGAAACCTGCAAGGTAAACCCGTTCCGCGATCTGGCCCGCACAAAAGCTGGGGAAACCGTTGTTTTTGCTTTTATAGTCTATAAATCACGCGCTCACCGCGACGAGGTGAACGAAAAAGTCATGGCCGATCCGCGCATGCAAGAGGCGTGTGATATAAACAACATGCCGTTCGATCCTTCCCGTATGACGTATGGCGGATTTGAAGCGATCGTAGATTTATAAAAGATTGAAGGTTTAGCCGCTTATCTGCAAGCTATGGTGCACCCAAAGAGATTCGAACTCCTAACCTCCTGATCCGTAGTCAGGTGCTCTATCCAATTGAGCTATGGGTGCTAAGAAGGATGCGGCTTATAGCAATAAAGCGGGAGATAGGCTACAATTTTTATATGTCCGTTGAAATTCTTGGGTTTTTTGCCGCTTTTTTGACCACCTCGGCCTTTGTTCCCCAGGCCTGGAAAGTGCTCAAAGAGGGCCATACAAAGGCCATTTCCCTGCCAATGTATGCCATTTTTAGCCTGGGGGTGGCCTGTTGGCTGGCTTATGGCATTTGCCTGGGCAGTTGGCCGATTATTTTATCTAACAGCTTCACGCTGGTGTTGGCTGTCTATATTTTGCGCCAAAAAATTCGCAATCGAGATTAGCTATTTTCGTTCGATAATAAAAACAGAGGCAAGAGTATCTTTGAATACGAGCCTCCAATTGGAGGGCGGATTATGCTTGGTAATGAAACTTGATGTGTTGGCAAGAATAACCCCATCGGCATGATATTGTTCTGTTGCGGTTAGGAACGCCGCGTAATCGTTTGTGATAATATCGACCATTTGCTGCATGACGCTTTCAGGATAGGCGGTGCGACCGCGGCTATCGAAGAAAATAGGAGTCAGACCTTTGTTAAAATAGATGAGATGACCGCCCCATTGATATTGGTTCATAAATTTCTTGTGAGGGTAATGTTCGCGCAGGAACGCGAATGCGTTGATCGGAACCTGGCGGTTGCCCAATAATAAATCGCGCTGCAGGAATGCGTGAACCGGAATAACGGCCAGAGCGGCGACCATTAGAAATATAATAAGAACAGAGTGAAAAGATTTTTTCACATTTAACGGCGGGGTGGGAAGATCTTTTTTGATCCATTGCTCAAGGCTTGCAGCGAGGAATGGCCCACTCAGCAACATAGCCACCACAAAATGACGCTTGGAAGAAAGTGCCATTAAAATCCAGAACAAGCATAATAATTTATCGGCCAATGGCAGCGTGCGGATTTTGAAATTACCAACGAGCAGCAATAGGAAAATCAGTATGTCTGCGCCGATCAATGATAATAATGTATAGGGCTTCCATTCATCAATATAGGGCGTGAAAACGCTGACATAATTCTCATACACAGAAAGCCAGATCTTCCAACCGTAAGGGTTGATGAATGTCGCAACCAAGCACAAAAGGCCGCTAACGAATAGCGTGGTAAACCAGGTGCGGTTACGGGAAAATATGGCTTCAACCCCATAGGCACCGAAGATAAAAAAAGCAGCGATAAATCCGCCATGGGTATTCACCCACAGCAGCATCAGCAATGGCAATGAAAATAGAATCGATATTGAGCGGTTGCTGCGGCTTAGGTGCAGAAAATAGTGAAATATCGTAATCATCAAAAATGAAAAACTCTGTGGCCGCGACCACTCAAAAGACATGCTCATGAGAAGTAAGAGGCTTAACACCGCATAAAATGCGGACGGATGTGTTTTGCGTTGTTTCAGATGCAGCGCAAGAACGCTGCCGATAAGTCCCTGCCAAATGCAGAGGAATATAAATAGCCCTTTCGCGCCAGTTTTATCCAACAAAAAGCTGATCAAAATATCCCAAACCCAGGCGAGATTATACCACACTTCATTCGGCGCGGAGAACGACCACATATTGGTGCGCGGGAATGAAAATGTTGAGCGCATATAATCACCCGCCGCTATGTGCCAGGTGGCATCGTCATTGAGGATGGGTGTTCCTAATGCATAAAACGCTAGAAAAAATGCGCCGAATATCTGCAGCACATAGACTGGCGGTGTAATGGTTTTTAAAAATTCCTTCATGTTCTCTGAAGTAAGCCATAACAGATACAGCACTTTCTGTCAGCTTGCACCTTGGCGGAGTAACCTCCCGCCGAGTGCTCGGCGGGAGGTGTTTTCAATTAGAAATTCAATGCTGTGCCAATAGGCACTGTTAACAAACCTCAAGTTTGATAAAGGCAAGGGCAAGGAATGCCATGAAAGTGGAATCGAGTTTGTCGACCCTCAGTGCAAGCCGTCTATTTTCCTTGATTTTCTGGAACATATTTTCAATGCGTCTTCGC
>CAIJLX010000024.1 GCA_903821695.1 uncultured Alphaproteobacteria bacterium | reverse complement strand
TCACCGCCTCAATAATCGGACGAATTTCAAGATCGAAAACCTCGCGAGACACAGGATATAAGCGCTTGTTCATGGCAAAAATCTCCCTTTCGCCATAACCTATATCATAAAAATACAGGTTTGTTAACAGTGCCTAATATTGTGGACATACCAGCCGGTCTTTCTGCACCTACTCCTCCCTCGCCTGCCGAATGTATTGCAGTGAAGGATGGATTGGCTGGGGCTTTTTCCACCATCCACCATTTATGGGGGATCAACTTTAAAGGCACTAAATTATCAGCAAGGCCTTTAAACGGCTCGCATAATAATGGCTCGGTTTTTGAAATAACAACTCAAACATTAGCGGCATCCGGAAATAATATTCCTCAGCTTTGGAAATCGTGCATTTCGCAGCGGATTGATGCGTTGGAAGCAGCAATGCTGCAGGTGACGGCAAATGAACCGCTGAAACAGTATTTACGACAATATGCAGCGATAAAAGATGAATCCAGAATCTTAGAAACTCAAGGTATGATCCGTTTTGTAAAGGAGCATGATCTTAAAGCGCACTTCGAACAAAAAAGCAGCCTATTATCACCCGAAAGAATAGAGGGCATAAAAGAATTCTTTTCTGCTCTTGCTAAAAGTGAGCAAAAAATAGCGGAAGGGACATTCGAACCAGCAGACGGAATTTCAAGCCTATCTTTACGCATAGTGTCTATGGAATTTTTGCCAGTGGAAAAATTCTTTTTAGATGTAGAAAAATGTTACCCAGATTTGGGAACAAAAATCAGACAATTACAGACACACCGATTTAAGAGTCAAATGGCATTACGTGAGCGCTATGGCCTATCGATGTTAGAGTCTTTAGATATTATGTTTGATAATCTTTCGGTAGGCAGACAAAGACCTAGCCATGAATATATTACAGATATGCATCCGTATGCCATTCGCCAATATATACAAAAGGAATTCATTAAAATCGCCACAGAACAAGGAGTAATCAAGCCGGGTGACGCAGAAGAGATCAGAAAATTTGAACGTATTCGGCACTCCGAACGCTCGCGACAAGAAGCAGGAGTACATCCGGAATCCTATGAACGTCGTGTGCAGTTGATGGAAGGGTTGGGTCTGGATGCCAATTTAACAGAAGCACGGCAGGCCGCGCAAAATGCCCGGGAACTCTGGCCCAAAAAGCGCGGCGATTAAGAGTTTATTAAGGATTTTTGGGTAGAATTGAGGTATGGATTTATTTGAATCATCCGCCCCCGCTGCGCCCAAGGAATCTTCCTGGATGAAATTCTCGCGACGGGTGTTTAATCAGGCAGCAGTAGCGCTTGGGCGATTTTTATTTCCTGGAGCTAATATTATTGGGAATTTACCAGCCGAGATTACAGATGCCGTGCCTACCTTTGAAAAAATAACACATGTGAAGGCCGCCATTAATGGACCAATAGGACGCATACTCACACTTTATGGAAATAACTCCAACGCGCCTGGCTCCATTTTCGAGGGCATAGGACTTTTATTGGATGGCAAAGGAAAGGATGCGGTCGATACGTGGGTCAATCATATTTCACCTCGCCTTGATGAGCTTGAGGAAGGGTTAAGGCAGGTAGAAACTGACAAAACGCTACAGCAGTTTTTTGCGTTGCGTGAGGTTTCTGAGAACAAAAGAAACCTCGCACGCGCACAAGATATATTGGAATATGTAGACAGTCAGAATTTAGAAAGAGAATTTCGAAATAAAAAGCATTCTCTTAAAGAGCGTTTTGTAGATAACATGGATGGGTTGGTTTTTTCGCCGCTCAAGAGCTTACGCAAGGCAGTGGCCCATGGCAGGGTAAGCTATGCAGAATTTGGGCTTCAAGACCATTTACACGTTGCAGCCAGTAAGCTTCGTCGCCCAGTTCAATTTTATACACATCATCCTTCGCCTGAATTAAGTGAATTGTATGAACGCTACGGGCTAGAGAGCCCTGATTATAAAACAGTCGATGTCTTTCAAGAAATGATCCGGTATATGCCAGGCAAAGGTTATCAGCATTTGGCGCAGATAAATTTGAATGACCTACGAACAATAGTCCTAAGAGGATTTTTACACAGTTTCGAAAGTAATAAAATGCTGAAACCTGGCGATAGAGAAAAAATTGAACAATTTGAAAAAGTAAAATCGAAACAAACAAAAAAAGAGGCCAAATTCAGCGAAACCTATCTTCGCCGCATGCAATTGATGGAAGGACTAAGTCTGGATGGCGATCTACAGGAAGCGCGGCAGAATGCCTTGTCTAAAGGACCGCAGAAAAGCTAGTCCTACTCCAACGCATCATCCTTCTTCGCTTTCATCGCTTTATTATCTTTTTCCGCCGCATTCGGGGCGGCTTTGCCCATTTTGGTGCGGTATTCTTGCATTTTGTTTTTGAATTTATCGCTGGCGGCTTTACGGGTTTGTTGGAGTTTGGCTTTTGTCGCTTTTTCGTGTTCTTTGGCGGCTTTGCAGGCGGCTTTATCGTCGCCCAGGCAGGCTTTGCGCAGGGCCTTCGTTTCAGCGGCCATGGTGCTGTAATAATTTTCGCGTTCGGCGAGTTTTTTCAAATATTCCTGCTTATGCACATCGCGGTATTCCTGCTTCAATTTCTCGGAGACCGGCGGGGTGGCGGCGGCTGGCTTTTCCTCAGCATGCAGATAGGCCCCGGTGACAGTAACGGCGACCAACAATGCGACAAACAACGCACGTTTCAAGATAGCTTGCATCGAAATCTCCTTTGATTTGAAGGGAAACCAGAACTAGCCCAAGGCCGCCGCAAAGGCAAGCTGACTTCGCTCTTTCCTTTTAGAAAGGCGAGGATTATAAGTGATGCGAACAGTTTATTTTATGGAGAATGACGATGCCTAAACGTGCGAAAATTGCCCTAGTTGGCGGTGGAAATATTGGTGGAACTTTGGCGCTGATGGCAGCCCAAAAAGAGCTCGGCGATGTCGTGTTGTTTGACATCAATGAAGGTCTGCCACAGGGCAAATCGCTCGATATTAACGAGACAACGCCAGTTGATGGCTTCAACTCCAGCCTCAAAGGCACGAACTCGTATGAAGATATTAAAGATGCTGATGTAGTGATCGTGACCGCAGGCGTTGCTCGCAAGCCGGGCATGAGCCGCGATGATTTGATCAACATCAACACCGGCGTAATGAAAACCGTTGGCGAAGGCATCAAAAAATATGCACCAAACGCATTCGTGATCGTGATCACCAACCCGCTCGATGCGATGGTGTGGGTGTTGCAGAAAGTGTCTGGTCTGCCAGCAAATAAAGTCGTCGGCATGGCTGGCGTTCTAGATTCCGCGCGTTTCCGCTTCTTCCTCGCTGAAGAATTCAACGTATCGGTTGAAGATGTAACCGCGTTCGTATTGGGTGGCCACGGCGACACCATGGTGCCGCTCGCGCGTTATTCGACCGTTGCAGGCATTCCATTGCCTGATTTGGTGAAAATGGGTTGGACCACACAAGAAAAACTCGACAAAATCATTCAACGCACGCGCGATGGCGGTGCGGAAGTGGTAGCACTCCTCAAAACCGGTTCGGCGTTCTATGCACCGGCTGCATCGGCCCTCGTGATGGCTGAATCCTACCTCAAAGATCAAAAACGCGTACTCCCAGTTGCCGCTCATTTGAACGGTCAATATGGCTGCAAAGATTTGTATGTTGGCGTTCCAACCGTGATCGGCGCTGGTGGCGTTGAAAAAATCATCGAAATCAAACTCGATGCCGCAGAACAAGCAGAGTTCAACAAATCCGCCGACGCAGTCCGCGGCCTGATCAAAGGGATCGACCTGAACGCGACGAAAGCGGCTTAAGTTTTCGTATAAATGCAAACAGGCCGAGGGACTTCCCTCGGCCTGTTTTTTTGTAGTACTACGTTGACAGAGTGTTCACTCTGTCACTTCTGCAGGACATTCTGCCGCGATTCGTGTTTTGTTTTCATCGAACCATTCGCAAAACGCTTCGAAGAGTTGCGTCGGTCTTTGGTCTTGGTGTCCCAAATTTATGAACGCAATTTCCAAGATCTCTCTCCAACGTCCCCCCCCATACGCCCCCATCAGGATCTCCGTCACTCTCTCGTGACTTGAGGCGGGGGTAATGCATAGCTCCTCGGTCTTTGGGATAGTAAACTCATCCCGGATCATCACTTCGGCTTTTGGCATGTCGATGTTCATGCTCATCTCTCTTTCTGTGAATTGAGCAGTTTTCGAGACCCGTACTTTACTTTCAGGCCTGTACCGGAGGCCTGAGTTGAAATGTAACGTATTCCAACTAAGCGCGGATCATCAGTGTGCATGGTACTGTAATATTAGGCACTGTTAACAAACCTCAAGTTTGATAAAGGCAAGGGCAAGGAATGCCATGAAAGTGGAATCGAGTTTGTCGACCCTCAGTGCAAGCCGTCTATTTTCCTTGATTTTCTGGAACATATTTTCAATGCGTCTTC
>CAIJLX010000023.1 GCA_903821695.1 uncultured Alphaproteobacteria bacterium | reverse complement strand
GAAGACGCATTGAAAATATGTTCCAGAAAATCAAGGAAAATAGACGGCTTGCACTGAGGGTCGACAAACTCGATTCCACTTTCATGGCATTCCTTGCCCTTGCCTTTATCAAACTTGAGGTTTGTTAACAGTGCCTAGTAAAACAAAAACATTCCTCCATACACCCGAACAAAATTTAAATGAAGGCCGCCTCGGCGAATATGCCGTGCAGCGCTTGCTCTACACCGCATCGACTAATGTGCCCGCAACACTTGGTGCGATGGCAGGAAAATTGATTTTAGTTGGAATGGCAATGCCCGCTACCGTACCTGCGTTTTGCGCAGTCTATGCTGCAACTTATACCGCCATTTTAACCGCACGCGTTATTGCAGATGTGATACAGGACGTATTGGGCGTTTCATCCTTGAATCCTGATCGCAAAAAATTATTAGATTCACTACAAGTTGCACGCGAACATGCAGAAAAATATAAACAACAACCCACAGGAAAAGTTGCTCATGTCTGAAGCACATACCGTTAAAGCCAGCAAAAGCTCGACCCTCGGCTTACTGCTAAGTCGCGGCCTTCAAACTGCGGCAGAAGCTATCGGTATTAGCTATGCAATCGCGATCGGCCCCACCCTCTATGAACGATTCCAACCGATGGTGGGGCATATACAGAAGTCCGGCTTCGAAAAAGGCTGGGCAGAGGGCACCAAAGCTGGGTGGGTTGCCCCCACCGCTGAAATGATGAGCGGCGCAATGGCAGGCCGCATCACTGCAAATATCGTCGCCGGTGGAATGGAAATGATGTTCCGCAAAAAATTAACCGGAGGCGAAAAAATACTCTCTGAATCGATGGGCGCATTCGTTGCCGTTGGTATGCAAGTCGGTACGTTCTCTGGCGCCGGATTCGCAGCGATAATGACCCCGCCAGGCATGGCCGCACTCGCTACTTATGCCGTTGCCTCTGCTGCAACCAGCCTTGCATTATTCCTCGTCAAAAAACCCTTCCAAAGCCTCGCCAACTATTCGCGCAAGGCAATGAAAAGTGAGTCACCGTCCGCTGGTGCACCTGCAATGGCACCGGCTTAAAGCGAAACCAAACGCTCTAATTTGCGTAGAATCGAGTCGAGTTCTTCGATCGTGTGATAATGCATCACGATTTTGCCTTTCTCGTTTTCATCAATGATATGCAATGTCATACCAAGATTTTTAGAGAGGACTTTTTCGAGGTCGATAATATACGGGTCGCGTTCGTTTTCGATCAGCTCGTGATAGAGTTTAATGAACGCTGCGATCTTTTCTTTGCGGCTATTATTTTCTTCGCCACCTTCGCGACGAATCGCTTCTACCGCAAACGAAATCGGTGCTTTTTTCTTGGCTTGGCCCGTGCGTGGCTTTTGGGTGTTTTGAATTAATTTTTCTGCCTGACGCACACTTAACCCGCGAAGAATAATTTTGTTCACCGCATCAATCGGCTCTGGTGAGCTAAGCAATGCGCGTGCATGACCAACCGAAATTTTTTCTTTATTCAGCAGATCTTTTATTTCTTGTGGCAATGAAAGCAGGCGTAAGAAATTAGTAATTTGTGTTCTACTTTTTCCAATCACTTCGGCGAGCTGTTCTTGCGTATAAGAAAACTCCGCGATCAGGCGTTGATAGCCTTCTGCGATTTCCAGTGGTGTTAAATTTTGCCGCTGAATATTTTCGATCAGCGCTATTTCGAGGGCTTGTTTATCATTGAGCTCCATCACGATCGCCGGAATGTCATCCAACCCCACAAGTGCTGCTGCGCGCCAACGACGTTCTCCTGCAATCAGCTCATGCGTCGCACGTGGATAATCCGCATCGCGCTCTGTCACCGCACGCACAATCACCGGCTGCACGACACCATTCTTGCGGATCGATTCGGAGAGATCCGCGAGGTCTTCTTGATTAAAATAACTACGTGGCTGGAAGCGGCCTGGCTTAATGCTTGTCAGCGCTAATTTGATTGCTGGCACGGAATCATTCGCGGCCGAGGAAGTGTTTTGCTGCTGACGAATCATCTCCGGCTCATTCGAATCCGCAATCAATGCGGAGAGTCCACGGCCTAATCCTTTTAATGGCTTGTTCATACATGCTCCCTTTCTTTTTGAATTTCATTTTTCATTTGCGCATCTTTTCTTCCGCGCTTTAACATTTCCTTCGCTAGCAAAATATAGCTCTGGCTTCCTGGGCAGCGGAAGTCATAGATCAAAGCCGGCTTGCCATGGCTTGGTGCTTCCGACACACGTGTGTTACGCGGAATAACGGTCTGAAATACTTTGCTCGGCATAAACGCACGCACATCTGCTTCCACTTGTTCGGCGAGACGATTGCGGCGATCGACCATCGTTAGCACCACGCCTTTAATTTCTAATTGTGGATTTAATTTTTTGCGCACGAGTTCCACTGTTTTGAGCAAGTGTGTGAGCCCTTCGAGCGCGAAAAATTCGCATTGCAGTGGAATGAAAATCGACGTTGCCGCCACCAATGCATTCAGCGTCAGCAGTCCTAATGAAGGCGGGCAATCAATAAACACGTAATCATAGCGCCCCTTCGTATCTTCGATTTTGGATTTGATGACATATTCGCGATTAATTACGCCTACCAATTCAATTTCCGCCGCCGATAAATCCACCACCGCCGGTACAATAAATAGCCCCGGCACCAAGGTTTGCATTTCGGCCTCTTTGAGCCCCGCATCATTAATCACCACGTCATAAGTTGAAATGCGTCTCGCTGCGGTCGGAATACCCAATCCGGTCGAGGCATTGCTCTGCGGATCGAGGTCGATGATCAGCACCTTCTTTTTGCAGGCAGCCATGGCGGTGGCGAGGTTGATGGTGGTAGTAGTCTTCCCTACCCCACCCTTTTGGTTTACTACGGCGATAATCTCGGTCATAAAACCTCCTGTAAGCCTTTGATAATCAGTATAAATCCGGATCCGGTACGAGATGGGTGCAAATCATATTCAAAATTCCACCCCTTTTTCGCCTCTGAAATTTCGGCCATTGCGTTCTCGCCCTTAAGCAGCACGTAATCACCACCTAAGTGCCTGGTAAGCTTGAATAATTCCGCCAGCGGAGCAAATGCTCGGGCCGTAATAAGGCCGCCTGGGGCCGCTTTAAAATTTTCCACCCGCATATTATGCACCAGCGGCTTCACACCACCCACCCTGGAAGCCTCTCCGAGGAACACACATTTGCGCTCATCCTTCTCGACCAGCTGTACATTAAACCCCAAGATGCTCAACACCATCCCCGGCAGCCCTGCCCCACTCCCGATATCGTAAATGGTTTTATCCCTCGGCAGATATTCCGCCAGCTGCACACAATCTGCAATATGCCGATCCCAGATATACGGTATCGATTTTGGCGAGACGAGGTTCATCCCCTGGTTCCACTCGACCAGCAGATCCACATATTCCTTCAGTGCATTATCTTGAGAGAGTTTAGCTTGCACGCTTTCTCTCCATTTGGCGCACTTGCACCAGCACCGCCGTAATCGCCGCTGGCGTCATCCCCGGGATACGGCTTGCCGCACCCAATGTCGCTGGCTGCATCTGCTTCAGTTTGCCCCGCAATTCTTTTGAGAGGCTCGGGATTGCATCATAATCCATCACCTCTGGTAGTAGCACATGTTCCTGCCGCTGGAATGCCGCAATATCGGATTCCTGGCGCTCTAAATAGCCGCTATAAAGCGCCTGAATTTCAAGCTGCTGAACAACATCCGGCGCAAAAGAACCCAGCTCCGGCCAAAGCTCCACAAGCCGCCCAAACGTAATATCAGGATAAGAAAGCAGCGTAAGTGCATTGCGCGTAATCCCATCCTGATTAATCGCCAACCCCTGTTTCTTCGCCTCATTCGTCGTAATTTTCGTAGTCTGCATTTGCGCCATGGCCGCTTCAAACCGATTCTTTTTGTCCGCAAAAAATGCCTGCCGCTCCGAACCCACACAGCCAATCGCGACACCCTTTTCCGTTAGCCGTAGATCCGCATTATCCTGACGCATGCTCAAACGATACTCCGCCCGCGAGGTGAACATCCGGTAAGGCTCTTTGGTCCCATGCGTAATCAAATCATCGATCAGCACGCCGATATAAGCCTCTGAACGGTCGAGCGTAAACGCCTTGCTACCGCCCGCCGCAAGCGCCGCATTAAGACCTGCAATCAACCCCTGCGCACCGGCTTCTTCATAGCCGGTTGTACCATTAATCTGGCCAGCCAAATAAAGGCCCTTAATCTTCTTCGTTTCGAGCGTTGCTTTGAGCTCCCGTGGGTCGACATAATCATATTCCACCGCATAACCAAAACGCAGAATTTTGGCTTTCTCCAGCCCAGGAATCGAATGCACCATCAGCTCTTGCACTTCTGCTGGCAGCGAAGTCGAAATGCCGTTTGGGTAAATTGTGTCGTCATCCAGCCCTTCTGGCTCAAGGAAAATCTGGTGCCGTTCTTTATCTGCAAACCGCGTAATTTTATCTTCAATCGATGGGCAATAGCGTGGCCCCGTGCTTTGAATCTGCCCGCTATACATCGGCGAGCGATGAATATTCTCCCGAATAATCGCATGGGTGAGAGGGCTAGTATAAGTAATATGACAAGGAATCTGCGGTACTTTTACTGCATCCGTCGCCCACGAAAATGGCTTCGGCGGATTATCTCCCGGCTGTTTTTCCAGCGATTCCCAATCTATCGTTTTGCCATCCAAGCGGGCAGGGGTTCCTGTTTTCAACCGCCCAAGCGTCAAATTAAACCGCTCCAGCGCCCCAGAAATTCCCATACTAGGCGCTTCACCAACCCGACCACCTGGCGTCTGTTTTTCGCCCGTATGCATCAACCCACGCAAGAAAGTGCCAGTCGTCAGCACAATACCGCTAGCCGTGTGCAACTCACCATTGGCAATACAACCGGTGACTTGCCCAACTTTATCGATAATAATATCATCTGCTGAGCCCTCGACGATAGCTAGGTTAGGATACCCAAACAACATTTCCTGCATCGCCAGCCGGTAAAGCTTTCTATCAGCCTGCGCACGAGGACCCCAAACAGCAGGTCCTTTACTCTCATTAAGCATCTTATAATGGATGCCGGCCTTATCAACGCAGCGGGCCATTACACCATCCAGAGCATCAATTTCCTTCACTAGCGTGCCCTTTGCCACCCCACCAAAGGCTGGATTACAGGACATTTCGCCGATCGTATCTTTCCGATGAGTCAGCAGCAGAGTGTTTGCGCCAACCCGAGCAGAGGCCGCCGCCGCTTCACAGCCTGCATGTCCGCCACCAATTACAATTACATCATAATGCATGCGAGGCCTTTACCACGCCCAATCACAACAGGCAAGCGCTCCGAATGTTTCACGTGAAACAAGTTAATAAATTTTAACTTTTTTGGATCTGGGTTCTTAATTTTTATTAAGATGTTTCACGTGAAACATCTATCTCTGCGTGGCCTGTTTGCAGATCGAGCTCAACGTCCGCTCCGTTACAAGCTCTGGGCTAAGTCCGCCTTTTTTGATTCTAAGCTCAGCCTGATAAAGCAGGTTTAGCGCACGCCGAATCTTATCTGTTCGCGCCCAAAGCCCAAGCTGCTTCTTGAAAATTGGCTGCTGTTTAAAGAAAAGCGGCGGCCGCATCTGCTGGACAGCCTGGTCTAAAGAGGCTCCTTTCTCAATCTGCCCAACCACATGCACCATGCGCTGGAAGTGGCGAGACAGCGAGCGCAGCAGCACAATGGGCACAATCCCCTGGCTCAATGCCTTACGCAGCTTTTTATCTGCCTCAATAATATTTCCGGTCGCCACATAATCTGCAATCTCATCCAATGTGCTCTCCGCCAGATCGCCAATACAAGCACTCACCATGCCGAATGTTAAGTTACGCTCGGCGCCGGCATAGAGATCCAATTTCTCCATCTCCTGACGCACCAACATCCGATCACCACGCAATACATCACTCAGATAAGCAATAATATCCTGCGAGGCAATTAAGCCACGCTGATGTAGTTCTTGACGAATAATTGTCGAAAGCCCCGCGCCTTCGTCGTGATAGCAGGGCAGGGCGACGATATCGGAGCCGCCGCCCTCAAACAACGCCCGCAATGCCGATTTAGGGGTTAGCTCCTCCGCTAAAATCAATAAAAAACCCAATTCCTGGGATGTACCAACGGGTGGATTCTTGAACAAATCAACGATTGCGGAAGCCGCTTTTTCCGGATGTTCGCGGATGCGGATAACTTTGCGCCCACCAAAGAAATTCATCGAGGAAATTTCATCAAACAGCAGGGCAGGGTCATCAGCAATTTGTTCGCCGGTTAAATCCGTTATTGCAAATGGATCATCCGGGTTCGGCAAAATACGCTTTAAAACTTCTGCTGAGCGCTCCTGAATTAAACCATGATCTGGGCCATAGATGAGTGCTCCACGCAATGCAGGATCAAAATTCCGTGCATAGGATTCGATCTGGTTATAGCTGAGCTTCATTGATACGCTTTGTTAAAATAACCCAGCAGTCGCTGCCGGATTTGCTCTGCGAGTTCACGCGCTGCACGCTGTTCTGAATCGGTTTGCGCGCTATAGTTAGCGAATTCGTTGGTAAGATCATCATAGGTCACACGTTGCGTTGCAGAGCCCTTGTTTAGCACCTTGCCGGTCGCTTTATCTTTCAGCACATAAGAGCCAATAAGGATGATGCGGAAGCGCGTGATGGTTCTATCCTGCTGTACAATTGCAGGCTGCTCATCTCGCTTATATTGTAGCTCTAGCAAATAAGGTTTCGCTGTTGCTTTGGATTGTGGGTCAAGCAAGTCAGCAAGCTCTGAAGAAAATATTTGTTCTGCACGTGTGCCGCGCAACAATGTTACATCCACACTCTTTAAACGCTGGTCAAGCTCTGTAGGCGCGCCGGATTGTTTGTACACTGGTTTAAAGCCGCAAGAAGAAAGCATGCAAAGAAGGGGCAGCAGTAAGAAATATCTCATGCCACCAGGTTAAGGATTTTTCCGGGCACGTAAATGACTTTTCGGATCGGTTTTCCATCGATCGCTTTTTGCACCGCTTCAATAGCGAGTGCCGCTGCCTTCGCTTCTTCTTCCGAAGCAGTTGGTGAAAGTTCGATTGTGCCACGCATTTTACCAGAGACTTGCACTGCCATCGTGATGACATCATCGACCAAATATTGCGCATCCGCCACTGGCCAACCGGCTTCGACGAGTTGTGATTTGTAGCCAAGCTGACTCCACAATTCTTCTGTAATGTGTGGAATCATCGGGTGGAGAAGCTTGAGTGCAGTCTCGACAGCGAGTTTTAAATCACCCGTTTTTGCGTCTTCAATAAAGTTGGTGAATTCACGAATGCGGGCGACAGCTTTGTTGAGGTGGAAATTTTCCAAATCTTTTGTCACCGCATCAATCGTTTTGTTCTGAATTTTTAGAAGCTCTTTATTCTCACCAGATACCGTCGGAATTTTTTGTAGCAACTTCCACACACGTTCGAGATAGCGTCGCGCACCTTCAATGCCAGCATCTGACCACTCCAAATCACGCTCTGGTGGTGAATCAGAAAGCATAAACAAACGAGCTGTATCAGCGCCAAAGTTTTCAATGATGAGAGCAGGTTCGACCACGTTCTTTTTCGATTTGCTCATCTTCTCAACGCGCTGTGGCTTCGCGTTTGGCTCCTCAGGCACAACCCATTTTCCATCCGCATCTTTATACGACATATGCGTCACCATGCCTTGGGTGAGCAGGCGTTTGAATGGCTCCTCTACATCAAGATAGCCGCATTTCTTCAGTGCGCGCGTGAAGAAGCGGGCATAGAGCAAATGCAGCACGGCGTGTTCGATGCCGCCGATATATTGATCAACTGGTAGGAATTTATTTGCTTCTTTTTTGTCGATACCCTCGGGCGAATGTGGTGAGCAGAAGCGTGCGAAATACCAGGAGGATTCGAAGAAGGTGTCGAATGTATCGGTTTCGCGGCGCGCAGGTTTGTTGCAAGTAGGGCAGGGGACAATTTTCCAAGTCGGGTGATGATCAAGCGGATTGCCGGGACGATCAAACTTCACATCTTCTGGCAATGTGACTGGCAAATCTTTTTCGGGAACAGGAACAGCACCGCACTTATCGCAATAGATGATCGGAATCGGGCAACCCCAATAACGCTGACGTGAAACACCCCAATCGCGTAGGCGATAATTGGTGGTGCCTTCGCCGATGCCGAGCGTTTTTAATTTCTCGATCGCCGCCTTCTTTGCATCAGCGACATTCATGCCGTTTAAGAAATCAGAATTGATGAGCGCACCGTCGCCGCTATAGGGCAGGGGAGCATCACCACTGACGACGACTTGCGTGATCGGCAGATTATATTTCGTGGCGAATTGGAAATCGCGTTCGTCGTGCGCTGGGCAGCCGAAGATGGCGCCGGTTCCATATTCCATCAATACGAAATTGGCGACATAGACGGGCAATGTTTTTCCGGCAGCGAATGGATGCGAGACTTTAAGGCCGGTATTGAAACCTTTTTTCTCTGCCTTCTCGATATCTGCTTCTGCGACACCCATTTTGTCGCATTCGATAACGAAGTTTTTTAGTTCTGCATTCTTCGTCGCGAGTTGTTGGGTGATGGGGTGATGCGGCGAGAGGGCAATGAACGATGCACCGAATAATGTATCTGGACGAGTGGTATAGACTTCGATTTCTTCCGCCGCATTGACCAGTTTAAATTTCACCCGTGCGCCTATCGACTTGCCAATCCAGCGTTCTTGCATCAAGCGCACACGCTCCGGCCATTCAGTGAGTGTAGAAAGACCTTCCAGCAGTTCCTCTGCGAAGTCGGTGATTTTTAAAAACCATTGGTTTAATTTGCGACGCTCAACCACCGCACCCGAACGCCAGCCACGACCATCGACCACCTGTTCATTGGCGAGCACGGTGTTATCTACCGGATCCCAATTCACCATCGATTCCTTGCGATACGCCAATCCGTTTTTCAGAAAATCGAGGAAGAATTTTTGTTCGTGTTGGTAATAATCTGGGGAGCAGGTAACCACTTCGCGATCCCAATCATAGGAAAGCCCTACGCCCTTCATCTGCTCGCGCATGATGGCTATATTTTCGTAAGTCCATTTACTAGGCAGAACATTTTTCTCAATCGCCGCATTTTCCGCAGGCAGACCAAATGCATCCCAGCCCATGGGGTGAATAACATCATAGCCCTGCGCCCGCCTTGCTCGAGCCACAACATCTCCAATCGTGTATACCCGCAGGTGCCCCATATGTAGTTTTCCCGAAGGGTAGGGGAACATCTCGAGGACATAATAAGGCGTGCCTTTCGAGCTGGCGGGCTTTGAAGCCCATGCCTTTTGCCATTTTTTTTCTAGGATTTTTGGGTCGTATGTTTGCATGGGGCAAGGATTTAGCGGAAAGTTTGGTTTCTGTCACCCATTGGCTAAAACACAACCAGCGGTGTTTTTTTATGGAAGATTATTCTACCTTCTTGTAAAACACCCCGATGCAGAAAAAAGCTGGCTGGATTACAGCGCCTTTACCGGAAAATGAAATAGAGCGCTTACAGGCCTTGCGCTCTTATAACATTCTGGATACAGCGCCAGAAGAAGCGTTTGATAGGATTACGCGGCTTGCTTCGCGGCTTTTAAAAACACCGATTGCGTTGGTTTCCCTGGTCGATGAAAACCGGCAATGGTTTAAATCGCGCCATGGCCTTGATGCCGAGGAAACCTCGCGCGATCTCGCCTTTTGCGCGCACGCCATTCTGGAAGACAAACCGCTATTGGTAAATAACGCGCTCAAAGATGAGCGGTTTTATGGCAACCCGCTGGTGGCCGATAAGCCCAATATTCGCTTTTATGCCGGAACGCCGCTCACCGATTCCAAGGGATTTCGACTGGGCACCCTTTGCGTGATCGATACGCAAGTGCACGAAGATGTGACAGAAGAAGACCTTTCTGTGCTGAATGATTTGGCCGCTTTGGTGATTGATGAATTGGAATTGCGGGTGAGCGTTCGCAAGGAGCAAATTGCCAACCGCCACAAAACCGAATTCCTGGCGAATATGAGCCACGAGATTCGCACACCGATGAATGCAATAATCGGCATGGCAAATATGCTGTTGGATGGAAACTTACACCCCATTGAGCGCGGCTATGCCGAAACAGTTTTACAATCTTCCGAAGTGCTGCTGCAAATCATCAACGATATTTTGGATTTCTCAAAAATTGAAGCCGGCAAAGTTGAGCTCGAACATATCCCATTTGATTTGCAATTGATCTGCGAAGAAGTGTGTACAACAGCAAGCATTGCCGCCGCAGGAAAGAAATTGGATTTATTGCTGCGCTATCCTTACGGCACATCGCGTTATGTATTTGGTGATCCGGGAAGGGTGCGCCAGATTTTGATAAACCTTGTGCATAACGCCATTAAATTTACTGAGAAAGGCCATGTATTACTTTCCGTTTCCCCGCCGGTGGAAGATCGTGGCAGATTGCGCTTCCGGATTGAGGTGGAAGATACAGGGATTGGCATTCCAGAAGATAAAACCCATTATATTTTCCATAAATTTAATCAAGCCGACGGCTCCACCACGCGCAAATTTGGTGGCACAGGCTTGGGGCTTTCGATTAGCCGAGAGCTCAGCGAAATGATGGGCGGAAACATTGGCGTTAATAGCGTGCTCGGCAAAGGCTCTACCTTTTGGTGCGAAATTTTGCTGCGTGAAGATAAAGAAGCCTCCAGCATTTTACCTTCACCAAAACCAGCATTACTAAAAGGCTTACGCGTATTGGTGATTGATGACACGCCACTCACCAGAACTATTTTAGATGAGCAATTGTCTCCGCTGGGAGTCAACGTTCAAAAGGCAGCAACTCACGAAGAAGCATTTGCGCTACTCGACAACAACGAAGTTTTCGATGTCGTGATTATGGATTGGCTGCTGCCGGAGATGAGCGGAGTTGAATTGGGTAAAAAACTAAAAGCCCGCAAACCAGATATGGCGCTCATCATGCTCAATTCCGTTCCCAACAGGGGCGATGGTCGGGTGATGGAGAAAATTGGCTTCGCGGGTTATTTCGCCAAGCCGCTAACGCAGGAACAATTAAGCAGCGCACTCGCCATTATTATTGAGGCGCGAGATGCCGGCAAAACCATTCCGCTTATTACCAAGCATAATCTGAAAGAAACAAAATCAGCCACACAAAGTCATTCCGCGAAAATATTATATGGCATGAAGGCTTCTATTCTTGTCGCGGAAGATAATTCCGTGAATCGGTTAGTTGCGAAAACGATTTTGGGGAAATATGGCTTCACTCCCGATTTTGCGGAGGATGGAAAACAAGCGGTCGAGCTTGCCAGCAAAGAAGCGTTCGACATTATTTTCATGGATTGCCAAATGCCTGAGATGGATGGTTATGAAGCTACCCAAACCATCCGCCAACACGAACTGCGCCACAAAAAGCCGCACACACCCATCGTTGCTTTCACCGCCAATGCCTTAAAAGGCGATGCCGAAAAATGCCTGGCCGTCGGTATGGATGACTACCTCTCCAAACCCATGCGCCAAGAAGATTTAGAACGCGTTTTATTACAATGGCTTAAGCGATAATAAGATAATCCTGTTATTGTCATCATTTTGTCATATTAGGCACTGTTAACAAACCTCAAGTTTGATAAAGGCAAGGGCAAGGAATGCCATGAAAGTGGAATCGAGTTTGTCGACCCTCAGTGCAAGCCGTCTATTTTCCTTGATTTTCTGGAACATATTTTCAATGCGTCTTC
>CAIJLX010000022.1 GCA_903821695.1 uncultured Alphaproteobacteria bacterium | reverse complement strand
CTAAGAGTCGCTGCAGACTTAGTGGTGGTTTTAAGG
Organism: uncultured Alphaproteobacteria bacterium; assembly: GCA_903821695.1. Classification (GTDB taxonomy): domain Bacteria; phylum Pseudomonadota; class Alphaproteobacteria; order Rickettsiales; family CAIJLX01; genus CAIJLX01. The sequence continues at coordinate 85,438 of CAIJLX010000022.1, read as the reverse complement.
AAAAAGGAACTCAAAGAAAGCCTTCACACAAAGCAATATAACGAAGCAAGCCTGAGGGTTGGCGCAGCTGACGTTATTTTATAGTTTTTTAGTGATCTTAAATGTTAGTGCATAGGGGATCAGCCGCAAAAATTTTAGCACTAACGTAAATTTCTTAGGGAAGTGAATTTCAAAACTCTTTGATAAAAGTCCTCGGGCAATCTCTTTTGCTGCTGCTTCTGGCGTGATTATCATGGGCATTGAGAAATCGTTTTTGTCGGTAAGTGCAGTGCGTACAAATCCAGGGCTGATGAGCTTTACATCCATATGCTTCGGGCATTCAGCATACAAACTTTCGGCAAGATTTATCACCGCTGCTTTAGTGGCACTATAAGGCTGGCCGCCGGATAGACCTGTATAGCCAGCAACACTTCCGCACAGTGCCATCTGGCCGGATTTTTGCTCTTTTAATAATGGCAGAACCGCATGTACGACATTGAAGGCACCCAAAATATTCACTTCGATCATATGCTTGGTAACGAGCATGTCGAGTGCATCCAGTTGCATGGGTGTATAGGCAGCCGACATAAAAATCACGCGATCGATACGCCCCTTTGCCGCATGAATTGCCTTGGCGGTGCGAGTGGTCAGCTCGCCATCGGCAACATCTAGCGGGTAAAGTATATGACGTTCTCCAAGCTGTTGTTTTAGCTTTTCCAACTCCTCCTTGCGGCGCGCAGATAACGCAAGCGTTGCTCCGCGTCCTGCGAGTTCTATTGCCAGCGCGTGGCCAATGCCACTGCTGGCGCCGATAATCCAGATAACTTCTCCGTTAAAGCTCATGGCTTTTGCTTTTGCATAAAGATGGTGAGCTCAGATACGGTGATGCCAAATTTCTTGAGATAGGAGCGGTTAATCAACACCCCATCATTCATCTGCCACATCCAATCATCAAAGTTAATACGGTAGGTTGTATCATCCACCGGCAAATTCATCACATAATTCCAGCGCACTGCACTGCCTTCGCTTTTGCCCACGGCTTTATCGAGAATATCAGAGGCTCTGCCTTCATAGCTACCATCGGCCAGTTTATTGATTGTCCAGACGCGCTCTTGTTTTTTACCATCGTAATAGGTGAATTTTTCAGTGAGCGTGCCGGTATTTCCCTTCCATTTACCCACCATCTCGATATCAAATCGCTTCACCACCCGTCCGCGCCAATCCTGCACGATTCCCCAGGCCTTAATCGGCCCATTAAAATAGGTTTTAATATCGGTTTCAGGCTTGGTGCCTTTGTAATAATCCAGGTTACCACCACCACAGCTACTAAGCATGAGTGTTACCCCCAGTAACGTTATTTTGCAAAGATGTTTCATATATTTCCTTTTGGTGTGAGGTGATAAAAAGGCGATACAGCAAATAAGCGGAAGAAAGTTTAATCAGGCAGGGAATAAGTGCATAAGCCATGTTCAAGCTGGCAAGGGCAGATGCATTATTATTGGAAGCCGGCACAAACCCAGCCACATCCAGCAGCGGCAGCGTGATTGCAGAACCAATCGCAAGCCCTGCCTTGGCTAAAAGCGCGAGTATAGAAAATTGCGTCGCAGCACTGCTGTCGGAACTATGTGCATGGATGTGATCGGCAAGTATCGAAGGTGGCAGGGCAATATCGCCGCCGAGCGCCATACCAGAGGCGATGCAAATTATAACATATTGCCAAATATCACCTTCGCCTAAAAAGAAGGCCCAGATGAAACTTGCAACTGCAAGCAGCATAGACAGCAACCATGCGCGATGTTTTCCATAGTGGGTGCTGAGCTTTTTCCAAAGCGGCATAGCAAATGCGCCAGAGAGGAAATAGAGTAGAAGGAATAAGCCAGTATAGCTTTCAGCATCTAATCGGTCGCGGATAAAGAATAATACCAGCACTGCAGGAATGCTTGAGGCCAGAACGCTAAGGCCATAAACGAAAAACAATCGGTGCGTGGCAACAGGAAGCGTGCGTAGTGTTGCCCATATATTTTTTGCTAACGGTGGTTTGCGAATCAACAATGGTTTATCTGAAAACCAGCGGCTAAATGCCAAAAAAGCAACAAGCATCAGCGCACCAAGAATAGCGCTGAACCAAATAAATACCTCGCTTGCAGGGAAGTATTTCGCAAGAATCCCTGGCATTGTCACCGCCAGCAAAAGCCCCATTAAGCCAAATGCCTCGCGTGTGCCGGCGATGCGCGTCTGCTCATCCCTATCATTTGTCGACAACGCGCCGAGTGCATTTAAGTTGATGCTGAGAATGCTATATGCCGTTACTGCGAGCAGCATACAGCCCGAAAACCAAGCAATAGCGTTTAATCCTATTGGATTAAATAACGCATAAATACTGCCAACCAGCAGGACCGCAGAGGCAAGCATGAAAGGAAGTGCCTTTGCAGAAAAACGGTCACTCATTGCACCGATAAAAGGGTCTTGCACGGCGTCGAATGCACGAAGACACAATAATGCTATGCCTAAAACGGACAGCGAAACACCGTGATGTGTGGCATAAAAATCCGGCGCAAGCACATATAAAGGAAAGCCGGCGAATGCAACCGGCGCCGCAAGGAAGGCATATTGCATTAGCTGAACGCGGCTTAAAGGTTTATGGCTCATTGAAACCCCAGCAATTTCTGGCGAAGCTCTGGTTCAGACGTTTTTTCACTCAGCCATATATTAGAAAAATGCTTGGCAAATTCCGCACCTTTTATGCTGCCAATATGCCTGTTTCCCAGGTAAAAATCGGTGGATTGATGGGCAGTAAATATGGCAGTAAGCACAGTGCCGTTTTTTACATCCGGAAAAATCCGGCGCATTTGTATGTGCCACTGAGCCAACTTTACTTCATCTGAAAAACCTTGCTTTCGCATCTCTTCCACTGAACGCTCGGCAATAGCATTACCTTTTATTTCACGAAAATAATGAATGGATAACGCGTAAGGTGTATGTGCGTGCCAGATTCCCTTCGGCGCATAGAGCGTTGCATCATAGATGTCCCAGAAGGCATAAGAAATTTTTCCTGAACCTACTTGCTCTGCATGAGGCACATATTTTTGCACGACAGTGCTTGCCATTGCGGGTGTAATAGCTAGTAAACATACCGCAAAAAATGCAAACAGGTTACGCATGTTGCAGCTCTACCTGCATCACACCGGTACGCTCCACCTTGAAGCTCGCGATGCAGCAGGTCAGATAAAAACGCCACAGGCGAATAAATGGCTCGTCAAAGCCAATATTTTTGATTTCTTGTAATTTATTTTCAAAACGTTGGCGCCAATGCTCAACAGTCAGCGCATAATCTTGGCCAAAATGATGGGTGTCAGTTATGCGAAGGCCTGCTTTCTGGCTCTCTTGTGCAAAACGCTGCGTTGATGGCAGCATGCCACCTGGGAAAATATAACTACGAATCATATCGCCGCCCGTGCGGTAGCGTTCGAAATAGTCGTTGCCAATAGTGATGGTTTGAATCACCGCCTTGCCTTTATCGGCCAGTAACGACTTTAATTTGCTGAAATAGACCGGCCAAAAGCGTTCGCCGACCGCCTCAAACATTTCGATCGATACGATGCTATTATATTTACCTTGTTGAATGCGGTAATCTTCCAGCGCGATTTGTGCATTGTTGCTCAGGCGTTTTGTTGCATATTCATGCTGTGCGGTGGAAATGGTAAGTCCCTTTATTTCATAATCTTTTGTGTGGGTGGCACGTTCTGCAAAACCGCCCCAGCCACAACCAATTTCAAGCACCCGACCAGAATCACCCAGACGATCGAGAATACGGTCATATTTATTATGCTGCGCTTGCAGTAAATTCTCAGTAGGCGAGGCAAATAGGGCAGACGAATAGGTCATGCTTTCATCAAGCCATAATTTATAAAACTCATTCCCAAGATCGTAATGCTCGTGGATATTTTTTTTGCTGCCATCAAGCGTGTTGCGGGTGAATAAATAAGAAACGCGGGAGGCGATTCGTCCAATCAAGCCACCATAAATATATTTGTTTAACGCGGCCTCATTTTGTAGGCCGAATATAAAAAGATTGGTAAGATCTTCACTTTCCCACCAGCCATCGCGATATGCTTCTGCGAAGCCCGTATCGCCCTTGCTGGCCAAAACAGAAACCGTTCGCCAGTCGCGCAAGGTAAGGGTTGCATGCGCGCCTTGTTTGCTACCTTTAAATTGATGCAGTTTCCCATCAGGCGTGGAAATATCGATAGAACCGAATTCGGTGTTTTCCAAAGCGCTGAGAAGTCGATAGGTCATAGTTTTTTCAAGCATAGGCAGCCCATGGGTTGGTTAAATCGGTATGCTATATTACTTACTATTGCCGTCTATTCATCTTACTGTTTGGTAAGATTGTGTGTGGTTGATGTTTTTTCGAATAGCTGCAATGGCTTAGCAATATATCGTATACCTTTGCTAATTAATTTTAATGCCTGCCAGTGAATAAGGGTGATAACCTTAAGCGTAACCAGCGGATGCGACCAAAAAACGCGGCTGAGTGATCCAGAATCGAGCGGCGTCAATTTGCCGGTAAGTGAGGTCAGCAGTTGTTTGTTGTTTTGTGCATCATAGTAATCAATCCAGATGCCGAGCTGGTTTTCCCTCAGAGCAAAGCGGAATTTATAGCGGCCAGTGCGAGGTAAAAACGGCGACACATGAAAAATTTTATCTGCTTCGAGCCACTCATCAGGCGAAAGTGGCGCATGATCGGCACGCGCGCACAAATAGCTATGTTGCTCGCCAAATGTGTTATGCACCTCGCAAATTACAGCGCGTAGTTGTTTGTCTTTATCAAAGCACATGAAAAAACTGACCGGGTTAAAAACATAGCCGAGCACCCGCGGCATGGTGATGAGTGTTATATTCTCTACCAGCGCACCCAGGCCGTATGTTTTCAATAGCGTTCTTGCCCATGTGCCAACATCGCCGCCATCATGCGCGCCATGATCTTTATTGTGAAAGCTTAAAATACGGCTAGGAAGTGTTGCAGCGGGAAGGGGCAAAGCAAAGTAAAATACACCATAGGTAAACTGATTCACCTTAGGGAATAAGCGTTTATGCATCACCTTGGCGGTATAAATGTGCGGTATTAATTCCATGGCGGATCAATTCCCATTTCCTTGACCATACTAACCGCGCTGCCCAAGCCATCTTCGTGAAAGCCATAGCGCTGATAGGCACCACAGAACCAAAGCCTATCACGCCCCTGTATCATTCTAATCTGCGCCTGGGCACGAATAGCCGTTTCATCAAACAAAGGATGCTCGAACATATACTCATCATGCACTAATTCTTTTTTCGGTTCACGCCCCGGATTGAGAGTGATAATCAATGGCGTATTCGTTGCCAGCGGTTGTAAGCGGTTCATCCAATAGCTCAGTGAAACTGCAGGTTTTTTATCTTCCAATGCCTCCGATAAATAGACCCAGCTCGTCCATGCGCCTTTATGTTTGGGCATGAAACTTGTATCACTATGTAGCACCATCCGATTGGGCTGGTAACGGAAACTTTCCAGAACTCGCTTTTCATCGGCACTCGGGTTGCGCAACATCGCAAGCACTTGATCTGCATGACAGGCGAATACCACCTGCTTATAATGTTCTTTTTTGCCTTGTGTATCGAGGATAGTCACACCACCTTCCACTCGCTCCACCACTTTTACGCCAGTATTCAGCAGAATGTGGTGTTGAAAGGGTTCAATCAAGCGTTGCACATATTCCTTACTGCCACCTGTTACCGTGTACCATTGAGGCTGATCGTTTAAGGTTAGCAACCCATGATTATCAAAAAAGCGAATGAAGCTATGGGCAGGAAATTCCAGCATCTGCGATAATGGCGTGCTCCATATCGCGCCTCCCATCGGCAGCAGAAAATACTCTCGGAACCACCTCCCCATGTTTAATTCATCCAGGCATTGGCCTAGTGTAATAGATGGGTCTTTATAGAGATAGTTTTTTGCCTGTTTGTTAAAACGCAGTACATCACGAATCATCCCCCAAAAAGCTGGTCGCAACAAGTTACGTTTCTGGGCGAACAGGTTTAACAGATGAGGGGTGCCATATTCCAGCCAGCCATTTTGAATGCTTGCGCCAAACGACATATCGCTTTTGGTAACCGGCACATTCAGATGCGCGAATAACTTCGTGAGCAGAGGATAATTGCGATAGTTAAAAACAATAAAGCCCGTATCGACGGGAATCACCCCATCTGCTGTTTTTACTTCCACCGTACGGCTATGGCCACCGATATAGGGATTCTTTTCATATAGGGTGATGTCATGATGTGGGTGCAGTAGCGATGCCGCACTTAAGCCTGATATGCCGGTTCCAATAATTGCTATTTTCATGCGCGTTCTACTTGTCATCCACTACAACTACAGGCAATTGAGATGTATTGCAGCTTAACTATTGGTAAGGCTGCAAAGTAACCCGCACGCGCAAGCCTGGGTTATTGTCTTCAAGGGCGATACTGCCTTGATGCAAATCGATAATGGCCTTGACCAAACTTAAGCCTAACCCATTTCCTTCCGTGCTGCGGCTTGCATCTCCGCGATAGAAGCGGCGGAAAACAAATTCCTTCTCAGATGCCCGAATGCCGGGGCCATGGTCTGCGATAAGTATATTCACGCCATTTTTGTTGGTCTCAATTTTGACCGATACTTCGCCATCCGAAGGGGAAAATTTAATAGCATTACCCAGCACGTTAGCAAACAATTGAAATAATAAATGCCGGTCACCTTTGATTCTCTGGCGTTCTTCCTGCTCAAAAACAAGACGGATATTTTTTTCTTCCGCTACGGGTTCGTATAGTTCCGCCACATCTTGCAACAATGCAGGAAGATTTACATCTTCAAATGCTTGGTGGCGCTTGCTCTTCTCAATATTGGTAATGCGCAAAAGCGAGTGGAAAATGGCCAGTATCTGGTCTGATTCCGCAAGTAACGCGTCAATCTCCGTGTCGGTAACCGCTTGTGATTTCAACTCTTCTATTTGGTTGCGTAAATGTGTGAGCGGCGTACGCAAATCATGTGCGATATTGTTACTTACCTCGCGGATGCCGTCCATCAGCATTTCTACGCGCGCCAGGAAATCATTCAGCACCTGCGCCAGATTGCTTAAATCATCCCAGTTGGTATCAACCGAAATCCGTCGTGATAAATCACCTGTATCCATGATTTCACGCGCAGTACGCGCAATCATATTAATGCGATGCACGACAAAAAGGCTGATCACAAAACTGACCAGCACCACAACGGACATCAGCGTCATGATGAGAATACTTAGCTGCTGGAAGCGCGCATAGCTTTCACCTACCATCTCTTTCCTGCCAAAATCATACAAAAAATAGCCGAGTATCGCCGCAGAAAGGCCAAGCAATACCGTAAACAGCAATGCCATTTTGAAACTAGAGCTGTTCCAATAGCGCCTAATGGCACTCTTCGATGATATATCCTGCACCACGTACCGTTTTGATTAGTTTGTTGTTTGAATCACCCAATTTTTTCCGCAAGCGGCTGATATGTACATCAATCACGCCCGTTTGCGGATCAAAATGATAGTCCCACACCGATTCGAGCAGCATGGTGCGGGTGACAAGCTGACCTTTAAATTTCAGAAGATATTCAAGCAGCCGGAATTCTCGGGTTTGTAAATCAATCACTTTGCCGGCAAGCGTCACTTTTCGCGCCAGCAAATCCATCTCCAAATCACCAGCAGAAAGCACCGTGCTTTGAGTGGATGTGGCGCTGCGTTTACCAAGTGCCTCAACCCGCGCCAGCAACTCGGCGAATGCAAAGGGTTTTACAAGATAATCATCACCACCAGAGCGCAGCCCCATCACCCGGTCATCCACATCACCCAATGCACTTAGAATGAGTGCTGCAACAAGGTTGCCTTTGCCCCGCAGCGTTTTTATAACGCTAAGCCCATCAATTTTAGGCAGCATGCGGTCAACCACCAGCACATCATAATGCTCTGAACCGACAAGAAAAAGCCCCTCTTCTCCATTCACAGCACAATCCACAACATGCCCAGCTTCCTTCAACCCCTTCTGAACATAGGCAGCCACTTTCGGATCATCTTCTATAATCAGTATGCGCATATATTAACAACCAGCGTCCTTCTTCCTGAGCCAATATGTTTTAAGCAGATTTTTACCGCAAGCGTTCAATTTAATTCTTATACGCAGACATTCTCTTTCAGCAAACACTCTCGCACTTTGGATAGAACAGTGTGATCCGTAAAAAATCTAAAAAAAGACTCTCACTACTAATTTCAATTTTTACCTCAGTTAATAATCACACATATTGCCCAGCGGCATGGCCTGAAGCCCAAGCCCATTGGAAGTTGAAGCCGCCTAGGTGGCCGGTTACGTCGACGACTTCGCCGATGAAGAATAGGCCGGGGACGGATTTAGCTTCAAAGGTTTTGGAGGAGAGCATATTGGTATCGATGCCGCCTAGGGTGACTTCTGCGGTGCGGAAGCCTTCTGTTCCATCGGGGATAATGCGCCAGTTGGTGATGGTTTCGGCTATGGTAGTTAGACGCTTATCGGAGAGGTCAGCCATTTTCTCGGTGTAGCCATGGTCGGTGCAGATTCGTTGGGCTAGGCGTTTGGGGAGGATACGGGCGAGGATGGTTGGAAGTTCTTGTTTTGGGTGTTGCTCTCTTTCTTTTTTGAGTTGGGTGAGGAGGTCTTGTGTGGGGGTTAGATTGATGCTGATAGCATCGCCCTCTTTCCAATAGGAGGAGATTTGTAATATCGCGGGGCCGCTGAGGCCGCGATGAGTGAAGAGGATGGCTTCGCTGAACTCTGCTCCGTTGCAGCTTACTCTGGCATCAGCGGCGACACCGGCAAGACTTTCGACATAAGTCAGCATCTCATTTTGGAAGGTGAGGGGAACTAAGGCGGCACGTGGTTCGATGATGTTTAAGCCGAACTGTTTTGCGATCTCATATCCAAAACCAGTGGCACCCATTTTAGGGATCGATTTACCACCAGTGGCGATTACAACAGATTGGCAGGAGAAGTTGTTGTCATCTGTAGTAAGGGTAAATCCGACTTCGGTTTTAGCGATATTGCGGATACTAGTATTTAGTTGGATGGCTACATTTACAGCGGCGCATTCGGCTAGCAACATATCGATGATTTGGCGGGAGGATCTATCACAGAAAAGCTGGCCTAGAGTTTTTTCGTGATAGGCGATGTTGTGTTTGTTGACGAGGGAGATGAAGTCTTTCGGCGTGTAGCGACTCAATGCAGATACGCAAAAATGAAGATTTTGGGAGAGGAAGTTTTTGGGGGTGGTGTGAATGTTCGTGAAGTTGCATCTGCCACCGCCAGAGATCCGGATTTTTTCTGCGGGCTTGGTGGCATGGTCTAACACCAATACACTGCGTCCACGCTTACCTGCTTCAATGGCGCACATCAGCCCGGCGGCACCGGCACCGATTATGATAACATCATACGTACGGGTGACGTTCAAACTACAAGCTCGGAGCCGGGGATTATCAATTGGGCCAATCTTTCTTCCAATGAAAAACTAGGCGTAAATCTTACTTCACGTTTTAAGCGTTCGATATCGGCTACAATATAGGCAGGCGTATCTGGTCGATCTGGTAATGCATTTAATTGAACCAAGTTTTCTTTCTGCATCAAGCGACCAATCATCAGTGCCATTTCTGCAACTGAAGTTCCCTTGCCAGAAGCAATATTAACAGGACCTGTCACTTCCGAATCAAGCAACGCAGCAATCGCTGCACCGACATCTTGAACATCCATAAAATCCTGCACTTGTTTGCCCGAGGTGCATTTAGCAGGCTGATCATTTTTGAGCGCATGAATCACGGAAGAGACGAGTCGATCTGTATGTTCCCTCTTACCAAAGAGATGGAAAATTCGACCCCAAGCAAAATTGGTGTACGTCGATTTTAGTGATTCAAATACGCTCAATTTCGCCTTTCCATAGAGAGTGTGGGGAAGGCATGGATCGCTCTCTTTAAATGGCGTTGTATCCTTCCTATTCCAATCATATTCGGCGCACGTACCGATGCTGACCAGGCGTTTAACACCCACTGTTTTTGCATAAGAAAATAGATCAATACTCGCATCTTGCCAGAGTACATTCTCTGGAGCATTCCAAAATTTTCCATGCTCCACATACCAGGCAAGATGCAGCAGAGAATGTGGGTGAATTTTCTCAATAATCTGCCGGTGCTCTTTTGCATTTAGTAGATCGGCATTATGCCAAATGACTTCTTTTGAGGGCTGTTTTGTATGGGTGATAGCGTGAATCGTATAACCACGTTCAAGCAAAGGTGTTACTACATGCCGGCCAATAAAGCCGGAAGCTCCTGTGAGCAAAATAATCTTATCGGACATAATCCGGCCAGGAGGCATCTTTATCCGACATCAACGTTGGTTGCGAAGGCCACTTGATGCCAAATGCTTTGTCATCCCAACGCACACCACCAGAGCTAGCAGCATCATAATCCATATCCATCATATAGAGCATTTCGGTATCAGGTTGCAGTGTCAGAAAGCCGTGAGCGCACCCTACTGGAATATAAAAACTCGAACCATTTTTTTCGGAAAGCTCCATGCCGACCCAGCGCAAATAAGTGTTCGAATTTTTTCTTAAATCAATGACGACATCAAATGCCTTGCCCCGAACGCAGCGGACAATTTTCGCTTCCGGTTTTGGGTGGAGTTGGAAGTGCATACCACGCAATGTACCTTGTTGTGGATTGAACGAAACGCTGGATTGACGGATGTGAAATGGAATGCCTTGTTGTTGCAATTCCTCTTCACAAAAACTGCGGGCGAAATAGCCGCGATTATCGGTATGCCGTTCTGGCTCAATTAAAAGTAATCCTTCAATATCCGTTTTTTCAAAACGCATTATTCATACACCCTTAATTGCGGAATGGCGGTCACAAATTTTCCGCCCCAGCTGCGAATATCTTTCATCTGTTCGCGCACTTCTTCGGCAATATTCCAAGGTAAGATTACGAGATAATCAGGCTTTTCAGCAAAGACTTTTTCGGGGCCAAAAATCGGGATTTTACTGCCGGGTAAAAAGTGATTTTGTTTGGCGGTATTTTTATCGACTACGAAGCTAATTAAATCAGTGTTGATACCACAGACATTGAGCAAGGTATTACCTTTTGCGGCTGCACCATAGGCGGCAATTTTTTTACCTTTTGTCTTTTCCTGTTTGAGAAAGGTGAGTAAACCATCGCATACAGTTTTGACTTGTTTGCTGAAGCCTTCATAGCCAGCGAGGCTATCTAGCATTGCATGTTTTTCATCTTGCTTCACTTTCGCAAAAGCAGGCGAGGAAGGCCAACGAGGTTTGCCAGCATGCGAGGCAAAAATACGTAGGCTGCCACCATGGGTGGGGAGTTCTTCTACATCGAAAATTTCTAGGCCATGGGCGGCGAATATTTTTTCTAATGTGAGTAGGGAGTAATAGGAATAATGCTCGTGATAAATGGTGTCGAATTGGTTTTGCTGGATGAGTTTGAGCAAGTGTGGGCACTCAACGGAAATGACGCCATCTGGTTTGAGCAGCACTTTAAAGCCACCGACAAAATCATTCAGATCGGGTACATGCGCGAGCACGTTATTAGCAGCGATTAGATCAGCAGCATGGCCTTTATCTTTGAGTGCTTGGGCAGATGCTTTGCCGAAGAAAACAACCTCAGTTGGTACACCGTTGGCGATAGCAACTTCGGCGACATTTTTGGCAGGTTCAACGCCGAGGCATGGGATGTTTGCGGCGACGAAATTCTTTAGCAGATAACCATCATTACTCGCGATTTCTACGACCTTGCTGGAAGAATTTAGCGACAGGCGTTTTTTCATTTTGTCGCAGAAGCGAGTAGCGTGTTCGAGCCAGCTGCTGGAGTAGGAAGAGAAGTAAGCGTAATGGCCAAAAATATTTTCTGGCGAGACGGTGTGGTGCAGTTGCACGAGGTAGCATTTACTGCACACATAAACATGCAATGGATAGGATTGGTCAGGTGCATCTGCGGTTGGCAAATAGCTATTGGCGAGTGGTGTTGAACCCAAGTCAACGAAGGTGTTTTTGAGCAGTGTATTGCAGAAACGGCAGTGAAAACTCATGGGCGTAAACTTTCATGGGCGGTGAGTTGTTGGAGTGAGAAAGCCTTCATATCTTCGCCTTTTAAATAGGCGGCATACCAGCTTGCAGTCCAGTTAATGGATTCATCGATTGAGAGCTTGGGGCGCCATTTTAGGGCTTTGGCAGCGAGGCTCGAATCAAGATGCAATAATGTCTTTTCAGCGAGGGTGGAAGGCGCGCTAGCTTCTTTGCGTGGGGTGCTGCCTAATGCTTTTTCCATTTTGCTTACGATCTCGCCGGCGGGGATGCAGGCCTCATCAGATGGGCCGAAATTGAGGGAGAGGGGGATTTCTTTTTTCTGGGCGAGGGCTTCGATATAGACGAAATAGCCATGTAATACATCGAGCACATGTTGCCATGGGCGAGTGGAGTTCGGGTTGCGTAGAGTAAAGGGTGTATTGTTTTCGAGGCTCCGGATGATATCGGGGATCAAGCGATCTTCAGACCAATCGCCGCCGCCGATAACATTACCAGCTCTGGCGGTCGCGACGATGGTATCTTTGAAATAGCTTTTGCGCATCGAAGCGGTGACGATTTCGGTGCAGGCTTTGGAGGCACTATAGGGATCATCGCCACCGAAGCGGTCGGTTTCTTTGAGCGGAATTCCAGTCTCTGTATTTTCGTAAACTTTGTCGCTGGTGATGACCAAGACGACTTGCGGCGGGGTAGGGAGTTCGCGCAAGAGATATAAGATATTGGCAGTGCCGAGGATGTTGGTTTCGAACGTGGTAAGTGGATCGTGGTAAGATTTCCGGACCAAGGATTGAGCGGCCATGTGGATCACTATATCGGGGGCGGCCTCTTTTAAGATGGGAAGAAGTGCTTTGCGGTCTCGGATATCGCAAGTATGATTTTTGATGCCGGGTAGGTGGTTCATAATGTCGTAAAATTTATTGTCTGGTTCGAGGGCGATGCCGGTGACGGAGGCGCCCATCTGTTTTAGCCATAACGCAGCCCACACCCCTTTGAAGCCGGTGTGGCCGGTGAGTAATACCTTCTTATTCTGCCAGAAATTACTTACCATATTTTCCATGGGGCTTTGCCGGTTGCCCAGAGTTGCTCGAGGTGATTTTTATCGCGCATGGTGTCCATCGGTTGCCAGAAGCCGGAATGTTTATAGGCGGTGAGTTGGCCACGGGTGGCGAGTGTTTCGAGCGGATCATTTTCCCAGATGGTGGTGTCGTCTTTTATGTATTTGATCACTTCCGGTTCGAGTACGAAGAAGCCGCCATTAATAATACCACCATCGCCTTTTGGTTTTTCGACGAACGAGGTTACTTTATTTCCTTGTGTTACCAATGCGCCGAAACGGCCGGAAGGTTGAACGGCGGTGACAGTCGCCGCCCGTTTTTCTTTTTTGTGATGGGCGATGAGGGCTTTGATATTTACATCCGAAACGCCGTCACCATAGGTGAGGCAGAAGGGTTTGTTTTTATCTAAATATTTCTGCACACGTTTGATGCGTCCGCCGGTTTGGGTTTCTTCACCCGTATCGACTAACGTGATGCGCCAAGGCTCGGCTTTGCCGGAATGATATTCGATTTTGTTTTTGGTGAGGTCGATGGTGATGTCGGATTGGTGACGAACATAATTCGCGAAATATTCTTTGATGATATATCCCTTATAGCCAAGGCAAATAACAAAATCGTTTACGCCATGTTTGGAGTAAATTTTCATGATGTGCCAAAGGATAGGCATGCCGCCGATCTCGATCATCGGTTTTGGACGGGTGGCGGACTCTTCGGTGATGCGGGTGCCTTTTCCGCCAGCTAGGATTACTGCTTTCATGCTTTCCCCATTATTTCTAAAATCTTCTGTTCAAAATTTCTTACGAAGCGTTCGGGTTGCCCTAATGGGTTTTCCGAAATCTGCTGGCGTAAATGATGGCGTAAATAAAGCCTTTTTTCTGGGTCATTGGCAAGTGTCACTGCTTTGCTGATATAGGAATCGAGGTCAAATGCACAACATTCACCTAAGCCTGCATTGCTCAAATTGCTATAACTTAGGCGCTCAAAAAAGGCGGGGCCAACCAAGGTAATCGTCGGCACACCCATCCAGAGGGCTTCGCAGGTTGTCGTGCCGCCGACGTGCGGGAAGGGGTCAAGAGCGATATCAATTTTGTTATAATGTGGCATATGCTTGCCACGTATTGGCGAGAAGACAATACGCTCTGCTTCGATGCCATGCTTGGTAAAATGGCCAATCGCATTTTGTTTGAAATATTCAACGTCACCTTCCGGGCGGATAAACAGGAAGCGGGAATTCGGAACCTGGCGCATAATCGCTGCCCATGTCTCGAAACATTTGGGTGTATATTTATAGGGGTTGTTGGCGGTGCCAAAAGTGACCCAGCCATTTTTCTGCTCCGGTATGCCCGGTTCAATGGGTATGTCATAAAAACCGAGCTCGTCTAAGCTGACCCAGCTTTCAGGCAAGAGGAACGGTCTTTCGATCAGCAATCCAGGCTGCTCAGGGTTGATATATGGATCGACCAAAATATAATCGATGGTGCTGAGGCCACTCGAATGCGGATAGCCAAGCCAGCTTACTTGAATAGGCGCAGGGCGATAGGAACAGACTTCGATTTTATTCATTAATGTGGTGCCGCCAAGCTCGAACAAAATATCAATTTTATCATCGGCTATTTTTTGCGCCACGGCCTGATCTGTCGCATAGGGCATTAAATTAAAACTATCGACCATCTCAACAATTTTCTGCTGCATCATGTCCGCTTCTTTTTGATAGAACGAATAGCAATAGAGCTCAAACTTACTGCGGTCATAATATTTCAAAATCGGCAGTACAAAATACGTTACCGGATGGTTACGCAAATCCGAAGACATAATCCCGATGCGTATTTTGTCGGAGGAGTGAGGCGAGCTATGCCGTATAATCGGATTCTTGGCGGCTATAGCATCTATTTTATCACCCCACGCACGGTGCATGGAAACAAGTTCAAGCCTATCTTCAATTGTTTGCACGCGACCCAGCTGATTATGCAATTCGCCCACATTCATTTGCGTTAACCAATAACTCAATAATTTCTTACGATCGCCCAATTGAGCAAGACGGTCATAATCAAGAAGCCGCAAAAAAATGCCCTGTACCGAAGCCGCAATTTTTAATGTATCAACTTGGTTTTCGAGCAAGTTGCAGGCAACTTCATAGGCCTTTGCAATATGCTCCGCCTCGCTGCCATAACGGCTATTGAGCAAGCATTCGCAATATTGAGCCGCTGCATTAAAATTCTGCGGATTGCTCAGCAGTGCCTTGTTATAATAAAAATTTGCCTTCTCCCGATTGCCTAAGGATTGGTAGTAAAGATCGCCCAGTGCCGCCAAGGTTTCATCATTGTTTGGCTCTTGCTTCAATAGCTCTTCTAGCAACTGCAACGCTTCATCATGCTGACCCATACGGCGCAGGAGAATCACTTTATTGCGGATTAAAAGGGGGTGATTGGGGAAGCTTTGAAACCCTAGTTCAAGTTGATGCAGTGCCGCACTGTAATCTTTGTCCTTTAAATAAATGCCAAAAATATCGATACGCGCCTTGATGTTTTTAGGAGAGCGCACGAGTGCTTGTTCTAAAGTCGAAATTCCTTTCGGATAATCTCCCAACCGGATATGGGCGTTTGCTAATAGACGGAAATTTTCACCATCTTTCGGGTTAAGGCGGGTAGCTTTGCTAAACCACTCCACCGCCTTCGCGGGCTTATTCACCATCATATAGGTGTTGCCGAGATTCACTGGCGGTGAGGAATTGGTTCCTTCTATTTTTGCTGCTAGCAGAAAATATTCGATGGCTTCTTCGCTGCGACCCAGTCGCTTCAAAATAACACCATAGGCATTCGCCAATCCAAAATCTTTGGGCTTCTTTTTTAAGCCTTCTCTGGCAATTTCTTCAGCGGCATTTAATTTGCCTGCATCCAGATAAGCAACCGCCAGTTCAAATCGGAGGTTATGGGAAGGTTGCAGCCGATATGCTGCTTCTAAAACATTCGCTGCCTTTTGATGGTTACCCAATTTTTTGGCAACGCGATAGCTTGCGATGAGTGTTTCATAATTGGTGTTTTTGGCGAGCGCCTCATCATATAACTTATCAGCTTGGATAAGATTATTGGCTTTTTCGGCTTGAGCTGCCTGGATAAGGAGATCTTGGGTCATAATAATGGGCAGATGAGGGTAGCGGAATCTGTTTTAAAGGCAAGGTAAGAACTGCCAGCTTGCAAAATAGCGGATTGCACCATAGAAAAACAGACCCATGCAGCAAAGATTCTCCCCTTTTTCACATACGACTACCCCAACGCCGAATCGGGGCAAATGGTGGTATCTATTGCTGATTATTATAAGCGTTGTTACAGCGGTGCTTGGAAGTGTTGGTATCCCCGTTATTAACACCGCCAGAGGCCAGCTGCAAATTGAGCCACAAATTTCAGCTGATGCAGCTATGCGGCTTATCCTTTCCAACCAAAACCTTACCGAAGCCATCGCGAAAAGCACCGGGGGTGTTTCTGCCTTTGTCGCGCACAACACACATTTGTTGGAGCAGCTGACGGGGATGGATATGTTAAGCCTAGAGCTTGAGCAATTTACGGTACCTAAAGCCTATTGGGAAAGTCCGTTTAAGTTGCGGATGGAGGCTGACGAAATCTTTGTGCTCTATGATTCCTACGGCAAGGCACTCCTGCAAGGAAAAGCAGGTGGTGAAGAAGTAAAAGAAAATGGTTTTGCTATTAAGGTGGCAAGCCTAGCAGCAGGTGCGGGCGAGGAATTTATTATTACACCATTGTCACCCGAAACCTATCTGCAAACGATACAGAAAAATATCCGCGCCATCAAAATAAATGATAGCAGCATTGAGCTGCATTTTGCAGCTCAAGAACCAGAATTTGCAAAACACTTTCTTGATACCTTGATGGGTGTCTATGTTGACAAGTCGCTCGAAAATACCATCCGCAATCGTGCAGATGTATTGGCAAATTTGCGGGCTAAAAATAAAGAGATTCAAGCGCAATTAAAAGTTGCAAAAGAAGCGCTCGCGAGAGAGGATACATCAACCTTTTCCGAGGAGACATTAGAGCTCATCCAACTTGCTGCTGGTTTAGGCAGTAAAGTCGGTGATCTCGAATCAGGAAAAACAGAACTGCTTGCAACCCACGCACCGCAAGATCCTGTGGTGCTGGGATTCACAGAACAGATCGACTCTTACAAAAAACAGCTCAATAGTATTGAGCCTGAAATAGTAAAATTGCCGGATGCCGAGCGTCGGTTTTATCAGCTCAATGATGAAGTCATTATTGTCCGCCAATTATTCCTCGATAGCACTGCTGAAATTAATAGGCTCTCGCGTGAAATCATTAAGAGTGAAGCACATGTCATCAGCCCTTCCGTGATCGAGAAAACGATCGATTGGATGAAGATTACTATTGCTGCTGTGCTTGGTGGAGTAGGTGGCGTGTTTTTGTGCCTATGCTTTACACTGTTCGGCAATATTCGATTGCGCAACATTCGCAATCCTGAAATGCTGAAGAAGGTCACTAAATTGCCTGTCATTGCATCTATCCCGCATAGTGACTCGGCGGAGAAAAAAAGCAAAGCTTTGGGTATGAATAATTATCTGATGGATGTAACTGATAATGCTGCATTAGTATTAAGAAACTTGAAGACCATTCTTGATGATATTACCAGCGGTGCACACAATAATATTTTGCTGTTTACGAGTCATCATGAGAAGCAGGGTAAATCCTTTCTTGCTGCAAATTTCTCGCTTCTGGCATCCGAGAAAAAGCGTGTTTTGTTGATTGATGGAGATATTCTGAAAGGTTCTTTGCATCTAAATTTCTCTGCACTCAAGGTGCCAGGATTTTCGGATTTGATTGCGGGTAAGGCAACGCTTGAGCAAGTGCTCGCGAATCCAGTGGATGAGAAACTGTGGTTTATTCCGTCGGGCACGGAAGCTGCAAATTATGATCTCTTGCAAGATCAAGAAAAATTGAAATCGCTCATGCATATTTTGTCTGAAGAATTTGATCTCGTTATCATCGATTGCCCAACACTTCCTGACCTTCAATTGTTGGAGTTTGCAGGAACTATTTTTATGGTGATCCGCCAGGGCGAAAATACGTCTCGGTTTAAACGCTTCCTTTCGCAATATCCACGCCAGCTGACAGAGATTAGTGCGGTGATACTCAACGACGTGGTTGAGACTAAAGCGAGGTAAACCACTTCACCGTTTCGCGGATGCCATCATTCAGTTGATGGGTGGGGGCATAGCCAAGCTGCTTCTTGGCCTTAGAAATATCGGCCAGTGAATGCCGAACATCCCCCTCACGAAACTCGCGGAAGCTGGCAGGTTTAGGACTGCCAATTTCATTGCGAATCGCGGCATATAACTCATTCAAAGTAGAGCTAGTGCCAACGGCAATATTCAGCACCTCGCCAGTCACTTCCTGTGGTGCAACACCTGCCAAAATATTAGCCTGCACGGCATTATCAACATAACAAAAATCTCTCGTGGTTTCACCATCACCATTAATGAAGCATGGCGCACCTTGCATCAGATTATTCATCCATAGCGGAATCACCGCCGCATAGGGTCCATTCGGATCCTGGCGTGGACCAAAAATGTTGAAATAGCGCAGGCCAATCGTCGGCAAGCTATAAGCCTTCGAGAAAACTTGGGCATATAGATCATTAATCGCTTTGGTTGCCGCATAAGGGGATAATAAATTACCCTCCTCGCCTTCGCGGGCCGGGATGGCAGTGCTGTCGCCATAACAGGCAGAGGAGCTAGCATAGACGAAGCGCTTCACTTTTGCTTCTTTGCTTGCCAGTAGCATATTCATAAACCCATCCACATTGATGGCATGGGCTAATTGCGGATCAGAGATGGAATGAGGAACACTGCCTAATGCGGCATGATGCAGCACGATATCAACTCCACGCACTGCTTCAGCGCAGAGGGCGGCATCGCGGATATCACCTTCTATAAAGCGGAAATTTTTAGGCGAGAGTTTTTTCGCTGCCTCAATATTTTTTGGAGTGCCGGTCATGAAATTATCAAGACCGGTTACCTGCTGCGAAAGTTTAAGCAAAGTTTCTACAATCTGGCTGCCGATGAAGCCAGCGGCACCCGTTACTAACCAATGGCGGGGGGAGGCCTCGAGGCTGGCCTTTATTTTATCGTAATGGGTGTTTTGCATGTTTTTTTCTAGTTTAAATCAGATCTATAACCTGGCACAAGCATTTGCTTGAGATAATCCTAAAACATTTTATACTGATCGACTCATTCATGGAGGAAACTATGCGGTATTTAATCTTGGCACTGGCTTTATTTGCATTCAACGCTGAGGCAGCGCCTGAGCAATCCACCATGGCGCCACAAGCTCCGCAAGCGAACGCCATTATCGCTAAGAACCCAGCTTATGCGATGGCACAAAAAGGCGATTGGATTCAAGGCAACCCGGATGCGAAAGTCACCGTTACTGAATATGCATCGCTGTCCTGCCCACATTGCGCAGTGTTTAATCAAACCATATTCCCTGAAATCCAGAAAAAATACATCGCGACCAATAAAATCAAATTCATTTACCGCGATTATCCACTGAATGCCCCAGCCCTTCGCGCAGGCATGGTGGTGCATTGCACGCCTGAAAATAAGCGGTCGGAGATGCTCAGTAAGCTCTATAAAACCCAAGATAAATGGGCTTTTAGCAAGGATTTTGAAATTAACTTACAAGCCGTTGCCCTCGAGCAAGGCATGACCAAAAAAGCATTCAAAAAATGCCTGGCTGATAAAAAAGTTGAAGAAACAGTCGTGAAAAGCCGTATGGACGGTACGCAAGAATTGTCCGTTGCTGGCACACCGACAGTATTTGTTAATGGCGAGCGCTATAATGGTGTGCCAGATGCAGCAGGGCTTTCAGCAATGATTGATAAGTTCTTGGCTACTCCTAAGCCATAATGACCAAAGAGTTAGAAGAGAAAATTGCCGCAGCAAAATTAAAGCTGGATCAATCAAGCCAGCGCGCAGAGCGCAGCCTGGGCTGGCAGTTTCTTTCAGAGATTATCGCAGGCCTGTTGGTGGGCGGTGGGTTTGGCTGGTTTATGGATGATTGGCTGGGCACGCAGCCCTGGCTTTTTGTGGTATTTATTGTGCTTGGGATGGTCGCTGCATTTTGGAATATGTTCAGGCTTGCATCGAAGGATGAAATCGGGCATACAGGGCGCGATTAAACCCCCAATACTTGATCTTTTATGACAGAAAATCACGGCCACAGCCCGCTTGCGCAGTTTGAAATTCATCCCATTTTTGATTTTAAAATGGGCAGTTTCGACCTAAGCTTTACTAATGCATCACTCTTCATGGTGCTTGCGACCTCCTGCATTATCTTCTTCATGATGGGTGCGACCCGTTATCGCGCAATAATCCCCGGCCGCTTACAATGTGCTGCCGAAATGCTCTATGAATTCATCGCCGGTATGATCATGGAAAACGTCGGCAAAGATGGCCTAAAATTCTTCCCGCTGATCTTTTCTGCCTTCATGTTCATCTTATTCTGTAACCTTCTGGGGATGACGCCATATAGCTTCACCGCTACCAGCCATATCGCAGTTACCTTTGCCCTCGCTGCGACCTTATTCTTGATCGTGACCCTCTATGGTATCGTCCGCCACGGCACACACTTCTTCGCCTTGTTTGTGCCAGAGGGGGTGCCAAGCTGGATCATGCCTTTGATTGTGCCGATTGAGCTTGTTTCTTATATCGTTCGCCCAGTTAGCCTTTCGATTCGTCTTGCTGCGAACATGATTGCGGGCCACGTATTGCTGAAAATTTTCGCTGGCTTCGTAGTGACGCTCGGCGTTTGGGGTATTTTTCCACAGGCATTCCTGGTGATGTTCATCGGGTTTGAGATCTTCATCGCCTGCCTGCAAGCTTATATTTTCACCATGTTATTGTGTATTTATTTGAACGATGCGGTGAACTTACATTAGGGTTGCAATCACGAATTGCATCGCTATGATTCGGCGGCTTTTTTTATAGTATTGTTTGTTTTTTGTTTTAATTAAGGAGAAAGAAAATGGATTTATCAGCATTGAAATATGTAGGCGTAGGCTTAACCGCAATGACCATGGCGGGCGCAGCTATCGGCGTAGGCATGATCTTCGCAGCAATTCTGAACGGCGTTGCTCGTAACCCAGCTACCGAATCAAAATTGGTAAAATGGGGTATCGTTGGTGCAGCTCTCGCGGAATTGATGGGCTTGCTCGCCTTCGTGATCGCGATGATCGTTTTAAGCAAATAATTATAGGTTCGTTGGCGAATGCCACAGCTTGACCCATATTGGATTCTGTCCCAGGTATTCTGGCTGGCCCTCTCGTTTGCCGCACTTTATTTTGTGATGGCGCGAGTGGGACTGCCACGCCTGGGCAGCGTTCTGTTAACTCGCCGTGAGCAGATCGAAGGTGATCTGCAAGTAGCGGAAGCGGCGCGTATTCAATCGGACGTTCTAGCTCAGCAAAACGAAGTGCAGATCAAATCCGCACGCAGCAGAGCGGCGGAAGTGGTTTCTGAAATTCAGAAAGAAGCGGAAGCTCTTGCCGTTGCGCGTAATGCCGATCTGGATAAAGTGCTCCATCGCAAAATGGCGGATGCACAAATCGCCATCAATAAAGCGAAAGAACAAGTAATAGAGCGTGTGGTGCCGGTTTCGGTCGAGCTTACACAGGAAGTATTAAAGAAGGTAACCGGTCGTGAGGTTTCGCGTGAAATCATCGAAAAAGCGGTCGCAAACCAAATGAGGCAGAAACATGTTTGATGAGAAGTTTTTTGTAGCACTAGCATTTGTCATGTTCGTGGCGTTGATGTTTAAAACCGGCAAAAAATTGATTTTGTCGTCGCTTGATACGCGTATTTTAAAAATCAAAAGCGAACTCGAAGAAGCAACACGTTTGAAAAATGAAGCATCCGCATTGCTCGCGCGCTACGAAGCTGAGCAAAGCCACTCACTCGAGCAAGTGCAAGCAATCCTGGCCCATGCCCGCCTTGAAGCAGAGCGCATCACACAAGAAGCAAAAGAAGTGCTCGAAAATGCACTTACCAAGCGCACCGAATTAGCAATGCAAAAAATTGCTCAAGCTGAATCCTCGGTGATGACCGATCTGCGCTCGAATGCGATGGATATCACCATGGAAGTAGCCCGCACGCTGATCCTGGAAAGCATGAGCCCAGAAGTCGCAGAGGAGATTCTCTCCAAAGCGTTCCAAGACATCGAACGAAAGCTGCACTAGGATGCGGATAGCCCTTGCATTGTTGCTAGGGCTGCTGATCTGCACGGAGCTACACGCCGCCGCCTGGACATTGAACGAAGGCGAAGGCCAAGTTATCAATAACTTCACCTATTACACCAGCGATCGCTATGTCGATGAACATGGCAATTCCTCCTCGCAAGAGCCTTATAAAAAATACGAATATAACCCCTATATCGAATATGGCCTCACCAATACGGTGACTTTAGGAATTTCGCCAAGCTTCCAGTATGTGACTCAAAAAATGTTTGGTGATGAGCAAACCAATTCCAACCTCGCCGATAGCGAAATATTCATCCGCACCCGGCTTTATAATGATGGCCAAAACGTGATCTCGATCCAGCCGTTGGTCAAACTTCCCGGGGGCTATGATAAAAACGATTTACCAACACTCGGCCAAGAGCAGCTTGATTATGAAATGCGCCTTCTCTATGGCCGTAATTTTGGCAACCAAGGCAGACATTATTGGAATAATGAAGTTGCTTATCGCGTACGCACCGAAGTGCCAGGCGATGAATGGCGGCTGGCAACCACATTGGGTTATCGGGTGGCGGAGCATTGGCAAATCATCGGTGAAGCGCAAGGCACCTTCGCCGCTGATGGCGCAGGTACAGGCAGCGGTAGCGCATTATTAAGCAACGCATTTGATTATGATTTGGTGAAGCTTCAGCTTTCCGGCCTCTATTGGTTTTCACCAAAATGGTCACTGCAAGTAGGCATGTTCCAAACGGTATATGAGCGCAATACCGGCGAAGGCACCGGCGGCCTCTTTAGCATCTGGTATCGCTTCTAATGCTGGGCGTGCGTTTGGGCGAAGCGCTGCTTGCCGCCGGAAGCATCACCGAACAACAACTTACGCAAGCATTAGAGATCCAAACCAAATCCGGTGCACGCTTGGGTGAAATCTTAGTAAGCCTCGGTGCACTACATCACCTCGAACTCTACACTGTGCTAGCTCAGCTATTGGGCCTACGATTTGTAAACCTACGCGATCACCCATGCGACCATCCCTTATTCGATTCCGACCACACACATTCCTATCTCCCCATGCAGATAATCCCCTGGCGCAGGGAAGGGGGAAAGCTGTTAATCGCAATGGCCGAACCCGCACAAGAAAACACACAAAAAAAACTAGAGGTTCTATTCGAAGAACCCGTCGAATGCGTACTCGCTACGCCGCACGATATTTACGAGCAAGTGCAGCTTCATGCTGGCAGCGCCTTATGCGAGCATGCCGTGCAACAGCTCTGGCGGTTCGAGCCGCAACGCTCCGCCCGCCGACTATTTATGCTGCGGCGTAAGCGCAATTTTTGGCTACCGATATTTCTCTGCCTATTGTTTGCCGCATTCTTTTTTGAGGCTTCAACCTTAGGTCTGCTTGCCGTT
Organism: uncultured Alphaproteobacteria bacterium; assembly: GCA_903821695.1. Lineage (GTDB taxonomy): Bacteria > Pseudomonadota > Alphaproteobacteria > Rickettsiales > CAIJLX01 > CAIJLX01. The sequence continues at coordinate 61,585 of CAIJLX010000022.1, read as the reverse complement.
ATCAACGGCGTCTACTTGCTCGCAATGCTATTTAAGTTCCACATCTTTTGGGCTGGTTATTTTTACAGCGAAAAGCCTCAAACCCACCGCATTATCGCCGATGCAGATTTGCCGACTTATACTATTTTCGTGCCGCTCTTTAAGGAGCCAGCCTCAACCGTCAAATCATTGATCCAAGCAATTCGAGCACTCGATTATCCGAAGGATAAACTAGATGTGAAATTGATTGTGGAGGAGGATGACAGCGACACCATCCAAAACCTCATCGCTCAAAAACCGGAACGTATTTTCCATATCGTACGGGTGCCACATTCCAAGCCGCAAACCAAACCGAAGGCCTGTAATTATGCTCTGCAGTTTGCCAAAGGCACCTTGGCCACCATCTATGATGCGGAGGATGTGCCGGAGCCGCAACAGCTACGCAAAGCGGCACAAATGTTTGCTGAATATGGCAAGAAACTTGGCTGTGTGCAGGCTCGCCTCAATTATTATAATCGCCGCGATAATTTGCTCACCCGGATGTTCTCGCTCGAATACGCCATGTGGTTTGATGCGATGCTCTATGGTCTAGAGCGTTTAGGCTTGCCGATGCCGTTGGGTGGGACCAGCAATCACTTCCGTACCCAAGTGCTCAAATCCATTCATGCGTGGGATCCGTATAACGTGACTGAGGATGCGGATCTCGGCTTGCGGCTGGCAGAGGCGGGTTATCAAACCCGGATTCTTGACAGCCTCACTCTAGAGGAAGCACCCAACAGATTCAAAAACTGGATTACGCAGCGTACGCGTTGGGTGAAGGGGTATATTCAGACATTCTTTGTTCATCTGCGGCACCCTAAGCGGACGATGAAGGCGCTGGGGCTTAAGGGGGTGCTGGGGTTTGTGTTGTTTATTGGTTCGGCCTCGTTCGCTTTTATCATTACGCCGGTGATTATTACTCTCTCGCTGCTGGCTTATTACGGTGATTATGCGATGCCGGATTGGCTCTATAATCTCATGGTCTTTAATATGTTTGGCGGGATGGGTGTGCATCTGGTTATCGCGCTGGCGGTGTTATGGCGTCATAAATGGTGGGATATGCTGCTCGCCGTGCCGATTTTTCCCTTCTATTGGTTTTTGCACACAATAGCGAGTATTCGTGCGGTATATCAGCTGTTTAGCGGTAAGCTGCACCATTGGGAAAAGACCATTCATGGGGTATTCAAACAGAAGGAATTGACAGAGCCGGAAAACTTGAGTAACACTCCGCGCCTACAGGAGATACGGTTATGAAAGTTTTAAGCTCACTCAAATCTGCAAAAAAGCGCGACAAGAACTGCCGCGTAGTACGTCGCAAAGGCCGTATTTACGTAATTAACAAAGCAAACCCACGCTTCAAAGCGCGCCAAGGTTAAGGCTTTAGCAAATGCAAAAAAGGGCGCCCAAAAGGCGCCCTTTTTTATTGCCTGAAACCAGGCCACATAAAATATGTAAGTCCGCGTCATTTCGAACGCAGTGAGAAATCTGAAGCACACGTCCACAGATTTCTCACTGCGTTCGAAATGACGATAAATACTGTGAATTACTGAACGAAAACCAAGATTTCGTTATTGAGCACTTTGTTGGATTTCTCAAAGCGCACGGTCATTTGTTTTTCGGGAAGGCCGATATCACTCAGCGTTTGCAGAATATTTTGCCAGTTGCTGTGAGCTTGCTCTTCGGCACGGCTATCTTTTTCCGGCTGGCCAGTGACGGGTACTTTGGAAACGAAAGTGAACTGAGCGGTTGGTTTTACTTGTAAGGTTTTGCTGACTGCATTGAACAATGGTGTCTGGTAATAGACGTTTTCTTGGTTATAGCGGATCACCATCAGCGGTTTCTGATTGGCGACAGCAGCTTCATCCGTATAAGGATAAGGCTCCATTTGGTCGCGGAACTGGTGTTGGGCGAAAGCCGCCGTTGAAACAAACGTTGCCGAGAGTAACAGGGTATATGTATAACGCATAACTATTGCTTATAGGGATTTAAGAAATTTTGGCAAGACCGATGAATGCACCATGTATCTATTATCCAAAATGCGGCGGTTGCCAACTCCAACATCTGGACGAGGCGGCCTATCGTGCGCATAAAGCGGAAGTGCTCACCCAGCTGTTTCCCGGCCAGAACATCAGCTACATCTGGGGCAAACCCGCAAGCCGCCGCCGGGCGGAGTTTAAAGTGGATGCCAGCGGCAAGTTAGGCTTCTTCGCCCCGCAGAGCCATGAGCTGGTACCGATTGATCATTGCCTGGCAGTGGTCCCAGAAATGGACGAGCTGATTATTCCGCTGCAAACCTTGGCTAAATCGCTAAAGCCGGAAAAAATATTCGTGACGATGGCCGATAGCGGCATTGAATTAGTGCTCACCATGAAGAGAGAGCCACCACTCGCTATCCTAAAATCCTTCGCCGAAAAACATAACATCGCCTCTATCGTGGTGAACGACAGCATCGCTCTCATGCGTCATAAAATCAGAATGCAGTTTTCCGACACCTGGATCGATATGCCCGCCGGCGCCTTCCTCCAACCCACCGCCGAAGGTCAACAAGCGATCACCAACACCATCGACCGCATGATCCCCAAAGCCAAAAAAATCGCCGAGTTTTTTTGCGGCATCGGCACCTATAGTTTCCTGCTCGCCAAGAAAGCTCCTGTGCTCGCTTTCGAAATGTCTGACAAAGCCGTAGCTGCATTAAAAGGCCAAGCCCGCATCACTGCTGCAGCACGTGATATCGAACGATTCCCTGTGCAGCACCAAGAAATTCCGGGCGTTGATGTCGCCGTGTTGAACCCACCTCGCAATGGTGCAGGGCCGCAATGTAAAGCGCTTGCCCGTTCGGAGGTGAAGCGCATCGTGATGATTTCATGCCATCCGCAAACGCTGAGTCGTGATATCAAAATTTTATCCGATGCCGGATTCGCCATCAAAGAAATGGTCGCTGTCGATCAATTCCATTGGACCCATCATTTAGAAACCGTCTGCCTCCTGGAGCGCAAATGAACCCCTACGATATCAAAATCAAAGTAGCCGCCATCGGCCTCAACCGTGCCGATTTATATATCCAAAAAGGCATGTATCGCAAAGGCGCCAAACCCGGCATGGAAGTGTCCGGCACCGTCACAAACATGGGCAAAGAGGCCCGCCGTTTCGCAATCGGTGATAAAGTCTGCGCATTGGTAGAAGATGGCTTCAACCCAATCGTCACCGTCATCGAAGCCATGGCATTACCCGCCCCCGCCAACCTACCGCTCACCCATGCTGCCGCATTGCCAGAAGCGATGGCAACGGTCTATCTCAATCTCTTCTTACTCGCCCGTCTAAAACCAACCGATAGTTTGTTAGTGCATGGTGGCACCAGTGGCATAGGCATCATGGCAATCCAAATGGCCCGCACTATCGGAGCAGAAGTATCCGTGACCTGTGGCAGCCCAGAGAAATGCGCACTCGCCATTAAACTCGGCGCCACAAAAGCAATCAATTATAAGCAGGACGATTTCGTTGCTGCCGGTGGCTTCGATATTATTCTCGATATGGTTGGGGCACCGTACTTACAAAAAAATATCGATGCGCTAAACCCATTCGGCAAACTCCTCATCATCGGCTTAATCGAAGGCAGCAAAGCCGAATTGCCGATGGGTAAATTATTACTTAAAAACCTATCGATCATCGGCTCCACCTTTTCCTCTAGGCCCCTGCAGGAGCGATATGAGATCCTCGAAACCCTTCGCGAATTCTGGTGGCCAAAAATTGAGAGCGGAGAGATTAGACCTATTATCGATGGTACATTTCCGCTTACTGATGTGGCAAAAGCATTCGAGAAAATGGAGAATTTTAAGCACACCGGAAAAATTTTACTGATCCCATAAAATAAATATTGACGGGGCAGGCCTCACTTGATATTAAGAATCATTCTCTTTTAGGCGATGCGTCATCAGAGATTCTTCCGGAGGGAGTTCTTAAGGGGTTCGCCCTCCGGAAGTTTTAGGCTCATTCCACCCCGTCATCGTAATAATTTCAAACGTCGCCGGTATACCTTCCACACTTCCAAACAGTTCCTGATATTTTTTGGCGATTAATGAAAACGCCCGCTTGCTCATAAAATTATTCGGCCGTTTGAGTAGGGCATTATTCTCGCCCATCGCCTTCAAATCCCGCATCAACGTATAAGCATCCTGATAAAACACCGTCACCGTTTCGGTATCTGCTACCGGCAGCGCAAATCCTGCACGTTGCAATAGCCCTGCCATTTCGCGCACATCGGTGAAGGGTGAAATGCGAGGCGAGATGCCGCCATAGAGTTCCATCTCCGCCTGCACTTGTGCCTGCCGCAATTCATGCAATGTCATCCCGCCGAACATTGAACCCAGAAACAAACCGTCTGGCGCAAGTGCCTGCCGAATTTGAATCAGCGCACCTGGCAAATCATTCACCCAATGCAAATTCAGCAAACTCGTAATCAAATTGAGTGAGCTAACTTTGAGCGGCAAAAATTCTTCATCGCAGACAAAATCTGTAGCCCAGGCTTTTGCCAGATCAGATCCAAAAATAGTTTTTACTGAAGGATGCTCTTTCAACATCGGTGTCAGCAGCCCACCACGTGTGCCTAAATCTAACGTTAGAGGAAATTCGCGATTAATTGCATCAAGCCGATCAGCCAAACGTGCGGCCGCTTCGTGATATAAAAAATCGGAATTAGGAAGGGTTTTGACTGCCCGCTCTCGCTGGTGTTTTTTGAGTGCGCGATTGAAAATTAAAAAATCAGCGCTCATCCGGTGCGGCCAAAAAATTTCTCAATATCGCTGCGCTTCAACGTAATATAAGTCGGGCGGCCATGGTTGCATTGACCGGAATGTGGCGTCGCTTCCATTTCGCGTAACAACGCATTCATCTCCGCAATCGTCAACCGTCTACCGGCACGAATGCTACCATGGCACGCCGCAGTTTCGCAGATATGTTCGATTGCCCCATGTGCCGCAAGTGGTTGCCCATGTTCTTCCAAATCATCCGCAATCGCCCGGATCAATTTTTGAATATCTGTATCTTTTAAAATAGAAGGAAGTTCACGCACAACGATCGCCGAATCACCAGCCAGCTCGACGATGATGCCTATCTCTGCCAATGCCTCACGATGTTCCGAAATCGCGTGCACTTTGCCACTCGTCAATTCGACCATTTCGGGCAATAAAAGTCGCTGTGTTTTAACTGCTTCTTTGCCACGCTGGTTTTTCATTTTTTCATAAACGAGTCGTTCATGCGCCGCATGTTGATCGACCATCACAAACCCATCGACTGTCTGCGCCAAAATATATGTTTCATGCAATTGTGCGAGTGCGGCGCCCAGTGGAAAATGTTGATAATCTGGTTGTTGCTCAGGTGCGGTATCACGTGCTTGTGGCAATGGTTGATAGAGCATCGCCGCTGGCTCACGCACATAAGAGGAAGTGGAGGGGCGTGGTGCATAGGCATAGGAAATCGGGCTGCTGCTAAATGCATTTAGAGCAGAACCAGAAACAGTATTGCTCGCACGATGGCCGGCGCCGGTGAGGGCATGGCGGAGGGCGGTGATGATCATGCCGGTGACTTCTCTGCCATCACGGAAACGCACTTCGGTTTTGGCGGGGTGGACGTTGACGTCGATTTCTTCTGGTGGAATATCGATGAAGAGCAACACTTGTGCATGTTGCGTGTGGGAGATGAAATCTTGATAGGCTGCACGCACGGCACCATGCAATGACTTCTCTTTCACCGGGCGATTATTGATGAAGAAATATTGTTCGCTGGCGGTGTTGCGGCTGAAAGTTGGTAGGCCTGCGAAGCCGGATAGGCTCATCGCTTCGCGTGTAATTTCGATCGGCAATGTGTTTTCGGTAAAATCTTTTCCGAGCACGGCAGCGATGCGTTGGGTGTGAGTGCCTGCATCGTATTTGCGGCTAGGTTTTCCATCGGAATAAACGAGGAAGGAAACATGCGGATAGGCCAGTGCCATGCGCTCGATAACTTGGATGCATTGCTGCAATTCCGTCTTCTCGGATTTTAAAAATTTGAGGCGGGCGGGGGTAGCGTAAAATAAATCACGCACTTCAACTTCGGTGCCTTCGCGACGAGGTGCGGGTTCGGATGGAAATTTTTCCCCGCCTTCGATTTTGAGTGACCAGGCTTCGTTGCTGCCTCTGGCTGAGCTGGTTATTTTTAAGCGACTGACGGAACCGATCGAGGGCAATGCTTCGCCGCGAAAACCGAATGTTTGGATGTGGAATAAATCGTCATCCGGCAGCTTCGATGTGGCATGGCGTTCGACAGCAAGTTCCATTCCTTCGCGAGACATGCCGACACCATTATCGGAAATGCGGATCAAGTTTTTGCCACTTTGCTCGAGAGTGATTTCGACTCGGCTTGCACCCGCATCTAATGCATTTTCAAGAAGTTCTTTGAGTGCGGAGGCAGGGCGTTCAATCACTTCCCCGGCGGCAATACGACTGACCACTACGGATGGAAGCAAACGTATTAGGTTCATACGGCCAGCATTTTCTTCGCCAGTTTTTTGCCGTCTTCAACGGCGGGTTGGTCGTATGGATTTACATTCATCAGCGCAGCCGTGATGATGGTTTCCAAAATGAAATGCATCAGCAATGCGCCGATGGTGCGCTCTCTGCAATCCGCGAGCTTCAATACACGCACCGGGAGCTTATGCGATTTAAATGTTTCAATCGTAGCCCATTGTTCGGCATCAATAATATCACCCAATGTTTTGCCTTTGAGGTAAGCGATATCCGGATGCTCCGGCAGCTTCAAATGATCGGGCCAAATCGATTCGCCCATGTGCTTTTGATCGGTCGCGAGGAACGTAAAATATTTATCTTTCGGGCCGCCGAGATAAAGCTGAATTTGGCTATGTTGGTCGACAGCACCAAGTGCACGAATCGGTGTCGTACCTTTGCCCTCTTTGCCGATGCTTTCGGCCCAGAGTTGGCGGTGCCAATCCGTTAGAGATTTGAGGCGTTCGCTATAAGGCATTAATACATGCAGATTGGTTTTTTGCTGCATCATTTGCATGTGGTAAGAGGCAGCAGATGCAATCGCCTCACCAGCGTTTTTGCTATATTCGATGGCGCCTTCGCGCAGGCCCATGACATCGAGACCAGCAACGGCGGCAGGCAATAAACCGACATTGCTGAATACGGAATAGCGGCCGCCGATTTCTGCTTCGTGGTCATAGACGGGAATTTTTAAGCCGGTGCAGATTTGACGTAGGGCACTGTCTTTCGGATCACTAATCGCAGCGCATTGTTGGGCGATGCTGTTTGGCTCGAGATGTTTGAGCACCAACAACACTTGGCTCAATGTTTCGAGTGTGCCGCCGGATTTGCTGACGAAGAGGAAAAATGTTTTAGGCCAATCGAGGGTATTGAATACATCCTGCGTTCCGGTTGGATCGACATTTTCTAAAAAATGAATGACGGGGCATTTGCGGGAAGTGTCACGCAACTCATACAGCATTTTTCCGCCGAGGCTTGAGCCACCGGTTCCGACTACGATCAATGCGGAAAAGTGATTGCGGATGCGATTGGCGAGTGGCGCAATTTCTTTGAGGTCATCCGTTTTTTTAAGCACAGCGAGATGCGGGCTTCCGGAATTTAAGAAAGCCTTAAATGCTTCTAGACCTTTTGCCGTGAAGCTAGGGTCAGCGTTGTGTGAAATGGTCTGAGTCAGCATTGCTTAAAAAATTCTATCGAGGACAGATTCGCCCTTGGGTTGGATGGTCGCTGCATCATCACCATCAATCTTCTCGCCCTTTGCTTTGCTTTCTTTAATGCGCTCTTTTTCAGCAACGGGGTTCACGATAGGGTCTGGTTTTTCATCTAACTTAATAGGCGTGAAGAGGCGGCCGAAGAATCCTTTTTCTTCTTGCACTTCCGCAGGTGGTTGCTCCGCACGCAAATCATCATCCAAAATATCGCGGATGTTACCCTGGGTGTGGTCGACGCCTGCTTTGCTTAAGAACAAACTTTCTGCACTCGCTTTCTTGGAATTGGTTTTTGTTTTCGTTTCTGGCTTGAGCTTGCTCGCACCAAACAGCACTTGCTTCGCACTGGAATCTTTTGCAGCGCTGATGCTTGCAGCTTGCGGATCCGGCAGATCAAAACTTGGCGGCACGGTGAGGGCAGGGTGGGCGAGCACCATGAATTCATCCGGCGATTTTTTCTTGAGGCCCAAGTTGCTTTTGACTTCAGAGCCAGTGCAGCCGATCAGGCAAATGAGAGGTATGATGCTAAGAATTTTTTTCATGTTTATTGGATATCACACTTTCAATAATAATACAGAAGGCGCCGATGCAGATGGCCGCATCCGCGATATTAAACGCTGGCCAGTAAAAATCTGCAATATGAAAATAAAAGAAATCCGAGACCGCCTCAAACCGCAACCGATCAACCATATTCGCCATTGCCCCACCAATAATGAGGCCAACGCCGACCAGGATCAACCAATGGGTTGCTTTCATCAACCAAATCACCAGGAAGCAGCAAATGAGGAAAGCCAAGCCGCTGAATAATAAATGCGAATGCGGTATGTCATTCATCATCCCGAAGCTGACACCACGATTCCACACCATTACCAATTTGAAAAACGAGGTCACCTCAATCGGGGCACGCTCAGTGATATTCACTACATCGAGCATCCACCATTTGGAAAGTTGATCGGCGATAAAAACGAGGGCGGCAATGAGTAGGCCATTACGAATCGGATTTTTCATAGCGCTTCTATATCCTGTGCAATTTGCTTTTGCAAAGCTTCTATATTAGCGAAGCGCTGCTCAGGGCGGATGAAGCGATGGAATTCGACGGTTAGTTTATCACCATAATCGGGAATGATTTTGGGTTGAATGAGATGTACTTCTAATGTTGGTGTTTTATCTTCTGTTACCGTCGGCCGCACACCGAAATTGGCAATCGCTTTTTGACCCGCGATCGAAACCGCATAAACCCCATATCGCGGAACAACCAAACCCTCGCGTAGTTTAAGATTGAGCGTCGGAAACCCAATCGTGCGGCCTTTTTGTTGGCCTTGGCGGACATTGCTGGTGATTGCAAATGGACGGCCTAATAATAGATTGGCGTTGGTGATATCGCCTTCCGTTATTGCTTTGCGGATGCGAGTCGAAGAACAAGCTGCACCTTCCACCATCACTGGTTTTAGGCAAGTAACCTTGAGGCCGGCTGCTTGCAATAATTCCGTGTTGCCTTTGCGTTGGTGGCCGAAGACGAAATCTTCGCCGACGATAATATGTTCAGCATGATAGCGGGCGATCAGATCATCTTTAATGAAATGTTCCGCTTCGGTTTTGGAAAAGGGTGCGTGGAAATGTTGGAGGAAGATGACTTCCAATCCTGTTTTTGCGAGTAGGTGGAAATTATCGGCCAACGTATTAATCCGCAGCGCATGATTATCGGGGCGAAAAAGTTTTGACGGATGCGGATAAAAGGTGAGCAGGGCAGGGGTGAGGCCTTTGCTTTTGGCTTCGGCGATAATTGCCTGGTGGCCTTGATGCACGCCATCGAAATTGCCAATCGCGAGGGCCGTCGGTTTCGGATAGCTGCGAAGAGTGTGGAAAATCTGCATGAGGCGATTTACAATAGGCACATGCAGGACGCAATGGAAGAGTGGCTAAATTATTTAAGACAGGAAAAACGCTGCTCTCCACGCACGATCGGCAATTATCGCTATGATATGGGCCATTTTGTAGCCTTTTGGCAGAAACATAACGAGGCGAGCCTCACCCTCGAAGCTCTCAAAAAATTAAGTGTCACCGATCTGCGCAGTTGGATGAGTGCCCGAGTCACCGAAAAACTCGCCATCGGCTCAAACGCTAGGGCCTTGGCTACTCTCCGCAGTTTCTTTACCTTTCTAGCTCGCCGCTATGACATCCAAAACCCGGCCGTTAAGGCACTCAAAAGCCCGAAACGGCCTAAAAGGTTGCCACGAGCCATTTCCATCGGCCAAGCCAAGGAATCCCGGGCTGGAATTCTTGAAATATGGGACGAAGGCTGGATGGCACGGCGGGATTTGGCCCTTTTTACCCTACTTTATGCCGCCGGATTGCGTATTTCCGAGGCCCTAGCCCTCAATATCAGCGATAGCAAAGGCGCCATGTTACGGGTCATTGGCAAGGGAAATAAGGAGCGTTTAGTCCCGTTTTTGGAGGAAGCCCGAGCCGCCATTAAAGATTATCTAGATATCCGCCCCTATCCGCTAGAGCCTGCTTTATTCATCGGCAGCCGAGGAAAACGCCTGCAACCTGCTGTATTTCAAAGAAATATTCAAAAATTGCGAAAAACGCTACAACTCCCCGAACACCTTACCCCCCATGCCCTAAGGCACTCTTTCGCGACCCATATGCTGAGCAACGGTGCCGATTTAAAGGTGATCCAAGAATGCCTAGGCCACGCCAGCCTCTCCACCACCCAAATCTACACCCACCTAACCCCCCTACAAATGGCCGAAAACTACCAAAAATTGTTTCCGAGGGCCTAAAAACCTCCCCAAGCCATCCCGGCGGAGGCCGGGATCCACGGCCCCGACAGAAAGATGGATCCCCTCCCGGCCTCCGCCGGGATGACGGGATTATTGAGGCTAGCTGTCATCATTTTGTCATATTGGTTGGGTATTATGACAATGTTTCTTATTGGTTTTTTGCTTACTAATTTCTTGAAAATGCCTTTTACGGGAACGAAAGGGATGCAGTGCATAAATGGATTAGTTCACATTTGTTATGTGAACTGCACGCATCTCTTGAGTTCCCATAACACCAGCGGAGCTGGTAGATAAGGGGGATTGTACCATGCTGGTACTTTCTCGAAAGCCTGGCGAAAAGATTTTGATCGGACAGAACGTCACGGTGACGATCGTCAGAATCGACCACAATACTGTGAGAATAGGTATTGAGGCACCAAGGGATATGAACATCGTCCGGGAAGAGCTCAGAGAAGATGAAGAGCTGGGTGATGGTCAGGCGATCACCTATATTGATCTAAAGCTGGAGGAACATGCTGGTGATCAATGAACAAAAGCTGGTCTTGAGGGATTACTGTTGATGGTAATTTTCTCGAGATCAGGAAACGGAATCACGTTGAAGAAATTTATTCTTCACGTACATACCAACGCACTTCAGCGTGATTCTAGTTTTTCCAAGTAAGAGAGGAGGCATATCCATTGGGTTTGCCTCCTCTTTTTTTGCCTTCTTGCAAATTTTTTTGTTCTCTGTAGAACTACTTACCTATGATCGATAAGTTTGCACGTTCGTTATTGTTGACTGAGCTTTTGAGCGGGATGTCGTTGACGCTGCGCTACATGTTCAAGCGGCCGGTGACGATTGATTATCCGTATGAGAAGGGGCCATTGAGCCCTCGTTTCCGTGGTGAACATGCGCTGCGGCGTTATGCGAATGGTGAGGAGCGTTGCATTGCTTGTAAATTATGCGAGGCGATTTGCCCGGCGCAGGCGATCACCATTGAAGCCGAAGTGCGGGATGATGGCAGCCGCCGCACCACGCGTTATGATATTGATATGACCAAATGCATTTATTGTGGGTTCTGCGAGGAAGCATGCCCGGTGGATGCCATTGTGGAAGGGCCGAATTTTGAATATGCGACCGAAACGCATGAAGAACTGCTCTATAATAAAAACAAACTGCTAGCCAATGGCGAGCGCTGGGAAACCGAAATCGCCGGACGTCTGGCGGCGGATGCGCCGTACCGCTGATGCATACCCTCATCATCTCAGATGATTCACACCGTACGGTGATGGCTGAAGCTGTCGCTGAGCATTTGGGCTCTATCCAAATCATCAGCGTTGCCGAAATTGAACGCGAAGGGTTCCAATCTTTTACCCATTTGCAAAAGCCTGATGTGATTCTTTCCTGTGGCGCTATTGCAGCACCCCATGCCGTTGCGTTTAAACATTTATTGCAAGGCGCAGTGCCTACGGTTTCGATTTTGGATCCGGGTCCGGATTTGGATTTCTTCGACCTGGTCATCGCTCCAAACCATGAGCCGCTACCAAGGTATGACGATATATTCCTCACCACCGGCTATATTAATAAAGTAAATCCAGATCGCCTCAACCGGGCGAAGGCGGATTTTCTGACAGGGAAATATCCGTTCCTCGAGGGCCTCAAACTGCAATCGCCAGTGATCGCACTATTGGTTGGTGGCGTACATGTGGGTGATGACGTCAAGGAAGAAGATATTATCGCTATTGTCGAAACCTTAAAGGCGCAAGGCGGAACGGTGCTCGCGACGACTAGCCCACGTACACCACTGAAAATTTCGCAGGCATTGATTGATTATTTGCCGCAGCCCAACTTTATTTATGATTTTAAACGTCGTGCCATTAATCCTAACCCTTATGCGATAATGTTGTCACTGGCTGAGCATGTGGTGGTGACAGGCGATTCCGCCCGCATGGTGTCCGAAGCCGTATCGAGCGGCAAGCCGACCTGGATTTATGCGCCGGAAGGTCGTTTTTTCCAATATCAGCAATTGCACCATTCCTTTTATGCGGCGGAAAAGGCGGGGCCATTGAGCGCATTTGACCCAAAACGCACCTTCGATTTGGGTCTGAATGAAGCCGCCCGTGCGGCCGAATATATTCGGAAACATCTGCTTGAAAATTTACCTAGACCTCGTGAGCTTCAATCAGTATGAATGTCAGACAAGATGCTGATACCCCTTCTATTTTACGTCTTTGCGTTTTTATCTGTTCTTTCTGGCGTGATGGTCGTCTCCGCCAAAAACCCCGTGCATTCTATCCTATTCCTCATCTTCTGCTTCTTTAACGCTGCTGGCCTGTTCGTTCTGCTAGGCGCCGAATATCTCGCGATGACGTTGGTGATTGTTTATGTTGGCGCCGTCGCAGTGTTGTTCCTATTCGTTGTGATGATGCTCGATATTAATTTCGCCGAACTCAAAGCCGGCTTCTTGCGTTATCTCCCCTTCGGTGGCGCCGTTGCAGCAATCATGTTCGTTCAGTTATTTTTAATCCTGCAAGCTTCCACCGTAAAATTTGCAGCTGAACCAACACCAGTTGTTGCGGGCGTAAAAGGAACAAACGCCGAGGCAATCGGCCATGTGTTATATACGCAATACGCATACCCATTTATTATTTCGGGCGCCATTCTGCTGGTGGCGATGATCGGTGCAATCGTGCTGACACTGCGCCATCGCCCAGGCGTCCGCCGCCAAAATATCCGCAAACAGGTGCATCGCAATGTGGCAGATTCGGTCTCGATGGTGAAAGTAAAATCGGGTAAGGGCATATGATGCAGATCACGCTCCTACATTATCTCGTGCTCGCCTCGCTGCTGTTTACCATCGGTGTCTGCGGCATTTTCCTGAACCGTAAAAACGTAATCACATTATTAATGTCGATCGAATTAATGCTCCTCTCCGTGAACATCAACTTCGTCGCTTTCTCCGCTTATATGGGCGATGTAGTCGGACAAATCTTTACCATGTTTATACTTACCGTCGCTGCTGCAGAAGCTGCGATTGGCCTCGCAATTCTAGTCGTCTATTTCCGCAACCGTGGCTCGATCGCGGTTGAGGATATCAATGTGATGAAGGGTTGATATGGCAGGTTGGATCGTCTTTTTGCCATTGTTAAGCGCGTTGGTAGTAGGCCTAAACACCCGCCGTATTAACGAGCATCTCGCGCAATATGTTACCTCCGGTTTTCTGGTCATCGCCGCCATCCTCGCTGGCATCACTTTCAAAAACGTCGCAATCGATGGTCAGTCTTATACCCTCCATCTCTTTAACTGGATTTCCTCCGGCACCCTCTCGATTGATTGGGTCATCCGTGTTGATGTATTGACCGCCGTGATGCTAGTCGTCGTCACCTGGGTCTCCGCTGTCGTTCATATTTATTCCATCGGCTACATGCATGATGACGAACACACCCCACGCTTCTTCTCCTACTTGTCGCTCTTCACCTTCTTCATGTTGATGCTGGTAACCGCCGATAATCTGCTGCAACTTTTCTTAGGCTGGGAAGGCGTAGGCCTCTGCTCGTATTTATTAATCGGCTTCTGGTATAAACGTCCCTCCGCCAACGCTGCTGCTATGAAAGCATTCATCGTAAATCGCGTGGGCGATCTAGGCTTTATGCTCGGTTTGCTGCTAACCTTCACCATCTTTGGTAGCATCCATTTTGCCGATATTTTCGCTGCTGTGCCAAACCAAGTAAGCGCTGTCTATACCGTATTGGGTTATGACATTCACGCTCTCACCCTCATCGGCATTTTGCTCTTCATCGGCGCAATGGGCAAATCCGCCCAGCTCGGTTTGCACACCTGGTTGCCAGACGCCATGGAAGGCCCAACCCCGGTTTCCGCATTAATCCACGCCGCAACGATGGTAACCGCCGGTGTATTCCTCGTTGCCCGCATGTCACCACTCTATGAATATGCACCGATCGCCTTAATGCTCATCACCGTTGTCGGCGCCACCACCGCACTGTTTGCCGCCACCATCGCACTTACCCAAAACGATATCAAAAAAGTAATCGCTTATTCCACCTGCTCGCAGCTTGGTTATATGTTCTTCGCGTGCGGCGTTTCCGCTTATTCCGCTGGCGTGTTCCACCTCATGACCCATGCCTTTTTCAAAGCCCTCTTGTTTTTAGGCGCAGGTAGCGTAATCCACGCAATGTCCGGCGAGCAAGACATGCAAAAAATGGGTGGCCTCTGGAAAAAAATTCCATTCACTTATGCTCTTTTCTGGATCGGCTCACTCGCAATTGCGGGTATCCCATTCTTCGCCGGTTACTATTCCAAAAATGCGATCTTGCATGCGGCGCATGGCTCCGAAAGCCCATTCGCACATTATGCATTTTATGTCGGGGAGCTTACTTCCTTCCTCACCGCATTTTATTCCTGGCGCTTATTGATTTTGACCTTCCACGGCAAACCACGTTGCAGCAAAAAAGTGTGGGATCACGTGCATGAATCTCCTGCCATCATGTTAGTGCCACTTATCGTCTTAGTCCTCGGCGCACTCTTCTCCGGCTATCTCGGCGAGGAAGTATTCAAAATGGTCGATGGCGATTACAGCTTCTGGCGTGGTGCACTTGTATCGCTCAGCGAACACAACCCATTCCTCCACCACGGCGAACACCCACTTTGGACAAAATTTGTAGCACTCGCTGGCATCACACTAGCCTATATTTTCTATCTGCTAGTACCATCGTTACCTACAAAAATGACCCAAATTTTCCGCCCAATTTATGTTCTCTTCTACAATAAATGGTATGTCGATGAGCTCTATGAATTCCTGTTCGTACGTCCTGCAAAAGCGCTCGGCACTTTCTTCTGGCAAGTGGGCGATGTAAAAATTGTCGACGGTCTCGGACCCAACGGCGTTTCACAACTTTCCTATTGGTTCGGCGGTCGCCTTTCAAAATTGCAAAGCGGCTATCTCTATCATTATGCCTTCGCGATGCTGTTGGGCTTAGTTGGCGTAATCACCTGGGTATGGATGCAATAATATGAGCAACTTCCCATTCCTCTCCTCCCTCATTTTCTTACCCGCTTTCGGCGCATTAGCGATTCTTCTCTGCGCGCGCAACGAAGAAAAATCATCACGCATCATTGCATTAGTAACCTCGATCATAACGTTCCTATTATCCCTCGTCATACTCGCGAAATTCGATGGTACATCCGCCGCATTCCAATTCGTAGAACACACCGCCTGGATCAAAAATGCCGGTATCGGTTATTATCTCGGCCTAGATGGCATCTCGCTATGGTTCGTATTGCTCACCACATTACTCATGCCATTCTGCATTCTCGCCAGCTGGGAAAATATCGAGAAAAAAGTGCCTGGCTACATGGCATTATTCCTATTGCTCGAAACACTCATCCTCGGCGTATTTTTAAGCCTTGATTTCGTGATGTTCTATTTCTTCTTTGAAGCCGTGCTCATCCCAATGTTCTTCATTATCGGCATCTGGGGCGGCAAAGATCGCGTCTATGCCGCATTCAAATTCTTCCTTTATACATTGCTCGGATCAGTGCTGTTATTGCTCGCGATTCTCTATCTCTATTATCAGGGCAATACGATGAGCATTCCAGACCTGATGAACAAGGCACCACAGCTGCCGCTCTCTGCGCAAAAATGGTTGTGGCTCGCATTCTTTGCTTCGTTTGCCGTCAAAGTTCCAATGTGGCCTGTTCACACCTGGTTGCCAGATGCACACGTGCAAGCACCAACTGCAGGCTCAATGATTCTGGCTGGTATTTTGCTTAAATTAGGTGGCTATGGATTCTTGCGCTTGTCACTTCCAATGCTGCCAAACGCCTCGATCTATTTCGCTGATTTTGTTTACATCCTTAGCATCATAGCCGTGATTTATACGTCACTTGTTGCGCTCATGCAGCAGGATATGAAAAAGCTAATCGCGTACTCTTCGATCGCGCATATGGCCTATGTCACCGCCGGAACATTTGCGCTCAATGTGCAAGGTATCGAAGGCGGTATTTTCCAGATGCTGAGTCATGGTATTGTGTCGGCTGCATTGTTCATGTGCGTTGGGGTTATTTATGACCGCATGCATACGCGCGAAATCACTTTCTACGGCGGTCTCGTTGAGCGCATGCCTTATTATGCATTGCTGTTTATGGTGTTTATGATGGCCTCTGTGGGCTTGCCGGGCACGTCTGGTTTTGTCGGCGAATTCCTCGTATTAATGGGCGTGTTCCAAGATAACACAATTGTGATGGCGCTAATTGGAACGGGTGTTGTGTTGGGTGCGGCATACATGCTCTGGCTATATAAGCGGGTGGTGTTCGGCGAATTGACCAATGCAAAACTGAAGAAAATTACGGATGTAGATACGCGTGAAGTGGCGATTCTGTTACCGATGGCGGTGCTCGCAATTTTGTTGGGTATTTACCCAAGCCTGATTTTAAAACCTGTGCATGCTTCGGTGCAACATTTGTTGCAGCAAGTGCAGACGAGTAAAACAGAAATCATTATGAAACCGGCGGAATAAGCATGTTAAATTTTATTATGTTAACACCGGAATTGATTGTTGCAGGCGCAGGCCTCTTGGCTTTGGTCGCGGGTGCGTTCACGAAACAAAATCGCGTTGGCTTTTTTATCAAAACCGCAATTGTTGTTCTGCTTGTCGTACTATTTGCACTAACACAGCGCTGGGAAGAATCGACCTCCCTTATAGCGATGGGGCAAAATTATAATGATACGAACTATTTGTTTGGCGGTTTGTTGTTGCTGAATAATTTTGTCGTCGCCGCAAAGATTATAATCGTACTTGCGGCAGCATTGATATTAGGCCTGTTACATGGCTCAGCAAAAACAGAAAGTTGGATTACATTTGAAACATTAGCGCTGATGTTATTCTCGTTGCTTGGGATGATGTTGATGGTGGCCGCAAATCACCTGCTCTCCTTTTATGTCGCACTCGAATTGATGAGTTTGTCGCTTTATATTCTCGCAGCGAGCAATCGCGATAATCTGCTTTGCGCAGAAGCGGGTGTGAAATATTTTGTGTTGGGAGCACTCGCCTCTGGCATCTTTTTATTTGGTTGTTCGCTCGTTTATGGTTTTAGTGGCACAGCGGATTTTGCAAAGATGATTGAGTTTTATTCACGGCACGTTGGTCCATTGCCAGTTGGCGCATTGCTCGGAATTATTCTGATACTGGTTGCGATGTTTTTCAAAATGTCTGCTGCACCTTTCCATATGTGGGCGCCAGATGTCTATCAAGGTGCGCCGACTGTCATCACGGCATTTTTTGCTTCGGCACCTAAAGTTGCTGTGTTGGTGATTACGCTTCGCTTCCTCATGCAGCCGCTCTCTGGATTAGTGGTGCAGTGGAATCAGATTACAATTGCAGCAGCTGTGGCGTCGATGGTGGTGGGGGCGATTGCCGCACTTCGCCAGACGAATATTAAGCGTCTGCTTGCTTATAGCTCCGTCGGACATGTGGGATATTTATTGCTTGGGATTTCTTCGGGCAGCATTGCGGGCATTCAAGGTGTGCTGATTTATCTGCTGATTTATAGCGTGATGACGGCGGGTATGTTTGGTGCTGTATTGCAACTGAAGCGCAATGGAAAAGCGGCTGAGGAGCTGGATGATTTTAAAGGCCTTGCTACACGCCAGCCGGTGATAGCAGCGGTGATTAGTATCTTTATGTTCTCAATGGCAGGCATTCCTCCGTTCGCTGGTTTCTTTGCGAAGTTTTATGTGTTCTTGCCGGTGATCGAGCGTGGCTATTATTGGTTGGCGGTCGTCGGTGTTCTCTCAAGCGTGATAGCGGCGTTCTATTATCTTAAAATTATTAAGCTGATGTATTTTGATGAGGCTACGGCGCCGCTCGATATCCCGGTTATTCCGTTTGCGCATAAGTTTGTGATAGCGATAACAGCGGCATTTACGCTGTTTGCATTCCTCTATCCGACGCCGCTGGTGCAGATTGCGCGCGAAGCAGCTTTCACGCTCGGCCAATAATGCGATCACTGGAAGTCATTACCTTATGCCCCATCGGCATAGTGGCAAGCAGCAATGATGAAGCAAAATCCCGTGCGCTGACCAAACCCGAACATGGGCTGATGCTAGTTGCCGAAGCCCAAACCAAGGGCAGGGGAAGCAACCAGCGCAACTGGATTTCAGAAACCGGCAACCTCTACGCCTCACTGATGCTCTATCCAGAAATACCTCATGCCCAGGCGCAGGATTTTGTAAAGATGGCGGGCCTTGCGGTCATGGATGTGCTGAAAGGACAGGGGCTGAAGCCTAAACTCAAAGCGCCCAATGATGTGTTGGTTGAGGGCAAAAAAATATGTGGGATATTGGTTGAGACGGTGACGAAGGGGAAAGTGCCGCCCTCGGTCATTATCGGGATCGGGCTCAATGTTGCCTCGCATCCTGATATCCCGGAATACCCAACCACCTCGCTGCATCTCTATTCGGCTCTATCCCTGGCAGAAGTAACGGCATTCCTTGCTGAAAGCCTGAGATTACGCTATGAATCTTGGCGTTTGAATGGCTTTGGCCCAATGGAAAAGGAATACAATGCTGCTTGCAATTGATGCGGGGAATACCAACATCGTTTTAGCCCTGATCGGCGATAAAGGCGAAGTGCGTGCCCGCTGCCGCCTCGCGACTGATCCGAAGCGTACGGCAGATGAACTCGCGCTCAATTTCTCCCAATTTTTGGAATTGCAGAAATTGAAGATCGAGAGCATCTCGCAAGTCATCATTTCCTGCGTGGTGCCACAGCTCATGTTCGCTTTGACCAGCTTTGCCAAAAATTATTGCAAGGTGGAGCCAATGGTGGTGCATCTCAAAAAACTGAAATTAGGTGTACAAGCTTTGGTGGATAGCCCGCATGAAGTAGGGGCGGATCGCCTGGTTAATACCATCGCTGCATTTGATTTATTGAAGGGCCCGGCGGTGATTGTCGATTTTGGTACAGCGACAACATTTGATATTGTGAACGCTGAAGGTAATTATTGTGGTGGCGTGATCGCTCCTGGCGTCAATCTCTCGCTCGATGCGCTGCAAAAAGCGGCGGCTCGCTTGCCGGAGGTGGAGATTACGAAGCCGGAGTCCGTGATTGGCACCAATACCGTTCGCTGTATGCAGTCCGGTGTGTTTTATGGCTATCTCGGCCTGGTCGAGGGGATCCTCGGCCGGATCAAGGCTGAGCTTGGCCATCCGGTGAAAGTGCTAGCAACCGGCGGGCTTTCCAGTCTATATGGCAAGGCAACAAACCAAATTGATCGTGTGGAGCCAGATTTAACGCTGCACGGGCTCTATCTCATCGCGCAAAGGAATCTATGAATTTACAAAAATATAAAGACAACCTGATGTTCCTTCCGTTGGGCGGCTCAGGCGAAATTGGCATGAATGTGAACCTCTATCACCTCGATGGTAAATGGATCATGATCGATCTCGGCGCTGGTTTTGCCGATAAAGAACAGCTTCCTGGCATCGACATGATCGCTCCGAATATCGAATTTGTTCATACCCTGGGTGATAACTTCCTCGGCCTAGTGTTAACTCATGCCCATGAAGATCACCTCGGTGCGCTGACTTATCTCTGGCAGCAAATCAAGTGTCCGATCTATGCAACTCCGTTTACCGCCGAAGTCTTGAAAGCCAAACTGCAAGAATTCCCTGATGCGATCAATAAGGTGAAGCTGAAAGTTCTCCCATTTAATAGCCGTTTTGAGGTTGGGCCTTTCTCGCTTGAGATGATCCATCTCACTCACTCGATTCCGGAGATGCAAGCGATCGCCGTTAAAACCCGCCATGGCACTGTGATGCATACGGGTGATTGGAAGTTTGATGATAAACCACTTGTTGGCCCCGCTTCCGATTATGCCCGCCTCAAGCAATATGGCGATGAGGGCGTGCTCGCGATGGTGTGTGATTCGACCAACGTATTAAGCGCCGGCCATTCAGGCTCCGAAGGTGATCTGCGCGAGAGCCTCACGAAGCTGATCGGTGAGTGTAAGCAATTGGTTGCAGTGACAACATTCGCTTCCAACATCGCTCGCGTGGAAACCATTGCTCGTGCAGCGGCGGCCAATGGCCGTAAAGTGGTGATGATCGGCCGTTCGCTGTGGCGGATTACTGAAGCTGGGCGTGAAGCAGGATATCTACAAGATGTACCGGAATTTTTGAGCGATCAGGAAGCACGTCGCTTCCCACGAGATAAATTGCTGGTGATTTGCACGGGCTGTCAGGGTGAACCTTTGGCGGCGACCAATAAGTTGGCCAATGATCTGCTACCGACTTTGCGTTTGGTTCCAAAAGATACGATCATCTTCTCCTCTAAAATTATCCCGGGCAATGATAAGCGGATTTTCGCGCTGTTTAACCAGCTGGTGAAACGTGGCATCGAGATCCTAACCGAGAAAGATCATTTCGTGCATGTATCCGGCCACCCTTCGCGGGATGAGCTGAAGAAGATGTATGAGTTAGTGCGCCCGAACATCGCTGTGCCAGTGCATGGAGAGGCGGTGCATCTACACGAACATTGTAAATGGGCCAAGACCTGGGGCGTGCCGCAGACGATCGAGATCGCCAATGGTGACCTCGTCAACTTAGCACCCGGCAAGCCAGAGAAGCTCGCAGTAGTGCCATGGGGGTATTTGGCGGTGGATGGGAACTATCTGTTACCGACCGATTCGCCGGTGCTAAAATTACGTCGCCGCATCTTAAATGATGGCGTGTTGTTCTGCACCGTGGTGCTGAATGTGAAAGGTGATCTGCTGACCTCGCCTAAAATTGCGGCACCCGGTATGCTGGATGATGAGGATGACCGGGAATTGCTGCAAGTGATGGAGCAAGAAGTGGCTGGCGTAGTCGAGCTACAAAACCGTGCGCCAAATGATGCCATTGTGAAACAGGTGCGCAATGCGCTGAAGCGAATCGCAAAGACCGAGATCGGCAAATACCCCACCATCGAAGTGCAGGTGATGCGGGTTTAATTAGGACAATAAAAAAGGGTGCCAAATTGGCACCCTTTTTTATTAGTATTCATTTAAGTTATTTGATCTGAGACCAGATGCGCTTCTTCGCAACATAGAGCAGACCGGTCATTACGAATAAGAACAACAGTACTTTGATACCCATTTGTTTGCGGTGTTCCATTTCTGGTTCTGCAGCCCATTGCAGGAATACAACAACATCGCGCGACATTTGATCGACGGTGGCTTTGGTGCCGTCCGCATAAGTGATTTGACCGTCTTGCAGCGGTTTGGACATGCCAATCTGCATGCCTGGGAAATAAGGGTTGTAGCTCATGCCAGCACCCAGCTGTAAGTCTGCAGGTTTAGCTTCATCATAGCCTGTAAGGAGGGAATAAACGTAATTTGCGCCATCATGACGTGCTTTAATAAGTAGGGATTGATCAGGCGGATAGGCACCGTTATTCGCAGCGCGAGCAGCCTTTTCATTTGGGAATGGGGAAACGAAATGGTCGGATGGGCGACCGGGGCGGTCGAACATTTCACCGGCATCGTTGGGACCATCTTTTACGGTATAGCTAGCAGCAATCGACTTTACTTCTGCTTCGCTGAAACCAATTTCCTGCAGGTTGCGGAAGGATTTCAGGCTCATGGAGTGGCAAGAGGCGCACACTTCTTTGTACACTTGATAGCCACGCTGAGCAGCCTGACGATCAAAGGTGCCGAAGATGCCGTCGAAGGGCCAGCTGACTTCTTTGAGGTGGTGGCCGCTGGAAGCAAAGGCGCCACTAACGGTTAAAAGGGATACTGCAAATAAGAGTGCGCGCATGTTACTTCTTCATACTTTCGTGGATGGAGGCAGGCAGTGGCAATGGTTTCTCGTGTTTAGAGAGCCAAGGCAGAACCACCAGGAAATAAGCGAAATAATAAACCAGGGCGATACGGCTAGCGACAACATACCAACCTTCTGGTACTTGCGCACCGAGATAGCCTAGGAAAATAAAGTTCGCCGCAAACAGCCAGAAGAAAGGCTTAAACAATGGGCGATAGTGTCCGCTTTTTACTGGTGATTTATCAAGCCAAGGCAGCGCAAACAAGATAGCGATAGCGCCAAACATAGCGATTACGCCACCGAGTTTATCCGGGATTGCGCGCAAGATCGCATAGAACGGCAAGAAATACCATTCAGGCACGATATGCGCCGGAGTCACCATTGGGTTCGCTTTAATGTAGTTATCAGGATGGCCCAGATAGTTCGGTGCAAAGAACACAAAGCCGAAGAACACAATCAAGAACACGCCATAACCAAACATGTCTTTAATGGTATAATATGGGTTGAAAGGAACGGTATCCTTCGCAGTTTTTGGTTCAACACCCGTTGGATTCCCTGAGCCGGTGGTGTGGAGTGCAACGATGTGAAGCACCACGATACCGAGGATCACGAATGGCAGCAGATAATGCAAGCTGAAGAAGCGATTGAGGGTTGGGTTATCAACCGAGAAACCGCCCCAAAGCCAGGTAACAATGCTCTCGCCAACCACTGGAATAGCTGAGAACAGGTTGGTAATTACGGTTGCGCCCCAGAAGCTCATCTGGCCCCATGGCAGAACATAACCCATGAACGCAGTTGCCATCATCGAAAGGAAAATGAAGATGCCGAGGAACCACAAGATTTCGCGGGGAGATTTATAAGAACCGTAAAACAGGCCACGCAGAATATGAAGATAGACCACCACGAAGAACATCGAGGCGCCAACCGCATGAGTATAACGAATCAACCAGCCGAAATTCACTTCGCGCATAATGCGTTCAACGCTATCAAACGCCATGCTGGTGTGTGGGGTATAATTCATCGCGAGCACAATGCCGGTGACGATTTGGATGATAAGGGCGAGGCCAGCGAGTGAGCCAAAGTTCCAAGCGTAGTTCAAGTTTTTAGGTGTTTGGTATTGATTAAGCTGCTCATCCATGAAGGTGAAGATGGGAAGGCGATAATCAATCCACCCGATAAGTCCTGGTTTTTGTTCTCTTGGTGCAGCTGCCATAGGGGTTACTCTAATTTATCCAATGCGAATAGAAGTGTCTGATAAGAATTCATAGGGCGGAACGGCGAGGTTCAACGGCGCTGGGCCTTTGCGAATACGGCCGGAAGCATCATAATGCGAGCCGTGGCAAGGGCAGAGCCAGCCACCGAAATCACCTTGGCTGCCCATTGGCACGCAACCTAAATGGGTGCACACGCCAACGAGGATCAACCATTGTTCTTTGCCTTTTTTAACGCGTTGTGCGTCTGGCTCTGGATCGCTCATAGGAGCGTTATCATCCGCTTTTGCGCTCGCGATTTGTTCTGGCGTGCGGTGACGCACAAAAACTGGTTTGCCGCGCCACATCACGGTGATGGATTGCCCGGGCTGTACCGCACTTAAATCCACTTCAGTGGAAGCAAGTGCCAATACGTCAGCGGCAGGGTTCATGGAATTGACTAACGGCCATGCAGCAACGGCAGCGCCAACACCAGCAGTTGCAGTGGCGGCCAATACCATAAAATCACGGCGAGTAGTATTAGAAGGAGGGTTCGAAGAATTCGTCATATATAATAATACAATAGCGTTAACAAAAACTGACTCATACATAACTCGCCGCTCACGCACAAGCAATCAATAATTTTTAGATGCACAGGAATTAGTTACGTACTTGCCACAACAGCAGATTTTCTGCTAGTTGAGACCGTTCATTAGAAAGGTTATAAAATGCTACAATCCATGCGCGGCTTCACCGGCGGTATAATATTAAAAATCTTTATGGGGTTGATCGTGCTTTCCTTCGTCGTGTGGGGAATAGGCGATTTTGTGCAGACTTCCGGCGGCGGTAATAACGCAGCGACCGTAGGTGGCGTCGGTATTAGCAATGCCCGGTTAGCAGAAGAAGTACGTCGCCAAACGGCACATATTCGCCAGATGTTCGGCGGCCAAGTGCCGGATGAAATGATGAAGGCGATGAATGTCGAAAGTATGATTTTGAAACAGATGGTGCAGGAAGAGCTCCTAAAGCAGGGCGCCGAGAATGCTGGTCTGCGGGTGGATGATAGTGTGATTACGAAATTAATCGCGGGTAATCCTGCGTTCCGCGATAAGGATGGTAAGTTTGATCGCGAGCGGTTTAAGCAGACCCTGTGGAATATGGGGCAAGATGAAGCGGGCTATATCGAAGGCTTGAAGCAGAATATCGCTGTTATGTTTTTAGTGCAGGCTATTACGGCGGATTCAACTGCGCCAAAAATGAAGGTGAGTATACTACATGCGATTGATGGCCAAAAGCGTGTGGCGGAATATGTTGAAATATTGCCAAGTAATGTGAATGTGCCTGAGCAGCCAGAGCCAGCTGCGCTTGCTGCATTTTATGATGCCCATAAAAAAGATTTCGCTCTTCCGGAATCCAGAAAGGTTAGCTATGTCACGTTTTCTAAGCAAGACTTGGGCAAAGATGCGACGGCAGAAACCCTCTATGCGCTCGCCAATAAAGTAGAAGATGCATTGGCAGGTGGCGCGAGCATGGAAGAGCTCGCAAAAAATCTGAACTTAAAATTGAAACAGATCGAGAAGCTAGAAATGTTGACTCCAGCGAAAGATCTGCCAGATGGCGAAGCATTCGTACAAAAAGCATTCGGCATTGAGCAGGGCAATGAATCTGGCCTGCTGCTCTCGCAAGATCAGGCAACTTATTATGTCATGCGTGTAGACGCCATTGTGCCAATGGCTGAGCAACCACTCGCGAAAGTGCAAGAAAAAGTAGTTGCCACCTGGAAGGCTGCAGAGCTCGAACGGTTGATGAAAGACAAAGCAGAGAAAATTGTGCAACGTCTTTCCAAGGGTGAAAAGCTTGCTGCAGTTTCTACAGCGGAAGGTTTGAACGTGCAGCGCTCAAATCCTATTAGCCGTGGCAAAACAGAATCGCTGCCGGAAGAATTTGTGCAGCAATTATTTCAGGCCAGCAAAGGTCTTGTGAAGGGTGTATACCCGCTTGAGGCGGGTGGCTTCGTGGTTGGTGAATTAGCATCGGTGATTCCGGCGACACCGCTCACGGAAAAAGAAATTGCAACGCAACAGGAGCTAATGCGCGAAGGTGTGTTTGAAGATCTGCTCGCACAATATACTCTCTATCTGCAACAAAAAACGCCGGTCAAAATTACGACCCGCGCGACCAGAGAGGCAGAATAGCTTGTGGTTCCAGATTTTACCTCGTTTGCAAAAGCATATGCCAAAGGCGCCGGACAAATTGTTTGCTTAAAAATTCCGGCTGACCGCGAAACGCCCGTCTCCGCTTTGATGGCGCTCAAAGAGGAAGGCCAATTCTGCGCCCTCTTCGAATCTGTCCAGGGTGGCGAATCCCGGGGTCGTTATTCCTTCATTTGCCTAAAGCCAGACCAGACATGGAAATGCGAAAACGGAAAAGCAAGCCTCAACGGTAAGCTCGAAAAAGCTGGGCCATTTGATTCGCTGCGCAAATTCATCGCTGCATCTAAATTGGAAATCCCCGCCGATCTTCCGCCAATGGCCGCCGGCATTTTCGGCTATATGGGTTACGACATGGTGCGTTATATGGAACGCCTGCCGGATAAGAATAAAGATACATTAGGCATCCCCGAATCTCTTTTCGTGCGTCCACAATTGATCGTTATTTTTGATTCGGTCAAAGACGATATTATATTAGTAAGCCCCATTTATTCTTCCATCCTCAACCCGGAAGATGCCTATAAAAAAGCGGGTAACTTGATCCAAGAGGCGCTCGCCAAACTCAACAAACCACGCATCGCTATGCGCTATAGTCCCCATAGCAGAGCTCCAAAGAAAATAGACATCACCACTCTTGCGAGCTCCACCGGCCGAGAAGGCTATCACGCTATGGTAAAGAAGGCGGTCGAATATGTCGAAGCAGGAGATATTTTCCAAGTCGTTCCTTCGCAACGCCTTTCTGTTCCATGTCTTTATTCGGCCTTCTCACTCTATCGCTCACTGCGCCATTTAAACCCATCGCCGTTCTTATTTTATCTCGATTGGGGGCAGGGTGCATTGGTTGGTTCGAGCCCAGAAATTTTGGTGCGTCTACGTGAAGGCAAAGTCACCATCCGCCCAATCGCTGGCACCCGCAAACGTGGGGTCACGACACAAGAAGATCTCGCACTCGAAAAAGAATTACTCGCTGATCAGAAAGAAATTTCGGAACATTTAATGCTGCTCGATTTGGGCCGCAATGATGTAAGCCGTGTCGCTAAACCTGGCACTGTCAACGTCACCGAAAAAATGACCATCGAGCGTTATAGCCATGTCATGCATATTGTCTCGAACGTAGAAGGCGAACTTGCTCCAAATCATGATGCAATTGATGCATTAATTGCCGGCTTCCCTGCGGGCACTGTTTCCGGCGCCCCCAAAATCCGGGCGATGGAAATTATTGATGAGCTTGAACATGTGCGCCGAAGTTTTTACGGTGGCTGCGTTGGTTATTTTTCCGCCAATGGTGATATGGATAATTGCATCGCCCTGCGGACAGGCTTGGTAAAAGATGGTATGTTATATGTACAAGCCGGTGGCGGCGTCGTTGCTGAAAGCGACCCCGAAGCCGAATACCAGGAAACAATCAACAAAGCCGGCGCACTCATTAAAGCACTACAGGAAATTGAGGGGTTTTTATGATCCTACTCATCGATAATTACGACAGCTTCACCTATAACTTGCTGCACTATGTCGCCACCAAAGGCGTCGAAGTCACCGTCAAACGCAACGACGAAATCACAGCCGGTGCAGCTCTCGCCTTAAGCCCCAAAGGCATCATACTCTCGCCCGGCCCATGCGACCCGGACAAAGCAGGCATCTGCCTAGAGCTCATCCAAAAAGCTGCCGGCAAAGTTCCGCTGCTGGGTGTATGCTTAGGCCACCAAGCCATCGGCCAAGCTTTCGGTGGCAAAGTGATCCGAGGTGATAAACCGATGCATGGTAAAGTGAGTGATGTGACGCACACCAACAAAGGGTTGTTCAAAGATATTCCAAGCCCGTTCAAAGCCACTCGTTATCATTCTTTGATCGTCGAACGCAAAACATTGCCAGCAGAATTAGAAGTAACCGCCGAAACCGCCGATGGCACCATCATGGGATTGCAGCATAAACAATATGCCATTCACGGCGTACAGTTCCACCCAGAAAGCATCGCCAGCGAACATGGTCATCAATTGATCCAGAACTTCATCGGGATGTTATGATCCTCGAGAAAATGCTCAAAAAAGTGGTGGCGGGCGAGACACTGACACTTGAGGAATCGGAAAAAACATTCCAAGCGATCATGAATGGTGCTGCTGATAACCAAGGCCAAATCGGCTCTCTACTCACCGCATTAAAACTACGTGGCGAAACTGCAGAAGAAATCGCTGGCGCCGCAAAAGTGCTGCGTACAAAAGCCGCACCCTTCAATGCACCTGCGGGTACGATTGATTTATGCGGCACAGGTGGCGACGGCCTCAACACATTAAATATTTCCACCGCCGCTTCCTTCGTTGTTGCTGCATGCGGAGTGCCGGTTGCGAAACATGGTAATCGTGCCATCTCATCCGCCTCTGGCTCGGCCGATGTATTGGAAGCACTCGGAATAAAAATTGATTTGCCAGCAGAGGCGATGGAAACTTGTTTGCAGGAAACCAACTTCGCATTTTTATTCGCGCCGCAATATCACCCTGTGATGCGGCGGGTGATGGATGTCCGTAAGCAACTCGGTTTCCGCACGATCTTTAATCTCGTTGGCCCATTAGCAAATCCTGCTCGTGTGAAAGGACAATTAATTGGTGTGCCGAGTGCGGCGTTGGTGCCGGTGTTTGCGAAGGTGGCGGAATATCTCGGCATCGAGCGGGCGATGATTGTGCATGGCGAAGATGGCATGGATGAAATTAGCGTCACTGCAAAAACATTGGCACTCTTAAATGGCAAAGAAATAAATATAAGTCCGGACGCATATTATAATTTGGAAGAGATCGAAGGTGGTGACGCCACTTATAATGCGACTGCCATTCGTCATTTGTTTTTAGGCAAAGGTTCGGATGCATTCCGCGAAGCTGTCCGAGTCAATGCGTCTGCTGCATTGGTTGTTGCCGGTAAATATAGCTATGAAGATTTCGCACTGGCTTATGCCGAAGCGCTGGATGCCATCCAAACTAAAAAGGCCTATGACACACTGACCCGAGTGATAGAGATTACCAATGCCAACGAACACGCTTGAACAAATTTGTGAGAAGAAGCGGGCGCATATTGCGCAGCAAAAATCGCGTGTGCCGATTGCGGAGTTAGCACAGCGTGCCATGCAGCAAACGCCGCCACGTGGATTTGCGCAGGCGCTAAAGAAAAATAAAACGGGGTTGATTGCAGAGATTAAAAAAGCTTCGCCAAGCAAAGGAATTATCCGTGAAGATTTTGACCCCAAGACATTAGCGAAAGCTTATGAATCTGGTGGGGCGACATGCCTTTCGGTGTTGACGGATGAGCCTTATTTTCAAGGGCAGGATGAATATTTGGTGCAGGTGAGGGCGGCGGTGTCGCTTCCGATCTTGCGCAAAGATTTTATGTTGGAGCCTTATCAAATTATCGAATCTCGTGCGCTCGGAGCGGATTGCATTTTGTTGATTATGGCAGCGCTTTCGGATGAGCAGGCAGCAGAGCTTGAAGGTATTGCGCTGGGGCTTGGGATGAGTGTACTCGTTGAGGTGCATGACAAGGAAGAGCTAGAGCGGGCACTCAAGTTAAAATCACCATTGTTGGGGGTGAATAATCGTAACCTTAAAACATTGGAGGTGACGTTGCAAACTTCGAAAGATCTGGCCGCGCTCATCCCATCCGACAAAATAAAAATCGCCGAGAGTGGGATTTCGACGCATGCGGATATTGTGCAGTTGCAGGAATTTGGTTATGAAGCATTCTTAGTGGGTGAGTCGTTGATGCGGCAGCCCGATGTAAGCAAGGCCACACGGGAGCTATTAGGTTTATGACCGAAGTCATGCTATATGGAATACCGGTATTGCTAGCCGATATCATCGCGCTGGTGTGGTTCGTCGGCCTGTGGGCGTGCTATTCTTATTATGCTGATTATCGCCGTGATTCGGATGTGATAATGTTGGTGCGTGTGATGTATCAACACCGTATGAACTGGATGCTAGAGATGCTCAAGCGCGATAACCGGATGGTTGATGCCAAGGTCGCGAGCAATGTGATGGGCAGCGTTACCTTTTTTACCTCCACCACCATCTTCTTGCTCGCCGGTTTGCTCACCATGCTCACCAAGGGCACTGAGGGCCTCGCCATTCTCCGCCAGCTCCCGTTCGTCACCACCAATAGCGTCGTGGTGTGGGAGGCGAAGGTTATCGTGTTGATGGTCGTATTCATTTACGCCTTCTTCAAATTCACCTGGGCGATGCGGCAGTTTAATTATACCTCGATCTTGATCGCCGGAGCGCCCATCATTCGCGAGGATAATAAGCGGGCCCATAAACATGCCGAGCGCATCACCAAAATGCTCTCCATCGCCGCCGCGAATTTCAATAACGGCCTGCGGGGCTATTACTTTGGATTGGCAGCGCTTTCCTGGTTTATTCACCCTACGTTATTCATGGGCGCCACGGCCTGGGTCGTCTATGTCCTATTCCGCCGGGAAATTCGCTCTAAGACATTGAAAATTCTGCTGGAAGATATTTCCTAAGGTTCTGCGTTGCAATTTTTGCGAGGCTGTGGATGATGAAGGGCAGTATGTCACTTCTTAACCCACTCATTTTCATTTTACTGGCTGTCTTGGCTCCTTTCCGGGCCCTTTTCGCCGGTGTTACCCAAATTCCGGCGAGCCGCGTGCGCGTGGCCCCAACCGGCATGCTATTGAACTTTAAAAGGAATTTCCCATGGTTAGACGCATTCTCATTGACGGGGCTCACCCCGAGGAGCCGCGGATTGTCATCGCTGATGACGGCCGCCTCGAAGAATTTGATTTCGAAACAGCAGCTAAAAAGCTCCTAAAAGGTAATATATACCTCGCGAAAGTAACCCGTGTGGAGCCTTCGCTTCAGGCGGCTTTTGTCGAATATGGTGGCAATCGCCAAGGCTTTTTGCCGTTCGCCGAAATTCATTATGATTATTTCCAAATCCCCACCTCGGATAAGGAAAAATTCAAAGAATTAGAATCCAAAGAAGCCGCCGAAGCTGATGCTGCGGAACAAAACCCCGATGCGGCACCTCAGCCTTTGTTGGCAGATAGCGCTCAGCCTGAAGTAGCGGAGCAAGTGACTCCTACCGAAGAAAAATCAGCTTCTGCACAAGAAGTCGCGGTTGAGAATGCATTTGCGACCATTTCGCCGACTGAATCACAGGCTGATACAGGCGAAAACCGTGAGTATGCTGAGCCGATGGAAACGGATCCGGAAGTAGATGTTATCGGGCAAGATTCCGATGCGCCTACGGTGAAGCGTTCTAGCCTCTACCGCAAATATAAAATTCAGGATGTAATTAAGCGCAACCAGATCGTCTTGATCCAAGTGGTTAAAGAAGAGCGCGGCAATAAAGGCGCATCGCTGACGACCTATATTTCGATTGCGGGCCGTTATTGCGTGTTTATGCCAAACACCCCAAGCCAAGGTGGTTTGTCACGTCGCATTTCGAGCAATGAAGACCGCCGTCGCCTGCGTGAAATTATGCATGATCTGGAAATGCCAGATGGTGGTAGCATGATCATCCGCACAGCTGGTGTGGATAGGAACAAACAAGATATTAAACGCGATTTTGAATATCTGCAGAAGCTATGGAATAGCGTCCGAGAAATGGCGGTTTCTAGCGAAGCACCGACACTGGTCTATGAAGAGGGTAACCTGATTAAACGCTTCATCCGCGATATGTATCATGCCTCGATCGAGGAGATCGTGGTGGAGGGTGAAGAGACTTATAATAATACCCGCGAAACGATGAAAATGTTCCTCCCGAGCCATGCGGCGCGGGTGAAGCAATTTACGGAAAAAATGCCAATCTTCCGCAAATACCAAATCGAAGATGAGTTGGTGAAATTATACGATAACCGCGCCTATCTGAAATCCGGCGGCTATATCGTGATCAACCCAACTGAGGCGTTGGTCTCCATCGACGTCAACTCCGGCCGTGCGACGAAAGAGCGCAATGTCGAAGAAACCGCCGCGAAAACCAACCTCGAAGCTGCCTATGAAATCTCCCGCCAATTGCGCCTGCGAGATTTGGCTGGATTGGTTGTGATCGACTTTATCGATATGGGCGAGGGGCGCAACCGTCGTGCCGTAGAACGTGCGTTGAAAGATGCACTTTCAACCGATCGTGCACGTATTCAAGTAGGTCGTATTAGTCCATTTGGTTTGATGGAAATGTCACGCCAGCGTCTGCGTTCGAGCTTCCTCGAATCAAACACTGTGACCTGCCCACATTGCAACGGCACGGGCATGATGCGCTCGCATGACTCTGTCGCGGTCGATATTATCCGCGCGATTGAGAATGAAGCTGCGAAAGGTAAATTTGAAGAGATACATTTGGGTTGCTCGCCGGAAGTGGCCGTGTTTGTGCTTAACAGCAAGCGCCAGGATTTGACGGCAATCGAAAGCAATTATGGCGTGAAGGTGGTGATCCGTGCAGATCTTACATTGATCGCGCATAACTTCTTGCTGGATAAGAATAGCTCCGTATTAAGCAAAAAACGCCGCGACAATAAGCCGGAATCTGAAGTGAAAGAGCAGGCTGCGCCCATTCAGCTGGATAGCTTTGCGCCAGAGGAGGCGGTTGAAGGTGAAGAGGAAGATCTCTCCAGTTTCGCGCCACCGAAGAACAAAATTGAAGAAGTACGCGGTGATAGAGACGACCGCAATCCTCGCAACGATAGAGGGGGCGAGCGTGGTGGCGAACGCGGCGGGCGCAATCGTCGCCGTCGTGGTGGCCGTAACCGTGATAACCGTCCGCCACGTGCAGATGGTCAACCGCATGCTCCTTCCCAGCAGCAGCTTTCCGCAAATCAAGCCGGAGCAACACCAGCGAATGATGCAGGTGAAGCGAATGGCGGCGGTGGCCAGCAGCAACGTTACCGTTACCGCGATGGCCAGCAAAGCCAACGTCCACGCGAGAACTTTAATAACGGTGGGGCGGCAGTAAAATTAGAAGAACGTCCACAGCAAGCAAGCCAACCGGCATCTGCAATGGGCGATCATGATGCAGCACGTCAATCTATCATCAAAGGTCTATGGCGCAAAATAACAGAATAGCAAACCCACGCTTCTGGTTTGGTTTCTTTTGGCTGGCGAGTGCTGCTGCACTCGCTGGTGCGCTTATTTCACAGTTCGGTTTCGACCTGCGCCCGTGCCATCTATGCCTGCTACAACGCTGGCCCTATGGCATCGTCATGTTGCTGCTAACGCCGCTGATTTTTTACAGCAAAGTTCCAACGGAACGCCTGAAATATGTCTTCCTCATCGTTGCTCTCTTGCTCCTCGCTGATGCGGCGATTGCTGGTTATCATACCGGCGTTGAGAAAAAATGGTGGACGGGTCCGGTGGATTGCACTACCGACGCTTACCCCACTTCAATGGAAGCATTGACTGCCTCTATCCTCAATGCTTCGACTGTCCGCTGCGATGAGCCTGCATTTATATTTTTAGGATTATCCATGGCCGCCTGGAACATGTTTTATGCATTAGGGCTTAGTGGGGTGGCATTATGGCGAAGCAGACAAAATTAGTCCTACCCGGCGACCGAAACCCCAAAGACAGCCTCGCCCAAATTTTGCGTGTAAACCACGCTGGGGAATATGGCGCCCGCCGCATCTATGAAGGCCAACTCCGCATCTTAAAAGGAACCCGCCACGAAGCCAAAATCCGCGAGATGTGGGAACAGGAAGCCGCGCATTTAAGCTATTTCGAAAAAGCGATCCCGGAACACCGCGTGCGCCCGACAGCCTTGCTGCCACTCTGGCACGTAGCCGGATATGCCCTTGGTGCTGCAACTGCGATGATGGGTTCCAGAGTGGCGATGGCATGCACCGTGGCGGTTGAAGAAGTGATCGATCAACATTATGCCGAGCAAGAAGAGCAAGACCTCGACCCCAAGCTCAAACAAAAAATTGCCGAATTCCGTGCTGACGAAAACCATCACCGTGATATCGGCTTGGAAGAAGAAGCGGAACTTGCCCCTGGCTATGATATTTTAACCGGCGTCATCAAAGTCGGAAGCCGTGCCGCAATCTGGCTGAGTAAACGTATATGAGCGATAATCCATTTGCCTTATTTGCAACCTGGATGGGCGATGCTAAAGCCAGTGGTATGCGCGAACCAACGGCCATGACAGTGGCAACAGCCAATGCCGATGGCCAACCTTCCGCCAGAATTGTATTGCTCAAAGAGTGGAACGAAAAAGGCTTCGTGTTTTATACCAACTCCCTCAGCCACAAGGGCCATGATTTAAAACAAAACCCCAAAGCAGGATTGTTGTTTTATTGGATGGAATTGCAACGCCAAATCCGCATTGAAGGCAATGTTGATCAAGTCACCGCTGCCGAAGCAGATGCTTATTTTGCTACCCGCCGCCGCGAAAGCCAGCTTGGCGCGTGGGCCTCACAGCAATCCGAAATACTGGAAAATCGAGATGTGTTGATGGAGCGCATGAATCACTATCGCCTGAAATTTGAAGGGCACGATATTCCCCGCCCGCCGCACTGGTTGGGTTATCGCGTGGTGCCGAATAATTTTGAATTTTGGGAAGAGGTAGATTTCCGCTTACATCATCGCCAGCAATTTACTCGCAGCAATGGAAGCTGGAAAAAAACACTCTTAAATCCGTGATTCAACCCAGCGGCTGGGCGCATCATATAAACGTATGCTTATGCACTTAACCTTGTGTTTT
The DNA here is from genome assembly GCA_903821695.1 of uncultured Alphaproteobacteria bacterium. Taxonomy (GTDB): domain Bacteria; phylum Pseudomonadota; class Alphaproteobacteria; order Rickettsiales; family CAIJLX01; genus CAIJLX01. The sequence goes on along the minus strand of CAIJLX010000022.1, from coordinate 27,148 downwards.
TTAAACAAGCTAGGGCAAACGGTTTTTAATACATATTCCGCAAGTGCTTCAGCGGAAGGGTCTTGCTTAAGATAAAAAACATTTTGATTGGTGATCGTGGAAATGCTGCTGCCGAGTGCTTTGTCTTTCGCATTCAAAATCACGTTATGATCCCAATTCTGCACAATCCAGTTGCCTAATATTTTTTCGATCTCAGCAAAATCCATTACGATATTACCGGTTCTGCCTTTGGCGGCGAATTGTGCTTCGATAATGTGGTGATAGCCATGCAGGTGGTTGCAGGGGCCGGTAAAATCCATCAGGCGCTTGGCGGCATCGAATTCGATTTTGATGGTACAGGTGGTTGTCATGTTGTATATGGTAGTAGCATGAATCCGTTTGTAAATCTCATTGTTACATTGCTCAGCCTTTATAGCTGGGTGCTAATGGCGCAGATTATTCTGTTCTGGCTGATTTATTTTAAAATCGTCAATCCCTATCAACCCGTCATCGCAAAAATTTATCAAGTGCTTACCAAGCTGACAGAGCCGGTACTAGACCGCATTCGCAAAGTTGTGCCGCCGATCAATGGGGTTGATCTCTCCGCCATTATTCTTTTTGTCGGGCTTTATTTCCTGCAAAATTTGCTGGTCTATTATTTAGGATAACGCCATTTTTTCCAGCTGGTGCAGCTGGTCACGCAAATTGGCGGCCTCTTCAAATTCCAAATTCGCGGCATGGTTGAGCATCTGTTTTTTCATTTTCTCAATTGTCTTATCGAGCGATTTTCCATCTTTAAGCATTGCGGCAATCGTATTATCGGCAGGCGCAATTTCTTCGTGGATCTTTTCTTCCACCCGCAATGTTTCGGTCACGGCCTTATGGATACTCGCCGGCGTAATGCCATGTTTTTTATTATGTTCGATTTGGATATTGCGGCGATATTCCGTTTCCTCAAGTGCACCTTTAAGCGACTTGGTCATGTTGTCCGCATATAAAACCACTCGGCCATCAACATTACGGGCGGCACGACCGATTGTCTGTATGAGTGCTGTCTTGGAGCGCAAAAAACCTTCTTTATCCGCATCCAATATCGCAACCAATTTACATTCTGGAATATCCAGACCTTCACGCAAAAGGTTCACACCAATAAGCACTTCAATAATCCCATGGCGCAGATTACGGATAATTTCGACGCGCTCCAACGTATCAATATCTGAGTGCAGATATTGTACCTTGATTCCCGCCTCTTGCATATAGTCGGTCAAGTCCTCCGCCATCCGTTTTGTGAGTGTCGTAACCAATACACGTCCGCCAGCTTGGGTTACTTTTTTACATTCCCCGAGCAAATCATCAACCTGAGAAGTAGCTGGGCGAATAATGCAAACAGGGTCTACAAGGCCAGTCGGGCGGATGACTTGGCGAGCGATTTCACCGCCGGTGAGTTCTAGCTCATAAGTCGAAGGAGTCGCTGATACATAAACGGTTTGGCCCCGCAGTGCTTCAAACTCTTCAAACTTAAGAGGTCGGTTATCCATGGCGGAGGGAAGGCGGAAGCCATGTTCAACCAATGTTGTTTTACGGCTGCGGTCGCCGGCATACATGCCGCCGATTTGAGGAACGGTGACGTGGCTTTCGTCGATGAAGATGAGCGCATCTTTAGGGAGATATTCGATCAGCGTTGGTGGGGGCTCGCCGGGTTTTTTGCCGGAGAGATAGCGGGAATAATTTTCGATACCTTTGCACATGCCGGTTTCAACAATCATCTCCATATCAAACTGTGTACGTTGTTCGAGACGTTGCACTTCGAGCAATTTATTTTGGCTCTGCAATTCTTTTAGGCGAACTTTGAGATCCTTTTTGATCATGTCGACTGCCTGCAACATCGTCGGGCGTGGAGTCACATAATGGCTCTTGGCAAATATAGTCACGGCATCCAGTGAACGCACTTTTTCGCCGGTCAGCGCATCAAACTCATAGATCGTCTCGACTTCATCGCCGAAGAAGCTGATGCGCCAGGCGCGATCTTCAAGGTGAGAGGGGAACACATCAAGGTTATCACCACGCACTCGGAAGCTACCACGCTGAAAATCCATATCGTGCCGCTCATATTGAATCTCCACCAACTTTTGAGTGATCGATTTCATATTGTGGCGTTCACCTTTTTTGAGCGAGAACGACATCTGTAAATAAAGCTCTGGTGCGCCGATACCGTAAATGCACGAGACACTGGAGACTACGATGACATCACGCCGCTCTAGCAATGAGCGGGTAGCGGAGTGGCGTAGGCGATCGATCTGATCGTTGATCGCGGAATCCTTTTCGATGAAGGTATCGGTACGGGCGATATAGGCTTCGGGTTGGTAGTAATCGTAATACGAGACGAAATATTCCACAGCGTTGTCGGGGAAAAAACTTTTCATCTCTGCATATAGCTGCGCTGCCAACGTTTTGTTGTGAGCAAGGATAAGGGCAGGGCGTTGGGTTTGTTCAATGACATGCGCCATGGTAAATGTTTTGCCGGAGCCCGTGACGCCGAGCAGTACTTGGTCACGTCTCTTTTCGCTTAATCCTTTAACCAGTTGGCGGATCGCTTCCGGCTGATCACCGGCGGGTTGATAGGCAGAATGTATTTTTAAACGCATGCAGTGTGATAATAGTTTCCTGCATAAAAAGTCAGCACTAAAATTTAATTCTTATATTTCAGTATGTTACAAGATTGGCACGCTTCACGCATATTAACTGGCGTATGGCAGATTTTACCGCACTTAACTTTATACAGATGATGAGCCCCGGAGGAGGGGCTGCGCCGACCGCGAATAGTGGGCAAGGCGGACTGCTTTCCGCGAATCCTCTGGCGGGTTCCAGCCTGTTTGGCGTGAATGCAACAACGGCAACAAATACACCGACGACGGATATTTTTACCCTACTGCTCGGACAGAATAACGCATTGCCAAAACAGGAAAAATTTACCTCCACGGGGAAAATTTTACCTGCTAAGCCAGTTGATGTATCGAAGCCGGAAGAAAAGACCGTCGATAATTCGTTGGGTGCGTTGCAATCTGTATTGGCTGGTTTAACGGTGCAGCAATCTACACCGGTGCCAGTAAAAGCAGAAGCAATTACAGAGGTGCAGGTAGCGGCACAAGTACAAGAAACGCCTATTCAGCCAGAGACCATTTTTGGTGGTGAGGGCAATGATACTGTAGTCGGCGGCACACTGGGGCAGGTGCAGAATACCTCATATGTAGTGCCCCCTGTCACGGATACATTGGCATCTGCTGATGAAATCCCAACAACTACACATAGCGATGCTATCGCGGCTTATCAGTTGCTGCAAAACCAAGGCGTTCAAAAGAAAGAAAGCTTATTAGCGCAGGCACAGAATTTATTAAATAACACCATCGTCAAGCAGCCGGTGCAGCAGGATATAGCGCAAATTCAAGTGCCACAGAATGATGTGGTGAATAATAATCCGGCGCCTCAGCCACTTGATAACAAAGTGCTTCAGGCATTACAGGATAAAACGCTGAGCGCCTATCGTGCGACGACTGCATTGACTCAGCCAGAAGTTGGCAGCCAATTAAATACAAGCGACTTAGAGGAGGCGAATAACAAAGTTGCATTACTTGCTCAGCAGCCAGCAACAGCCGATAAACCTGCTGTTGCTCCAAGCAATACTATTATTGTAAACACGCCAGCGCCAAAAGATGATGTCTCGCAAACGGTGGAAGATGCATTGGCTCGCTTGAAAAATCTAGCAGCCGGCACACCATTACCTAAGGTGCAAGAAGAGGCGAAGGTAACAGTAGTGGTTGCGAATGCTGTACAGCCAACGGTTACAAAACCAGCGCCATTGCCTTCTGAAGGTGATGCGAAAAAACTAGCTGAGAAAATTGATCCTACGTTGCAGAGCAATGCGACGACTACGGTAACCCCACAGGCAGTCAGTCAGGTAAGCCAGCAGCAAAATCAGCTTCAGCAATTTAGCCAGAAAAAATCGGGAACTGAAACCATTGAATCGGTGAAAGCAACGGATGAAAAAACGGCAATCAACGATGTGCAGCTAAATCCAGCAGCGCCACATAAAGTTGCTCAACATGCAGAAACTGCCCATGATTTTGCGGATCAGTTGAGCAAAACGATTGCTTCACCAGCGGAGCAAATCGCGATGAAAATTGCGCATCTACCAGCGGGCAAACAAAATATCACTATTCATTTGGACCCTGTCGATTTGGGCAAAGTGGATGTGAAGTTAGAGTGGAATGGCGGCGATCGCCCGCATATTTCGATTGTGGCAGAACATAAAGAAACACTCGAAATGCTGAAAGGCGATATGGGTGCGCTGCAACGTTCGCTTTCGGATTCGGGCATTAAAGCAGATGCAAGCAATCTGCAATTCAGCCTTCGTGGGCAGGATAGTTTTGCCGGTCAATTTGCACAAAGCAACCAGCAGCAAAAGAATGAGGGAGGCCATGCGCAGCAGCAATCCTCCAACTCAGATTTGAAGCAAACGATTGAGAGTGCTTCGCTTGCAGCGCGTTATATCAATCTCAATAATTTAGTCGATTTACACGTTTAAAGGAGAACCATCATGGCACTCGATAGCATTAGTTCAGCAACCAATCCGGCAACATCCACCATCGCAAAAAGTACGGATGAGACTGGCTCTACCAAATCGAACTTAGGTCTGGATGAGGCGACGTTCCTCAAACTGTTGGTCACACAGTTGAAGAACCAAGACCCGACCAACCCAACCGATCCAAGTGCGTGGACACAACAAGTGGCGAGCCTTTCACAAGTGGAGCAGCAAACGAACACCAACACCAAGTTGGATAAATTGATCGGCTTGCAATCTGGCACTACGGTGAGCGCGCAGCTTTCGTCCGCGGTCAATTACATTGGCAAAACGGCTCAGGTAGAAGGCGATACATTTGTTGTCTCTAGCACTGGCGATGTGAAGTTTAGCTATGATGTTCCAGCGGGCACCAGCAATACACTGATCAGCATTTCAGATGATGCTGGAAACTTAATTGGATCATTCGCGGGTAAAAATGCGGAAGGCAAACAGAACGTCATATGGGATGCAAAAAATGCATCAGGCAACCGCGTTGATAATGGCAATTACAAAATTGTGGTTGCTGTGGTGGATGGCGACAGCAATAGCACCGCTGCGACAACTTATATTTATGACAAGGTCATGAGTGTTGGCATTGATGGCGGCAAAACGAACGTCGTGTTGGATCAAGGGCAAATAGTGCCTCTGGAGGATATTGTCTCGGTTCAGTAAGCAGCAAATCATTATCACATATATTGAAACAAATTTAACAAGGAGGTTTTTATGAGTCTTTATGGATCTTTATTTTCGGGAGTAACCGGAATCAACTCACAAGGTACGGCGATCAGCAGTATCTCTAACAACATATCCAACATTAACACTGTTGGTTATAAAACTGAGGCTGCAACATTTTCCTCATTGGTCACGGGCAGCACTGGTCTTTCTTCTGCTAGTGGTGGTGGTGGCGGCGCATTGGCAAGAACACGTAGTGCGATTGATGGCCAGGGTCTTATTCAGCCAACCGGCGTTTCAACCGACGTTGCTATTTCCGGTAAAGGTTTCATGGTGGTCAACGATAAGAACGATGGAACTGGAACCTATCTTTATACCCGTGCTGGTTCATTCCGTACGGATAGCAGAGGCAACTTACAAAACGCCGCTGGTTATTATCTGCAAGCATGGCCGCTTGATAACCAGGCGCGTTTGCCGGGTGAACCAGGTAACTTGGACACCACGCCAAACGCACGTTTGGATAGCTTAGTGATTGTGAACACGCGCGGCTCAACCGTAGCACAAGCAACCACGAAAGTATCTTTTGGCCATAACTTGAAAGCAACCGAGCAAACCATTCCTGGCCAAGGTGCAGATATCGTTCTCCCAGTTTCAGTTGCAGACTTTAACGGTGGACCTACTTTCACCTCAACCAGCGTTATTGCTCCAGGTGGTACCTCAGGTCTTGCAACGGGTGAGTCATTCGCTGTGCGTATTAACGGTACGAATACGACTACTTTCAACTATGGTGGTTTTGCGGAAAGCGTTGATGTAACCGTTGGTGCTGGTATTCTTGGTGCCACAACAACCTCGGGCTCCTTTTCAATTGGCGCAACGGATGAGCTTGATATACTTAGAATTAGCTCCACCTCATCGGGTACTGTCGACTTTACATTGAGCAATAGCCCGGACCCTATCAATGGTAGATTTAATAGTCTGCAAACCCTGGCAGACGCCATTAACAATACACCAGGATTAACTGCACGCGTTACTAATAACCGTCTCTATGTTTCTTCACGGGATGCAAACGATGCGGTGACATTTACGAACGTTGATGGCCCGAACCTAGGTGGTGCGACGGATATCGTAGGTGAGTTAGGTATCGCAAGCTTTGCCGGAGGTCTTGATCGCTTTAATACATTCGATGGATTGAAAAACGTAATCGCTACCAAATCAGGAATTACTTCGTCCATCACGAGCACAACAAGCGATCCGCAAATGCGAATCTTTGCAACCGATCCATTAGCAACCATTGAGTTCTTGGATGCTGCGCCTGGTGTGGCGAACAACTTCATCGGTGCTGCTGATGAATTCGGTATTCCAACGGGTGTATTGGATCCGGTGTATAACGCACTGAACGTCGGTGGTAATAACATTGCATCCGGGAAGATTAAAGCGAATATCTTCAGCAAAAACATTACCTTATTTGACGGTTTGGGTGTTGGCCATGATTTCATTTATAGCGCTGCTAAAATTGGTAATAACCAATGGGCAGTAGAATTATATGCTGCAACCCCGACAGAAATTGTTTCCACACGTTCGGATGGATTGGTGGCAAGTGGAACGCTGACCTTTAACGGCGATGGCAGCTTGCGTAACGTTTCTGCGGGTCTCTTGCAGAAGGTGGAAATTGCTTGGGCGAACCAGGCGATCGCGAGTGAGATTGATCTCAACTTCGGTACAGCAGGTCAGCCAGTCGGAACAGTGGGCGCAACCGAAATCGGTAAAACCGATGGCGTAACACAGTTCGACGGTGGTAACGATGTACGCTTTATTGATCAAGATGGTGCGGGCGCAGGTCTGCTAACTTCGGTTTCGATTGATAAAGATGGCATCATCTCGTTCAACTATAGCAACGGCCAATCACGCAAAGTGTATAAAATTCCGTTGGCGGATTTCCCAAACATCAATGGTTTGGGCGCGACAACCGGCAACGCCTACAAACAAAGCGATATTTCGGGTGAATTTACACTGAAGCAAGCAGGGCAAAGTGGCGTAGGTGTAGTTTCACCTGAGTCGCTTGAAAACTCGAGCACTGAACTTTCGAACGAGCTTACCAGCATGATCGTTGCTCAGCGTTCTTATGAAGCAAATACGAAGACGATTACAACGGTAGACGGTCTTCTACAAAAATTGACGGATATGTTACGCTAGGCAAGCTAATGTAATGGGAATGGGGCAGCAGAAACGCTGCCCCATTTTTATTTATAGGATAGTGAGCGTTGCTTTCTCAGCCTGTAGCTTTTGCGCCGCAACTTCATTTTCTATTTGCGCCAAACCCAAATCATTCGCGTGGCTTAACATCGTACCGACCACACGTTGGCCGATGCGGATTGGTGTGCCGGGCGCAGGTGCATCACCTTCTATTTTTACTGTCCAAATTTTCTTGCGAAGATTGCCGCGATATTTGCTGCGGGCAGTAACTTCTTGGCCCACATAACATCCCTTCTGATAATCGATGGCATGCAACTCTTCCATATTGCTAAGTAGTGGAAATGAATCGCCGCTAATCAAATCATCCGGCATTTCCGGAATGGTAAGCGCAATACGATGGGCGTGATACTCGCTCGCAGGCACCAAATTGTCGGATAGTTTTTCAGCAGTAATATAACGCATGCCCATTTTTTCGTGGCGAGGATCTTTGAGGTTGGGTTGTTCATCGCCCCAGGCTGCAATCGTCATATATTGGTCGCTGACATCAGTGAAGGTGATTTTCGAGCGCAGGCGATAGAGTGTTAGTTTTTTGAGTATGTCGGCTGCCATCGGTTTATAATATTCGAGGAGCACTCCGCCTTGCCAATCATACACAAAAAAATCATAGAGAAATTTTCCTTGCGGCGTGAGCAAAGCTGCATAGAGACTTTTTTCAGGTGTGAGTTTGTGAATATCATTCGTTAATAGCCCCTGCAAAAATGAGCGCACATCATCACCAGTCAGATGGAGTAATCCGCGATGTTCGAGTAGGTGTTTCATAGGGCGTTTTCTAATACGTTTTTTAGTTTCTTGCCTATAAGCGAAGGCTTATATTGGCCGACAGTTTCGAGGGCGTTGGTGGCGATAGTTCGAGCTACTGCTTCATCTTTCAACATCGCTGCCAAACCTTCGGCTAGTTTACCCTCTTCACACAAAATTGCATCATGCTTATTGCGAGCGATCACACTGGCGCCTTCGTTCATAGAGCTCACCACCGGCACGCCATGGGCGAAGGCTTCAAGCAATACGATGCCGAATGGCTCGCTGCGAGAGGGTAGGCAGAAAATATCGATCTGATCGAAGAACTCTTTTTTGTTTTTGACCCAGCCGATGAATTTTACTTTCTTCTCTAGTCCAAGTTTTTGGACTAGAGACTTGAGTGCTAATTCTTCCTCTCCCTGACCGCCGATTAAAGCAGTGAAGTGGGCATCTAATTTCGCAAGCGCATGAATAAAATTATCGAATCCTTTTTTATGCACGAACCTTCCCATGGTTCCGATGATGGGTGGTTTATGATAGGGCGCACGGGTAGGCATGGTGGTAGGGACGGAGACCACATTGGGGATAACGGCGACGTTTGCGACTTCTAATTTCTGGGCGATATCTTCCGTGATGGCGATCGCGTTTTTGAGGCCTTTGAAATGTTTGAACCAATAATTATGGGCAACCGGGACAAGCTTGCCTTTGAATTGTTTGCCGAATGCCAATGCGCGATTGCCGTGGGTTAATACGATATCGGGTTGATGAGTGCGGATGAGTTTGTTCATATGCATTTTTGCAAATATGTCCCAGCTTCCCCAGTTATGCAGTGCAATCGCATCCGGTACTTGTGGGCGGATGGCGGCGTTGGGGTGGATGACGGGGATCACCTCGATGCCTTCGGCACGTAACATAGCGGTATAATCGAGGAAGACTTGTTCGATACCGCCCAGGCCTTGGCTGAGCATCAGATGCAGAACTTTCATGCCTCCGTGCTACTGCGCTTGAGGCTTAGTGTAAATAAAATTCGCCTTTGGCAAAGCGCATCTCGGAGGGTTTAATCAACTCGCAATGGGCGATTTTGACTGAATGCAGCCGGCCATCTAATGAGCGCTCCCAAAAGCCTAAGAACTTTTTCAAGGTCGGGAAATCAGGGGCAATATCGAGGTCTTGCCAAAGATAGGTCTGTAGGAAAATGGGGAAATCCGGCAGATGATACGTGATCTCTGCGGTGGTGAGCCGGTAGCTTTCCAGCAAGCGTTGCATATCGTGCATAAGTACCCTCCTGAACTACATGTTCGTAACCCCAGAATACCAAAAAAAAGGCCTAAAATCTAGGATTTATAGGGCGGGCAGTTCCAACCTTTGGGGGAAAGGGTAAAAATCTCAAATCCATCCTTAGTTACCCCAATGGTATGCTCAAATTGGGCCGAAAGAGAGCGATCTCGGGTCACCGCCGTCCAGCCATCGGAGAGGATAACTGTATCAAATTTACCTGCATTTACCATGGGTTCGATGGTGAAAAACATGCCTTGTTCTAGCCTGCCACCGGTGCCTGCTTTGCCATAATGCAGCACGTTGGGGGCGGTGTGGAATATCTTCCCAATCCCATGTCCGCAGAAATCCCGAACCACTGAAAATTTCTGCTTTTCCGCATATTGCTGAATGGCGGAGCCAATATCGCCCAAAGTTGCACCTGGTTTCACCAGTTCAATCCCACGCATCATCGCTTCATATGTTGCTTCGCACAAACGACGGGCAAGAACGGAGGGGGTGCCGACATAATACATGCGGCTGGTATCGCCATGCCAGCCATCGACGATGACGGTCACATCGATATTGACGATATCACCTTTCGCGAGCTTCTTTTCGCTAGGGATTCCATGGCAGACAACGTGGTTGATCGAAGTACAAATAGACTTCGGAAATCCGCGATAATTTAAGGGGGCGGCGATAGCACCGGCCTCAGTAATTTTATCGTGGCAGAGTGTGTTTAATGCATCGGTCGTAACACCCGGAACGACGTGCGGGGTGATGAAATCGAGGATCTCGGCGGCAAGCTTGCCCGCTTTGCGCATGGCGACGAAATCTTCCTCCGGGTGCAAAATAATACGTTCAGACATGAATAAACTATTATCTTTCAGAAAGTTATGTTAAAACCGATGGTCATATGCATAACCTACAACCGACAGCTGCGCTACTGATTATTGGTAATGAAATTCTATCCGGTAGAACGCAGGATGCAAACCTTAATTATTTGGCGAAAACCTTGGGCAAATTAGGGGTGCGATTAGTCGAGTGCCGCGTGGTTTCCGATAACGAAAACGCGATTATCGAAGCGGTGCAATCTTTGAGCGGCCGCAATGATTATGTTTTCACCTCCGGCGGCATCGGCCCAACCCACGATGATATTACCACCGCCACCATCGCCAAAGCCTTTGGCAAAAAATTATTACGCCACCCGGAAGCCGAAGCCCGGTTACGCAAACATTATAAACCCGAAGACATCAACGCCGCGCGTCTCAAAATGGCTGATATTCCAGAAGGCGCCGAATTGATTGATAACCCTGTTTCCGCCGCGCCAGGATTTATATTAGAAAATGTTTATGTAATGGCGGGCGTGCCACGAATTATGCAGGCGATGTTGGATGGTGTAAGTGCTCGCATAAAAGGTGGAGCAGTAACGTTGTCTCGCACGATTTCTGCAACCGTTACGGAAGGCTATATCGCCGCCGAACTCACCGCGATACAAGAAGCCAATCCGAATGTTGAAATCGGCAGTTACCCCTTTATCCGCGACGGTAAATTAGGAGTAAGTTTGGTGTGCCGCTCGACCGATGTAGCGGCACTCGACAAAGTCGCACAAGAATTGCGTGCATTAATCAGCAAGCACAACGCACAAATATTAGAGGATAATTAATATGGTCAGATTCGTTGGAACATTAAATGCGGATACGATCTATGCCACCGCGGATGTGGACATAGTACAGGGCAATGAGGGTAATGATTATATCGCCGGTGGTACAGGTTCCGATTATCTGCATGGCAACACGGAGAATGATACAATTTTCGGCGGCCGTGGCGATGACACGATTTATGGCGGTAAGGATGATGATAGTTTGAGTGGTGATCTCGGTAACGACTCACTTGAAGGAGGATTGGGCGATGATTATATCGCCGGTGGCTCTGGTTCTGATCACATGTATGGTAATGCAGGCGATGATACAGTGGATGGCGGCGATGAGGTCGACAGCATCTTTGGTGGTCAAGGTGACGATTCAATTTTTGGCGGTAATAGCAATGATATCTTAAGGGGTGACCTCGGCAATGATACAATCGATGCAGGTGCAGGTATTGATCTGGTTCTTGGTGGTGAGGGGACCGATAGCATTATTGGCGCAGAAGGAAATGATGTCATTAGCGGCGATGCCGGCGCGGACACGGTTTCTGCGGGCATAGGCAATGATACTATTTATGGCAATGATGATGCCGATAGCCTGATGGGTGATGAAGGGGAAGATCTTCTTCAAGGCAATGCAGGTGATGATATAATCGATGGCGGTGGTGGGAATGATATTATCTTTGGAGGCAAAGAGAATGATTCGCTACTAGGCGGTAATGGTGCTGATCAACTCATGGGTGACATTGGTGATGACACGATTTTTGGTAATCTTGGTCACGATACGATTCGTGGTGGAGATGGAATAGACAGCTTTGTATTCGATATATTGGGTGCCGATACTTCCGACTCTGATGTTATTCTCGATTTTATACCAGGCGTTGACAAAATCGTGGTGCTCAATTTTGCTGGCACGCCAACCATCATTCAACAAGCCGATGGCGCATTGATTCAAGCAGGCGGCATTGATCTCGCCGTGATCTCTGGCGTTAGTGCTGGCTTAGGTGGCATCCAGCTTGCGGATTTTCTCTTTACGCTCGCGTAAGCGCTTCGTAATCCGCGATCAGTTGTTGGGTCACGGCAGCAGGGACAAACTTGTAATCGCCGATTGTGCCGATTGGCGTAATTTCTGCTGCGGTCCCGGTTAAGAAGGCTTCCTGTGCGTTTACCAAGTCTTCCGGCTTAATGTGGCGCTCGACAACTTTAATACCACGCTTCTTCGCGAGGTCGATCACAGTCATGCGGGTGATGCCATTCAAAAAACAATCTGGCTTCGGCGTATGTAATTCACCATCAACCACCATAAAGAAATTCGCGCCCGTTGCTTCCGCAACAAAGCCACGATAATCGAGCATTAACGCATCATGAAAACCCGAAGCTTCGGCCTTATGTTTGCTGATTGTGCAGATCATATAAAGCCCTGCCGCTTTTGCTTCGCTCGGGGCTGTTTCAGGGGAGGGGCGTTTATAATCCGCCCAGCAAAGATCCAAGCCTTTTGCTTTGAGTTCCGCCGCGAAATAAGTTGGCATTTCCCAAGTAGCAATCGCAACATGAATGGTCGTGTTAGCAGCCGAAATCGCCATCTTCTCCGAGCCACGCCAAGCGAATGCACGAACATAGGCATTCGAAACGCCATTGGCTTTCAGTACTTCGGTTTTTGCAGCCTCAAGCTGATCAATCGTATAAGGAACCTTGAAGCCGAGCAATTCGCCGGAGCGGTGCAGGCGTGCAGAATGCTCACGAGACTTAAAGATTTTGCCGTTATATGCCCGTTCACCTTCAAACACAGAGGAACCATAATGGAGGCCATGGCTCATCACATGGAGCTTCGCTTCTCTCCAGGGGAGAAGTTTGCCGTTCTTCCAGATAAACCCATCACGGTCGTCAAAGGGCACTATTTGCATAGAAAAATTCCTTAAGGCTGCTATAAAAGAGAGCGTTCTTTTAATTCTTTTTTTCCAGTTTTCCAAGCAAAATGAATGAAAAATTAATATTGGTGGTCGATGACGATACCCGGTTGCGCGAGCTTCTCACCGAATTCCTCGTCGCCGAAGGCTATCACGTCGATGCCGCTGAAAATGCTGGCATTGCCCGCGAAAAGCTTAAAGAAAAACAATATGATCTGCTGATTGTGGATGTGATGATGCCGGGCGAAGATGGCGTCCAACTCACCCAATCCATCCGCCTGGAACAGCCCGTTCCCATCCTCATGCTAACCGCCATGGGCGAAGTCGCCGACCGCATCAAAGGCCTAGAAAGCGGCGCCGATGACTATCTGGTCAAACCTTTCGAGCCCCGCGAATTATTACTGCGCATCGAAAACATCCTCCGCCGCACCCCTCCTGCAAGAAGCAAGGAATTGACGTTCGGTGATTTTCGTTTCGATGCCTCAACCGGCGAGCTTACCCAAGCCGGAGTTGCCGTATTTTTAACCTCCACCGAAATCAAATTATTAGAAATTCTCTGCGAACAAATCGGCCAACCCATCTCCCGCGAAAACCTATCGAAACGCCTGAACGGCATCAGCGAACGTTCCGTCGATGTCCAAATCACCCGCCTCCGCAAAAAACTAGAGTCCGACCCTCGCCAGCCTAAATATCTGCAATCAGTATGGGGGCAGGGCTACGTGCTGCGGCCAAAGTCGGCTTAGCTATGCGCAAAGATATCAGTTTCCGCCCAGCCTGATAAATCTAGCGCCGCACGTGTAGGCAAGAAATCGAAGCATTCTTTGGCGATGTTTGCGCGACCGGTTCGTTTCAACATCACATCCAGTTTTTCCCGTAAGCGATGCAAATAAAATACATCAGACGCCGCATAATGGCATTGCTCTGGTGTTAACTCCGCACTACCCCAATCCGAACTTTGCTGATACTTGGAAATCTCTACGCTCAGTAGTTCTCTGCAGATATCTTTAAGGCCATGGCGGTCCGTATAGGTGCGCACAAGTTTAGATGCAATTTTGGTGCAATAGATAGGCGCAACATCGATGTTCAGATAATGCTTCATCACCGCCACATCAAACCGTGCAAAATGGAAAATCTTGGTGCTGTTGGAGTTTGCCATAAGCTTCTTCAAATTCGGTGCCGAATAATCTTTGCCATCAAACGCCACGAGATGCGCCTTGCCATCGCCATTGCTAATCTGAATCAAGCACAACCGATCCCGCAATGGGTTAAGCCCCATGGTTTCGGTATCAATTGCTAAGTCTCCAGAAAGTTCAAAGCCAGCGGGAAGGTCGTTTTTGTATAATGTATAGGTCATGTCTATGTTTTATATGTCCTGTGTGAAATTTCCAGGATTATCCAGTAATAATCATAATATCACTAGTGGAAAGAGGTTCGGGAACATTTTGAAAAATTAGTTGCCCTCCGAAAGGTAGCGTTATCGTTGCTACTTCTGTTGTGGCATCATAAGTTTGTGCTGCAAGAGCAGCTATAACATCAGCAAAGATACTGTCAGAAAAAACTGCCTTATCTGCCGAGAGTTGAAAATCAGTAATGAAGGCATCTGCAATAGCGCCCATAAAGCTATCCGCACCAGTGCCACCGGTAATGGTATAAGCGCCATCGCCATTTGCAAAAATACTGTCATTTCCGGCGCCAGCATCAATAATATTTGCTCCACCATCCCCTTGCAAATTGTCATTACCGGCGCCGCCCATCAACGTATCGTTACCAGCCCCTCCAGTAATGTCATCACTATCATCGCCACCATTGAGAGAATCGTCCCCATCACCGCCATACAATGTATCAGTACCAGCATTACCAAAGAGCACATCATTACCTAAATTACCCGCAATGCTGTCGTTATCTTCACCGCCGTTTATCGTATCAAACCCTTTGCCACCCAATAATGTATCCGCTCCCTTATCACCATTAATAATGTCGTTTCCCATATTGCCGTTTACATTATCATCCCCTTGGCCACCCATTACGGTGTCGCTGCCTTCACTGCCGGAAACAAAATCGGCGCCGATATTGCCATTGATCAGATCATTCCCACCCAGGCCATTCAAAATATCATCACCTTCACTGCCAGCTAACGTATTGTTGGCTTGATTGCCGGTAATGATATCATCAAAAAGCGAGCCAAAAATGCCGCCTTCAATGCCAAAAATACTATTCCCTAAAGAGTCGGTTCCACTGTTTAAAATATCAGAAAGACTAACCTCAACACCAGATGTTGCGCTTTGATAGGTGAGGAGATCAATCCCATTACCGCCGCGAATCAAGCTATTGCTCCAGGCTCCAACCGTATCATTCCCATCGCCACCAAAAATCTGGTCACTTCCGCCGCCGCCAGTGATGGAGTCATTACCTGCATTGCCGGTTAAAATATTATTAAGATCATTGCCTGTAATGGTGTCATTCCCAGCACCCGTAATCGCATCTTCAATACGTGAATTATAGGCAAGCCACACAGCTGTTGCGCCAAGAAGTATAGGGTGGGTGGGGTCAGCGTCATCATCAGCAATATCATTGCCCGGCAACGCATCCCGTAAATCAACAACCGCTCCGCTATTATAGCTGGTGGTATCAATAATATCATTGCCTCCAGCATCCCATATTGTATGCAATGGATCACCTGCATTAATCGTATAACGTGTGTTCCCGGCATTGGTGCTCATATTGGCGCCATAAAGGAATTGCAGTGCAGCGATATCATCTGGTCCCGGGGTGGCGGGCGCTAAACCAAAGCCACGTTTTGCATAGGTTCCATCGGTATAAGACATGATGGAGTAATCCAGACTGTCATGATTTACAGGATCAAGCCCGTCTCTATCAGTTAATCCAAGCACATGTCCTATTTCATGCAATACAACAAAGAAGCCATATTGCCCTTGGCGTAAGCTTGACCCCTCAAGGTCACTTGCAATCGTTACATCTGAAGTAAGTATTTTTGACCCGTTGGAGGAAATAATGCTAGAGGTCAGGCCTTCTACGCCGGACTCAAGGCCATCACCCATTGCAAACATAACGGGCTGAACGGTGGGATTTGTAATTGAGGTTGTTACTTTCGTAAAATGAATGTTGGCATATTGTGACCAAATGCCAACGGCTGCACCAATTGCTTTTTCAAAGGCAGGATCAATCGCAAAAGGGCTTGTTTCGGCTTGGCTCTGGGTGCCAAAGCTGTAATTAACATTTACACCTGAACCAATAACCCCTGTGAGGGAAGGCCCCATTAACAAACCATCAATGTAATCATTACCTGAACTATATGTGGCCATATAAAAATCCTTCGTATTTTCAACAGCTTGTGAGAAGTATTCTACACCTGTTTGAAACTAACTTAAAGGGTAATTCTTAAAATACCGTTAACAGCCGGAAATATTCTTAGAATTTAAATGTCGAGTGTGTTTTCCAAGATGGCGCGTTTTAGCTTGCTTTGTTCTTCGATAAATTTGAAGCGTAGCTCTGGCTTTTTACCCATGAGATGTTCAACGTGGGTGGCGACGATTTCGTGCTCTTCAATTGCAACGCGAAGTAGGGTGCGTAGCTCTGGATTCATGGTGGTTTCTTTTAGCTGTGGGGCGGTCATCTCGCCTAGACCTTTAAAGCGGCCGACTTCGACATGGCCTCTTTTGCTTAATTCGCCGAGGATTTTTGCTTTTTCTGCGTCATCTTGTGCGTAAACGGTGCGGGCGCCTTGGGTGATGCGGTAGAGGGGAGGTTGGGCCAGGAAGAGGTGGCCGTTCTCGATTAGTTTTGGCATCGCTAAGAAGAAATAGGTCATCAGCAGCGAGGCGATGTGGGCGCCATCGACGTCGGCATCGGTCATGATGATGATTTTTTCGTAACGTAAGGCGGATTCGTCATAGAGGCTGCCGGAGCCGCAACCGAGGGCGGTGAGCATGTCGGCGATCTCTTGGTTGTTGCGAATTTTATCGGCGGTTGCGTTGGCGATGTTTAGGATTTTTCCGCGCAAGGGAAGGATCGCTTGGGTTTCGCGGTTGCGGGCTTGTTTGGCCGAGCCACCTGCGGAATCGCCCTCTACCAGGAACAATTCGGTGCCTTCGGGGGTGTTGCGGGTGCAATCGGCGAGCTTACCGGGTAGACGCAATTTTTGGATCACGTTTTTGCGCGAGGTTTCTTTTTGTTGGCGACGGGCGAGGCGTTCTTCTGCCCGGTCGATTAGGAATTCGAGCAGCTTAGTGGAGGCTTGTGTGTTCTTGCTCAAATAATGGTCAAAATGGTCGCGGATAGCGTTTTCGACTAAGCGAGCGACTTCGGTCGTCACCAATTTATCTTTTGTTTGGCCTTGGAATTGTGGGTCTTTGTAAAAGGTAGAAAGAATGAAGGTGCCATTCAACATGATATCTTCGCTGCTGATTACGGCGGCTTTTTTGTTGTTCACCAACTCGCTATATTCTTTGATCGCTTTAGAGATCGCTGCTCGCAGACCTTGCTCGTGCGTGCCGCCTTGCGGAGTAACAATCGTGTTGCAATAAGAATGCGTAAATCCATCGATCATCATAGGCCAAGCAATCGCCCATTCGACACGGCCTTTATTATCCGCGAGCTTCGCTTCGCCACTAAATGGCTCGGGCATCACGGTCTGCTGACCATGTAAGCTTTCGTTCAAGAAATCGACGAGACCATTGGGAAAGTGAATCGTCTCAGATTGTGGAACAGCACCGGAGGAGGGGACCATTTCCGGATCGCAGCTCCAACGAATTTCTACGCCACGATAGAGATAGGCTTTCGATTTGCAAAGCTGATAAACTCGCGCTGCTTTCAGCATTATCTTTCCAAAAATTTCTGGATCCGGATGGAAGGTGACAGTTGTGCCGCGGCGGTTGGGCGCATTGCCTTCTTTGATCAATTTCGTCATCGGCTCACCGCGCGAAAATTCTTGGCTATAAAGAATTTTGTCACGCACGATTTCTACACGTAGATGATCGGATAATGCGTTTACGACAGAGATACCAACACCATGCAAACCACCCGATGTCTCATAAGCTTTGCCACTAAATTTTCCACCAGAGTGAAGCATCGTCAAAATAACTTCGAGCGCGGATTTCTTTGGATATTTAGGGTGCGGGTCGATCGGAATGCCACGCCCATTATCACGCACCATCAGCGAGCCATCTTTCGCGAGATGCACTTCAATCCAGTTGGCATGACCCGCAACGGCTTCATCCATCGAGTTATCGAACACTTCAGTCGCGAGGTGGTGCATGGCGACTTCATCCGTGCCGCCGATATACATACCAGGGCGAAGGCGGACGGGTTCTAGGCCTTCTAAGACTTCGATATCTTTCGCCGAATAACTCTCAACCGCTTTCTTGCCTGCGGGATTAGAAAACAAATCAGCCATTAAACTTTACCCAAATTATACATAATCAATTCCGAAAACTCGGTGAGGAACACAGAGCCTTTTACTGTACGTTGTACTAATACGTTACGTCTATCATGTTCGTCACGCACCCGTTTTAATAATCCGCTGCGGGCCAAATAATCGAGTGCACGGCAGATGGCGGGCTTGGAAATATTCATGCGCTCGGCGAGGTTCTTCACCGTGTGCGGCGCCGGTTCCAGATAAACCGATAACAACACCGCCAATTGCCGCATGGAGAGGTCATAGCTCTTCATCCGCACACAAGACGACGTTACTTGCTGCCAGAGATGCAGCGCTTCTTTCTTTCCAGCTTTTACAAACATTTCGATGGCGGAATGTATTGACGTAACCGCTATGCGTCAAGTATTGGATTTCTATGAAAACAATCGTAGCCAATTGGAAGATGAACGGAGGCCACGTGTTGGCGCATGCGCTAGCCGCCGCCTCTACCCCATCCAAACATAAAATCATCCTCTGCCCACCGCTCACCCTTCTGTCGCACACCAAGGGCGTAACATTAGGTGCACAAGATTGCTCCGCCGAACATAAAGGCGCCTATACCGGTGATGTGAGTGCAGCGATGCTAAAAGAGGCCGGTTGCGAATGGGTGATCCTCGGCCACTCCGAACGCCGCCAGCATCACCAGGAAACCGATGCGCTCATTCAGCGCAAACTCGATATCGCCTCCGCCTCCCATCTCGGGATTATCTTATGCGTTGGCGAAAGTCTCGCCGAACATGAGGCGGGGAAGGCGGAAGATATTGTTAAAAAACAGCTCTCATTCCTGCCACGCCATCTGCCGCCCACCATGCGTCATTTTATGATCGCCTATGAACCCGTATGGGCAATCGGCACGGGCTTAACGCCAACCAACGAACAAATCGATACCATGCACCAATTCATCAAAGCCCAGGTGGCGGATGTAAAAGTGCTCTATGGTGGCTCCGTAAAGCCCGAAAATATCCAAGAAATACTGGCGATTCCATCGGTCGACGGGGCGCTAGTGGGTGGTGCGAGCATCGACCCTTCCGCCTGGAAGAAAATTGTTCAGAGTTAGGCTTGCACTTCGCCCTTAAGCTGCTATACACAACTTATTCTATCTCTTTATATTAGGGTTTTTCGTGGAATCGGTATTACTGGTTATTCATATTGTTGTGTGCATCTCGCTGGTCGGGGTTATTCTCCTGCAGCCTAATTCCAGTGATGGTTTGAGCGGTATTGGCGGTGGTTCCGGCAGTGGCGGCGGCTTCATGTCTGCCCGTGGCACCGCAAATTTCATGACGAAACTGACCGCGATTTTGGCAACCATCTTCATCGTAAACAGCCTGATTTTGGCGTATTTGGTCACCCATGGTAACCAGAAGAAGGGCATTGATTCGATTCTGCCAGCGGCGGATTCGCCAATGCCAGCTGTGAAAACGCCATTAGAACCTTCTAAACCAGCCGTACCACTCGCGAAATAATATGCCCCAAAAATCTTCGAAACCCCGCTACATTTTCATCACTGGCGGGGTCGTCTCCTCTTTGGGGAAAGGCCTAGCCTCGGCCTCAATCGCCGTATTGCTACAAGCCCGTGGCTATAAAGTCCGCCTACGCAAATTAGACCCCTATTTAAACGTAGACCCCGGCACGATGAGCCCCTTCCAACATGGCGAAGTCTACGTCACCGAAGATGGCGGCGAAACCGATTTGGATTTAGGCCACTATGAACGCTTCACCGGCGTCGAAGCCCGAAAAAGCGATAACGTCACCACCGGCCGTATATATTCGAACTTGATTATGAAAGAACGCCGTGGCGATTATCTGGGCGGTACAGTCCAAGTGATCCCCCACGTCACCGACCTCATCAAAGAATTCATCCAAAGCGACGCTGGCGGTGCTGATTTCGTGCTCTGTGAAATCGGTGGCACCGTAGGCGATATCGAAGGCCAACCTTTCTTAGAAGCCATCCGCCAAATTGGCTATAAACTTGGCAAAGACCGTGCGCTTTACGTGCACCTCACCTTGGTGCCATACCTCGCCGCCGCCAAAGAACTCAAAACCAAACCGACGCAACACTCCGTAAAAGAACTGCGCACGATCGGCTTACAACCGAATATTTTGCTTTGCCGCTCAGAGCGAGCCATCCCAAAATCCGACCGCCAAAAAATCGCGCTGTTTTGTAACGTATCTGAAGATGACGTGTTTGAAGCACGAGATGCGGAAACCATTTACGAAGTGCCATTGAGCTACCACAAACAAGGCGTCGACGAACAAATCTTGAAACATTTCGAGCTGCCCGTTGCCAAGGATGTGCCACTCAAAAACTGGCAAAACATCGTCAGCAAAATCGCCAAAACGACTAAGGTTACGCATGTCGCAATCGTCGGCAAATATACCGGCCTCAAAGATGCGTATAAATCGCTAATCGAAGCCGTCTACCACGCCGGAATTGCTAACGATACCCAAGTAGAACTCCATTGGGTGGATGCCCGTTTGCAAGATATTAAAAAACTAAAAGACGTACAGGGGATTATTGTACCTGGTGGTTTTGGTGAAGAGGGTGTGGCAGGAAAACTCGCCGCCGCTCGTTTCGCTCGTGAAAATAATATTCCATATTTGGGCATTTGTTTCGGCATGCAAATGGCAGTGCTCGAAGCTGCTCGTAACCTCGCCGGAATCAAAGATGCATCCTCCACCGAATTCGGCCCAACACCAAATCCAGTCGTCGGATTGATGACCGAATGGGTTAAAGAAGGCTCAAAAGAAAAACGCTCCTCTAAAGGCGATTTGGGTGGCACGATGCGGTTGGGTTCCTATCCATGCGTGATCAAAAAAGGTACGCTGGCGTATGAGGTTTATGGCTCAACCAAAATCGAAGAACGCCATCGCCACCGTTATGAAGTGAACGCGAATTATATTCCTCAGCTGGAAAAAACTGGGATGGTATTTTCGGGCATGTCGCCAGATGGCAAGCTGCCAGAGATTGTCGAAATTCCCGAGCACCCATGGTTCGTCGGTGTTCAGTTCCATCCGGAATTCAAATCCACTATATTTAACCCGCACCCTCTATTCTCCGGATTTGTCGGTGCTGCGAAGAAAGTAAAATTATGACACATGTTTCGATCGGAAATGTAAAAATTGGCAATGATTTGCCGTTCATGCTCATCGCTGGCCCCTGCCAGATGGAAAGCAAAGAACATGCACTCGACGTTGCTGGCCAACTCTCCGAAATAACCAAAAAATTGGGCATCGGTTTCATCTACAAAACCTCCTTCGACAAAGCCAACCGCACCAGCGCAAAAGCAACTCGTGGCATCGGCCTAGAAAAATCATTGCCGGTATTTGAAGCTGTCAAAAAAGCTTATGGCTGCCCGGTATTGACCGATGTGCACACAGAAGCGCATTGTGCCGAAGTTTCGAGCGTAGTCGATGTTTTGCAGATCCCAGCCTTCCTCTGCCGCCAGACTGATTTACTCATCGCTGCTGCGAAAACGGGCAGGGTGGTGAATGTAAAGAAGGGCCAGTTTTTAGCGCCATGGGATATGAAAAACGTCGCCGATAAAATCGCTGAGGCGGGCAATAAAAATATTCTGCTGACTGAGCGTGGGGCGTCGTTTGGCTATAATACGTTGGTCACCGATATGCGCAGTTTCCCCATCATGGCGGAGACGGGTTATCCGGTGATATTTGATGCGACTCACTCTGTGCAGCAACCGGGCGGTATGGGCACAGCTTCGGGCGGGCAACGGCATATGGTGCCATATCTCGCACGGGCGGCGATTGCGGTGGGGATTGCGGGCGTGTTTATGGAAACCCACCAGGATCCTGATAATGCACCTTCCGATGGGCCATGTATGGTCAAGCTGCCGGATATGAAGGGCATCTTGGAGCAGTTGGTTTCGATTGATCGGTTGGTCAAGAAAGCTGCATGAGCAAAAAGCGCAAAGGTGTAAAAGAACCCGCCGTTGCTTATGCGCCGTTGGAGGCGCAGTTTTCCCTAGTTACCCTGCCGCCGGATATGTTGCCGGTCGAGTTCAAACTCAAAGAAGAAAAGCCGCATTATTTAGGCCATCGCCAACGTTTGCGCACACGGTTTATGGAATCCGAAGGCAAAGGCATGCCGGATTATGAAGTGCTGGAGTTGCTGCTATTCGCCTGCAAACCTCAGGGCGATGTCAAACCACTCGCCAAACAATTGATCGCCCGTTTCGGCTCACTCGCCAAAGTGCTTAATGCCTCCACAGCAGAGTTACTCGCCGTTAAAGGTCTAGGCGAAATCACCGTCGCGACACTTAAAGTGATCCGCGAAGCCGGTGTCCGTTTGCTAAAAACCGAAGCGCAAAAAGTGACCGTGCTCCAAGGCTGGCAATCCGTATTGGATTATTGCCAAGCTCTCATGGGCGAAGAAAAGCGAGAACAATTCCGAGTGCTCTACCTCAACCAAAAAAGCATGCTCATCGCCGATGAAGCACAGCAAGGAACGATCGACCAAGCACCCGTATACCCACGCGAAATCATCAAACGTGCGCTCGAGTTACATGCAGCTCATCTTATATTAGTCCACAACCACCCGAGTGGCGATCCGAAGCCTTCCCGCGAAGATATCGAGATCACCCGCCAGATTCAGCAAGGTGCTGCGGCACTAGGTATTCTCATCCATGATCACTTAATTATCGCTGGCAAGAAACATTACAGCTTCGCGAGTAA
Organism: uncultured Alphaproteobacteria bacterium; assembly: GCA_903821695.1. Classification (GTDB taxonomy): domain Bacteria; phylum Pseudomonadota; class Alphaproteobacteria; order Rickettsiales; family CAIJLX01; genus CAIJLX01. Next base: position 3,959 of record CAIJLX010000022.1, on the reverse strand, counting down.
TGGCCTTTTGTAATAGCGGCAAGGAGGCCGCTTTCTTTAGTGCCCGAAGGGCTTAGGCTCATTGCGGAGGCTAGTAAGCCGAAGCAGGAGCAGCTTTATAGAACGGTCTGCATCAAGCGCTGACCATTCGCCTTCAACCATTCTTTGGCTGGGGTGCAGTCGCCGCCGTATAAATCTTCGGTGACACGCCAGAAGCGGGGGCTGTGGTTCATTTCTAGCATGTGGGCTACTTCATGGGCGGCCACATAGCGGGCGACATACGAAGGGGCCATGATGAGGCGCCAGTTTAGCGTGATGCGTTTTTTGCCGGAGCAGCTGCCCCAACGGCTTTGCATATCACGGATGGTGATGCGGTCGACATGTTTGCCGATGGTTTCGGAATATTCGTCGACATATTCGCACAGCACCGTGCGGGCACGTTGTTTGAGATAGGTGACGACCGAATGATGCACCAAATCCCACGAGCCGCCGACATAGAGATGGCCGGAGCGCACAACAGGGCGTGGCGAGACATCACGTGAGTGGCAAATGAGGTAATCACGGCCTTGCAGCAACACGGTGCGGCCGGGCTTAAATTTCTCTGGTTTTGGGTATTGGGCAAGGATCTCAGACACCCACTCAATTTTTTCCTGCAGGAAGTTGATGCCGGACTGTAATTTCACCCGTTTTGGCAGGATCAATTGGACCCGGCGGGTAGGGTGCACATTAAGGCGAATCCGCCGTGCGAAGGCATTCCGCCGTACGCTAACTGCGAATGGAAAATCGACTGCTAGTTCTTCGACTGCTGCCATAAACCTTAATAACCTTTCCTGTGATAGAAAGGTTATAGAGCGAGCAAAACCCCCTTGGCAAGGGGCTGTCACAGCTATTATTTAGGGTATTGAAATGGCTGAATAATTTATCAGGAAATGATGTCGAGGGTCTGCTCAATTGTCTTATTTTTGGCCTCCAGGGCGATCAAATTTGCCTGGTATGCATTTTTGGCCACCACGGTATCCGTCGTCTCTTTTGCGAGATCTACAGTCGAACGGAAAGGAAGGCTACCCTCATCTCCCTCCACCTTGGCATTGGTTTGCAGGAAATTCGCCGGTTGCACAGGGCTCGCGACGGATTTGACGCCGCCCGATGTGCCCACGGAAACATCTTGCACAGTTTTGGGAACGAATAGCTCATTCTTCTCGACGCCGTTTTCCAGCTTCTTGGTGCTATTGATGTTGGCAACGTTATTCGCGGAAACGGCGATGCGTGCTTCTGCAGCCCGTAATCCTGAAACCGATGTAGCAGTGTCCATAGGAACTCCTTTTTGGTCGATTATCGATGATAACACGTAATGGTTAACGAATCGTAAAGCTTACGCAAATAAATTGAGTTTCGCGATTAAGTCTTGTGGGCCAGCAGGTTGCGGCAGAATAATGGGTTGATCCGCCTGCTGTTTGGCATAAGCCAACTGTGCCAGATAGCTATTGGTATATTGCAGATAATTGCTGAAATACTTCGCCGTTTCTTTGAGTGCTTCTTGCCGTGCAGCTTTGCTTTTTTCGGCCTGAATCTGATTCTGCTCATAAAATTCTTTGCCGAGGGAGGGTGAGGGTGGCGCCTCTTCCTGTGTCTTTTTATCTTGCTGGGCTTTCGCTTGTTCTGCTATCGATCCTTTTGGTTTCGTATCCGAATATTCTTTTGCATCGTTGCTTAAAGCAATGTCTACAGCCTGTTGTTCTGCTTGGCTTTCTTTGGGAACAGAAACGGGCGCTGTTGCGGGAGTGGGCAACTTGATAGAATCCGGTGCCGATATAGGCGGCGATGACCGAGCAATCGCTTCCATAACACCTCAATTATAACCCTTTTCTGCGGATTTTAACAGAATTATGAAAAAGCAAGATATTTTTTCTGTATTTCAGACACTTAGGGCTCAAACCCCCCATCCGAAGACTGAATTAGAATATACGAATGTATATACATTGCTGGTTGCAGTGACCCTTTCCGCCCAGGCCACCGATGTGAGCGTAAACAAGGCAACCCGCGCATTATTCGCGAAAATAGATAACCCAAAAGCGATGGTAAAATTGGGCGAAGAGGGCCTCAAAAAATACATCAAAACCATCGGCCTCTATAACGCCAAAGCCAAAAACATGATCGCGATGAGCCATATGCTGCTAGAAAAATTCAACGGCCAAGTCCCCCGCCTAAGAGAAGAGCTAGAAACCTTACCCGGAGTAGGCCGCAAAACCGCCAACGTTGTCCTCAACTGCGCCTACGGTGAACCCACCATGGCCGTCGATACACACGTCTTCAGAGTCGCCAACCGCATAGGCCTAGCCAAAGCCGCAACCCCACTAGAAACCGAACTACAGTTGTTAAAGAATATCCCCCAAGAATTCATGCAACACGCTCACCACTGGCTAATATTGCATGGCCGATATACCTGCGTGGCGCGAAAGCCGAAATGCCCCATTTGTCCGATTCGGGAATGGTGTGAATATAAAGCGAAGACTATTTAGTTTACTTGCACCACTATTCTTGCTAACACCCGCGAACCTATGAAAATCTTGACCTGTAACAGCAATATCCCACTTTCTGAGGCGATTTCTTCTTATTTGGGGTTGAAATTGACCAAGGCGAACGTGAAGCGCTTTGCCGATAATGAGATATTCGTTGAGGTTTTGGAGAATGTTCGGGGGGAAGATACGTTTATTGTCCAATCCACCTGCTACCCGGCCAATGACCATTTGATGGAATTGCTGGTGATGGTGGATGCTCTGCGCCGTGCCTCCGCGCGCCGGATTACGGCCGTGATCCCTTATTTCGGTTATGCCCGGCAGGATAGAAAACCAGGCCCACGCACCCCGATTTCCGCGAAACTGGTCGCGAATTTGATCACCGAAGCCGGTGCAAACCGGGTGCTGACGCTCGATCTGCATGCCGGCCAAATCCAGGGTTTCTTCGATATTCCGGTGGATAATCTCTATGCCGAACCCGTATTCGTCACCGATATCAAACAGCAATTTGATGGTGCCGATTTAATGTTCGTCTCGCCCGATGTTGGTGGCGTAGTGCGCACAAGGGCCCTCGCCAAACGCTTCAATGCTGATCTTGCCATCGTCGATAAACGCCGTGAAAAAGCTGGCGTTTCTGAAGTCATGAACATCATCGGCGATGTGGAAGGCCGTGATTGTATTTTAGTCGATGACATCGTCGATTCCGCCGGCACCCTCTGCAACGCCGCCGCCGCGATCCTGGATAAAGGCGCCAAATCCGTCTCCGCGTACGTCACCCACGGCGTCCTCTCCGGCCAAGCCATCGAACGAGTAAAGAAATCCGCCCTGAAAAGCCTGGCGGTTACGGACAGCATTCCACAGGCTGAAAAAATTAAGGGTGTCTCCAATATCCGGGTAGTTCCTATTGCGCCACTGATGGCTGAAGCAGTGAAGCGTATTTCAGATGAAACTTCGGTTTCTAGTCTATTTGCGTAGATCAAGCTGACGTTTTAGGTCTGAAAATCTAGTATCCAGTTCTTTCTGAGCTTCGAGTGATTGGAATCGTTGTGTGAACTCTCGTATCTTTGTAAAACTATTGGTTAGGAGTTTAATACTGACATCATGAGGTTCTTCTAACCCTTTGGAAACTAGGGAATAAACGGTGAGGGGTGTACTCATGTGATGAAGAACTGAGGCTTTGCGCGCATCTTGAGGTGAAAATAAAAATTCAACTCCCATATCGTCCGAAACTTTTAACCGGGCATTAAAATGTTTTAGGCACTGTTAACAAACCTCAAGTTTGATAAAGGCAAGGGCAAGGAATGCCATGAAAGTGGAATCGAGTTTGTCGACCCTCAGTGCAAGCCGTCTATTTTCTTTGATTTTCTGGAACATATTTTCAATGCGTCTTCGCCAGTCATACACTGTTTTGTCATAATATCGCTTATTTTTGCGATTGTCTCGTGGCGGAATCTCCGCATGAAT